>JANOLJ010000096.1:0-23726 GCA_031419715.1 Burkholderiales bacterium | reverse complement strand
GCTCCAACTTCTTTATGCCCGCCGTCGGCGGCCCCCAGCCTCCCGGGCTGCGAGCGTCGCGGGCTACGCGTACATCACCCGAACGACAACCGCCACAGTCGCAGCGCCGCTGCTCAACCTGTTGGCTGCGCCCCACCTCGTTGCACCGCCCGGCCCGGCCCGCGCGCAGCCCTTTCGAGTTGCTGACATGTCGCTCTACGGCGTACAGAAGTTTCTGTTCCACTTGAATCGCGATGTCCGCGTGCAGCAACGCTTGAAGGCCGAGGCTTGCGCCTTGCTCGACGAATACCCGCTCGATGCGCAGGAGCGTGAGGCGATTCAATCCGGCGACATCGGCCTGATGTATGTGCTCGGCGCGAACGGTCAGTTGCTGATGCACTACGCCGCGTATCTCGGCCTGCCGTGGCCCGCCTACATCCAGGCGATGCGCGACGGCGTCGCGCGCCACGGGCCAGTGCGTGCCGGCGTTTACGCGATGACGACGACGATGAACGAGCGCGTGGCGGGGGTATGAAGTCGGCGGGGCAAGTAAGCCTTGGGGCGCCCCGGCGGCGAACATGAGCCTGGTGTTCGCTGGCGTGTGCAGCCACGCCCCTGGCATCACCGGCCGCGCCCACATGGCCGACCCGGCATTGCGTGACCCGTTCCATGCGGCGTTTCGTGCGTTTGGAGCCGAGATGCGCGCGACCCGGCCTGACGCCCTGGTGCTCGTCGGCGCCGAGCACTTCGGCAACTTCTTCATGAACAACATGCCGGCCTTCGCGATGGGCATGGCCGATGTTTACGAGGGCCCGATCGAAGACCCGGCGTGGCTGGGCATCGAGCGCACCAAGGTTCCCGGCAACGCGGAACTGTCGAAACGCCTGATCGAGGAAGTGATGCAGAGCGTGGATCTGGCGTATGCCGAAGAGTGGAAGTTCGACCACGGCCTGGCCGTGCCGCTGCACTTCCTGACGCCGCGCTATGACCTCGCCATCGTTCCGGTCAACATCAACTGCCAGGGCCCGCCGCTCACGCCCTTGCACCGTGCCTGGGCCTGCGGCGAGGCCTTGCGCCGCGCGGCTGATTCCGTGCCAGAGCGCATTGCCGTGATCGGCACCGGCGGCATCAGCCATTGGCCGGCGACACCCGATTCAGGCAAGATCAACGAGGCCTGGGACCGCGACTTCATGGCGCGCTGGTCGCGCAATGAAAAGGCCGCGCTGCTCAACTACACCGATGAAGAAATTTACCGCGACGCTGGCCAGGGAGGCTTTGAAGTGCGCACCTTCATCAGCATTGCCGCCGCCGCGCGTGGGCCGGGCGCAATACGCCACTTTCAACCGATACCGATTTTTTCCGTGACCTGCACGCTGGGCGTGATGGAGATTTTCTGATGCCGCATCTTGTGATCCTGTACACCCCTCAGATTGAGGCCGAGACCGACATGTCAGGGCTGTGCCGGCGCCTGGCCGACGCGATGCTGACGGTCAAAGACGAACATGGCAAGGCGGTGTTTCCGATCGGCGGCACGCGTGTCTTCGCCTACCCGGCGGCGCACTTCGCGGTAGCGGACGGCAGCGGCGACCATGCGTTCGTCTACTTCAATTTGCGCATGGCACGCGGGCGCAGCGAAGTCGCCAAGAAGGACGCGGGCGACATCGTGACAGCGGCCGCGCGCGAATGGTTTGCGCCCGTGCTCGCGCGGCGCGGCGTCGGCCTGACGCTGCAGGTGGACGAAGGCGAGGAGGTCTTCGACGCCAAGTTCGGCAACCTGCATCCGCTGTTCAACAAAGCGTAGACGGGGCCGACCCATGCTCGATGCCGCCACCACCGCCGCGCTCGCGCGCGAACTCTATGACGCGCGCAAGACGCGCACCCAGTTGCGCCATTTCTCGAAGCGCTTTGCGCAGATGACGGTGGACGACGGCTATGCGATTCAGCGCGAGTGGGTGAAGCTGGAACTGGCTGACGGGCGCGTGATCAAGGGGCGCAAGATCGGCCTCACGTCGCGCGCGATGCAGCAGGCCTCGCAAATCACCGAGCCCGACTTCGGGCCGCTGATGGATGACATGTTCTTCGAAGCCGGAGGCGACATTGCCTTTGACCGGTTCATCGCGCCGCGTGTCGAAGTCGAACTCGCTTTCATTTTGAACCGGCCGCTCGCTGGCCCCGGCGTGACGTTGTTCGATGTGCTCTCGGCCACCGAATACGTGAGCCCGGCGCTGGAGATCATCGACGCGCGCATTGAGCAGTTCGACCGTGACACGCGCGCCCCGCGCAAGGTATACGACACGATTTCCGACTTCGCCGCGAACGCTGGCATCGTGCTCGGTGGTCGGCCGGTACGGCCGAATGACGTGGACTTGCGCTGGGTCGGCGCGCTGCTCTACAAGAACGGCGTGATCGAAGAAACCGGCCTGGCCGCGGGCGTGTTGAATCACCCGGCGGCGGGTGTCGCTTGGCTTGCGAATCGCATCGCGCAGTATGGCGAGGCGTTGAATGCGGGTGACGTGGTGCTTGCCGGTTCCTTCACCCGGCCGACGACGGCGCTGCGCGGCGACACGTTTCACGTCGACTACGGGCCGCTCGGTGCGATTGCCTTTCGTTTTGCCTGAGCCTTGAACGGCCGGCGCGAGACGCGGCTTCAGGTGGTTCAGGCGGTTCAGGCGCGGTGTTGCACGCGGTGTTCCAGCGCTTCCCAAATCGGCGTCAACTTCGCCGACAGGGCCGGCAGCCCGCCCAAATCCATCCGGCTTTCTTCTGGGCTGTGAAAATCGCTGCCGCGCGAGGCGAGCAGATTGAACTCGATGGCAGTTTCGGTGTAGCGCGTGGCGTCGGCGGCGCTGTGGCTGCCCGTCACAACTTCAACGCCGCGCCCGCCGTGGGCGATGAATTCCGTGAACAGCGCGTACTCTTCATTGGCGCTGAACTTGTAGCGCGCCGGGTGCGCGATCACCGCCAGGCCGCCTGCGCCGTTGATCCATGTCACGGCCTCGCGCAACGTGGCCCAGCGGTGCGGCACGTAGCCCGGCTTGCCCTTGACCAGGTACTTGCGAAACACTTCATGGGTGTCGTGGCATACGCCGGTGGCGACGAGAAAACGCGCGAAGTGGGTGCGCGACATGAGGTCGGGGTTGCCCACGAAACCGAGCGCGCCTTCGAATGCGCCATGAATGCCCACCCCCGCCAGCGCGTCAGACATTTCCATCGCGCGGAGCTTTCGGCCGTCGCGCGTGGCGCTGAGGCCGGCGCGCAGCGTGGCGTCGTCGGGGTCGATCCCGAGGCCGACGATGTGTACCGTGGTGTCGGCGAATGTGACGGAGATTTCTGTCCCGGCGAGGTAAGGCAGTCCGAGATCGAGCGCCGCGTGGCGCGCGCGATGCTGCCCGCCCACTTCATCATGGTCGGTCAGCGCCCACAGCTCGACGCCATTGGCCTTGGCGCGCGCCGCCAGGGCTTCGGGGCGCAGCGTGCCGTCGGAGACGTCAGAGTGGCAATGCAGGTCAGCGTTCATCAGGCTCGATTCGATGGGTCAAGGCGCATTTTAGGGTTCGACCCCCCGCATGCCCTCCCTCGATCTGGGTGACCCTTCGGCCAGCGTGTCGCAGGCGAGCGAACGTGACCGATGCACGTCAAGGTGCGATGCGCAGCACGCGGCCCGCCGAGTTGTCGGTGAGCAGGTAGAGCGCACCGTCCGGGCCTTGGCGCACGTCGCGAATCCGCTCTTGCAATGATTGAAGCAGCGGCTCGCGTTCGACGATGGTGTCGCCGTTAAGCGTCAGGCGCCACAGCGCCCGGCCCGCGAGCGCACCGACAAACAGGTTGCCGCGCCATTGCGGAATCAGGGCAGCGTCGTAGAAGCACAGGCCACTCGGGCCGATCGAGCGCGGCACCCAGGTGGTCAGCGGTTCCACGTAGTCGGGTGCGTGGCGCCCATCGCCGATTTCGCAGCCGCTCCTGAAGGATCCATAGTCGCAGCCATAGCTGCGCTCGGGCCAACCGAAATTCTGCGCGGCGCGCGCGATATTCACTTCGTCGCCGCCTTGCGGCCCGTGTTCCGTGAGCCACAACTCGCCGGTGCGCGGGTGCAGCGCGGCACCTTGAGGATTGCGGTGGCCGTAGCTCCAGAGCTCGGGCTTGGCGGGCTGGCCGCCGGTGCGCAGCGGCGGGTTGTCGCGCGCGGGTGATCCGTCGCGCTGGATTCTGACCACCTTGCCCAGGTGGGTGTTCAGGTCCTGCGCGGGCGTCTTCAACTGGCGTTCGCCAAGCGCCACGAACAGAGTCTTGTCGCGCCGAAACACGAGCCGGCAACCGAAGTGGCCGCTGCCGCTGACCTTGGGCCACTGGCGAAAGATCACTTCAACCTCGTGCAGTCGGTTGCCGCGCAGGCGGCCACGCGCCACGGACGTGCCGGCCTTGCCAGCTTCAGCACCGCTGCCGGGCTCGGCGTAACTCAGATAGACCCAGGGTTCGCGGTCGAAGTCGGGGTCCAGGCAGACGTCGAGCAAACCTCCTTGGCCACTCGCCACCACGGCGGGCACGCCTTCCAGCGGGGCGCTGACCTGCCGTCCGTCGGCCGACACGATGACCACGGCCCCGGTTTTTTGCGTGATCAACAACCGCCGGTCCGGCAAGAAGGCCAGGCCCCAGGGCTGCTGCAGGCCTTGAGCGAAGGGTTGCACTTGCGGCGTGGGCGCGGCGTGCGAGTGGCGCGCGGTCAATGTTGCGGTGCCCGCGCCAAGCCAAGGTGCCACGGCGGCCAGGCCGTTCAGCACAGCCTGGCGCCGCGTGAAAGATGCAGTCTTGGGAGGGATCGATTGGCGAGTGAGTTTCATGCGGTGCCCTAGAGGCGCAAGCGTTACGTACACCAATTCCCGGTGCCGTCGGCCTCCTGAATCGGTGGGGTGAATAGTGCTCGAATTGTGCTGCCTGCCCCGGGCTTAACAGGCGCTTTCCGGCAACTTCAGGCAAGCTGACGGACATGAACTCGCAATGCTTGAATCTGCGTCGCAATTCGGTACGGGCCGCGCCCGCCACACCATGAAGTCGCTGCCTTACTCAGCCGGCGGGCAACCCCGCCTGGGCTCGCGGTTGGTCCAGGCGGCGCTGGTTGCCTCCGGGGCCGCGTTGCTCGTGGCGGCGGTTGCTCTGAACGGCTTTGCGTACTTTACGCTGCGCACCTCCTTGGTGGAGAACCTGCGTGTGGAAGCGCAGATGACCGCGCACCATAGCGCCGCGGCGATGGCCAGCGGCGACCCGACGAAAGCAGGAAGTGAGCTGGCCTGCGTGCGCGCATCGCCGATGCTGCTCGGCGCGGCGCTGTACGACACGAAGGGCGGCCTATTTGCCAGCCACGTCCCGAACGACAGGGCGAGCCTGACTCGGCCCGCCGATCTTGGGCACATCTCTGCCGGGGAGATCGAATTCAGCGGGTCGCAAGTGCACGTCACGCAAGCCGTCATCCATGAAGGCCAAACGATCGGGCAGATTGTTGTCGCGGCCAGTCTGGCAGGACTTTACGGGCGCATGGCGGCATTCATCGGCGTCAGTGTGGTCGTGGTGCTGGCTGCGATGGGCCTGGCCTTTGTGCTGGTGTCGCGCATTCGCCGCGAAATGGACGCCTCGGAGAGCCAGCTCGATGAGTTGGCCTATGTGGACCCGGTGACCCGGCTGCCGAACCGCCACGCGGCGAACGCGGAAATTCAACGCATGATTGCCCGCGTAGGCAAGGGCAGCGAAGGTTTTGCGCTGATGTTGCTCGACCTGGACAACTTCAAGATCGTGAACGACACGCTCGGCCACCCCACGGGTGACGACCTGCTGAAATCGCTGGCGGAGCGCTTGACGGAACAGCTGCCGCGTGGCGACAGGGTATTTCGCTACGGGGGCGATGAGTTTCTCATCTTGTCGGAGGGCTACCGCGCGCCCGAGCACCTGCGGCTGATCGGTCAATTCGCGTTGCTGACGCTCGATATGCCGCTCACCGTGGGGCCGCATGAACTTCAGGTGCGCGGCTGTGTGGGCGTGGCGCAGTTCCCGCGCGATGCACAAGATGCCTCGAGTCTGGTGCGTGCCGCCGACACGGCGATGTACCGCGCCAAGAGCCTGGGCAAGAACACGAGTGCGGTGTTCGAACCCGACATGGACCACACCGCCAAGCGCCGCGTGCGCATCGACGGCGAACTGCGCCGCGCCGTGGCGCGCGACGAGCTGCATCTGCAGTACCAGCCCATCGTCGATTTGATCAGCGGCCGCATGGTCGGCGTGGAAGCGTTGGTGCGCTGGAATCATCCAGACCTCGGCATGATCGCCCCGGCAGAGTTCATTCCGGTGGCTGAAGACAGCGGTTTGATCGCCGACATCGGCCAGTGGGTGCTGAACGCTGCCTGCGCGCAGATGCAACAGTGGCACATGAAGGGCCACGTTGGCCTGTACATCGCGATCAACGTCTCCGACCGCCAACTCAAGCGCGGTCTGGTGCGCCAGCTCGACGCGGCGCTGGCCGCGTCCGGCCTGGACCCGAGCTGCATCGAACTGGAGATCACGGAGCGTTCGCTGGTGGACAACATTGACGCCGGCATCGCGCAGTTGAACCTGCTCAAGCAGCGCGGCGTCAAGCTCGCGATCGACGACTTCGGCACCGGCTTCACGTCATTGAACTATGTGAAGCGCCTGCCGATCGACAAGCTGAAGATCGACATGACGTTCGTCAAAGATCTGCCCGGCAGCACGAGTGACGCCGCCATCGCCACGACGATCGTCTCGCTGGCGCAGGGCCTGAACATGAAGGTCGTGGGCGAGGGTGTGCAGACCCAGTCGCAGCATGAATTCCTGCGCCACCTCGGCTGCCACTTCGCGCAAGGCTACCTCTACAGCCGGCCCGTCACCGCGGACCGCATGACGCGCTTTCTCACGCAGCGCCTGGCCGAGGCGGAACTTGCTGAGAACATCCACTGGCCGAATGTCTCTTCGGCGCTGTCGCCGATCACGGTGCATTGAGTCCGTGGTTCGGCCCTGCCTGGGTCAGGCAGGGTGCGGGGCGCCCTCCTGCGCTCGATTGGTCGCGGCGCGCTTCATGTGAGGGTCGCCTTGCGCCACGCCGCGATTTCGAGCGGCCGCAACCCGAAGCGGATGGCATTGCCCTCGTGAAGATGTTCGAGTTCGCCGCGCAGCAGGGCCATGAATCGCGCACGGTCGGCCCGCGGCACGCTGGAGGGCAAGATTTTCGCGACACGGCGATCGCTCGCAACGGTGCCCAATTGAACGATCGCCTTGATCGCCACGCCGAGTTCGGCTCGATAGCGCAAGCGAAACGTGTCCGGAGCCACCAGTTGTTGCCGCACCGCCGCGTACTGCTGGCAGGAGCGTTCGTAGGCCCAGACGAATACGTCGCGCAGGAGATCGACGCGTGCGAGTTCATACACCCCCAGCATGGCGTCAACGTAGGCCGCGGGGGGTACGTCGATGAATGACAGCGGGCACAGGTTGTGGCGCAACAAGGGGATGTTGGCGGCCAGCCGCGACACACGTTTGTTGACGTCCTCGAAAGGCTGCAAATAGGGCAGATGGACCATCAGAAAAAAACCCTGCTCGAAGGGGTCGATGATCTCGGCGGCAATGCGCAGCGTGATGTCGAACAGTTCCAACAGGCGCTGCGGCATGGCGAGCGGCCGGTACACGCTGCCGCCGATCTCCACTGCGCGTTTGCGCACGCGGCCACCGCTGCGCGGGTCGCGCAGCAAGCCGTCTGAAAGCAGGGCGTGCAGCGCGGTCACGGACGCGGCATCGACGGCGACGCGGGTTTCGCCCACGAGGTACTCGATCGCGGCCTTGTGGTTGAGGATCATCTGCGTCTCAAACGCGTCCTTGCCGTCCGCAGCCTGGCCGAATTCAATCAGGCGTTGCGTGTCCAGGCGCGTGTAGGTGTTGCCTTCGAGCGTTGACGATGCCCATGAAAGATCGATCAGCAAACGCGCAAGAATCTCGCGCGCGAAAGTCCCCGCCGGTGCGTGTGCAGCAACGTCCGGGCTGCCCAGGGAGTGCAACTGAGCGCGCAGCTCGGGCGCGAGGTAGGCACTGCGGTTGGGCGCATAGGCCTCCAGGAAGGTGATGTCATACGCCACGGGGCGGCGCTGGTGCAGCGCTTGCCGAACGTAGGTCTTGACTTGCTCGCCACCCGGCGAAAGGGGGAGGTAGTAGTCGCCGGGCGCACGCAGCGCCAAGGGTTGCAGCCCGGCCGACGCATGCGCATGGCGGGTTGCAAGTCGGTAACGCACCCCCCGGCCGGCGCCCGTGGCGAAGATGTGCTGCTTGGCGACGAGCGCGGCGACGCGGCGCTGCAAAGTGCGGCGCGGCAGCGAGCCCTTTAGCGCTGCGGACAGAGCTTCGAGGGCAACTCCGTGCGGATGGCTGGCGGGGTAGTCAGCCATCTGCGCGAGCACGGGATCGTGTTCTTTACGAGGCGCGGCTTTGGGCATGGTGTGGCCAGTTTGGCGCAATTGAGGCTCTTATGTGGCGCAATAGTGGCGCGCGTATGGCGCAATAGTGGCGCGATTATGGCGCGATTGTGGCGCGACTATGGCGCGATTGTGGAGAATTGCGCCAGTGCATAGGGCGCGCGTATCACATCGCCGCGCCAGCCTCACTCCCGCGCCTGCACCACCATCTGAATTCGTTCACGCCCGTTGTATTCGTCCACGCTCAGCCGGTAGGCCAGGCGCACGCGCGCCGCGAGCGGCTCGGTTCGCCCGAACCAGATGGCGTCACGCGTGCTTCCGGCCAGGCGCACGTTGAGCTTCAGGTGGCGCTCCCCGACGATGCGCTGCGACAGCACTTCGACCTCGTCGCAAAACAGCGGCGGCTCGAAAGCCTGGCCCCAGACATGGGCGTCGAGTGTGCGCACTGTTTGCGCGTTGAAGTACTCGCTGGCCAGCGGGCCGTCGGTGAGCAGCGTTCGCGACAAGGTCGCCGCGTCGAGCCACTCGCTGGCGACTTGGCGCAAGGCAGCGTCAAACGTCGCGAGTTGCGATTCCTCGATCGTGCATCCTGCCGCCATGGCGTGGCCGCCGAAACGCTTGAGCACTTCGGGATGGCGCTTCGCGACAAGGTCCAGCGCATCGCGCAAGTGAAAGCCCGGGATCGAGCGGCCCGAGCCTTTGAGCAGGCCGTCCTGGCCGCGCGCGAAGATGAAAGTCGGGCGGTGCACGCGGTCCTTGAGGCGCGACGCGACGATGCCCACCACTCCCTCGTGAAACCCGGGGTCGAACAGGGCCAGCGCGCTGGGCGCGTCGCCGCGCGGCATCAGCGCTTCGAGCAGGGCTTCCGCCGACTCACGCATGCCCGTCTCCAACTCGCGCCGATCGCGGTTGATGCCGTCCAGAGTGCGCGCGAGCTCGGCGGCACGCACGGTGTCGTCAGTCGTCAGGCATTCGATGCCGAGCGTCATGTCCGACAGGCGCCCGGCCGCGTTGATGCGCGGGCCCAGCGCGAAGCCGAAGTCGCCCGCACTCGCGCGCCGCGCGTCGCGACCGGCCACGCTGAACAATGCGGCCACGCCGGGCTGCATCTGCCCGGCACGGATGCGCTTCAAGCCTTGGGCCACCAGGCGCCGGTTGTTCGCATCGAGTTTCACGACATCGGCCTCCGTGCCCAGTGCCACCAGATCGAGCAAGGCGTCCAGCCGGGGTTGGGTGTGTGCGGTGAACGCACCGCGATCGCGCAGCACACCGCGCAGGGCGAGCAACACGTAGAACATCACGCCCACGCCCGCCAGGTTCTTGCTCGCGAAGGTGCAGGCGGGCTGGTTCGGATTGACGATGACGTCCGCCGCCGGCAACATGATCTCATCGCCGTGCAGCGCCGGCAGGTGATGGTCAGTGACAAGCACGCCCAGGCCATGTTGTTTGGCGTGCGCCACGCCCTCCAAACTGGCGATGCCGTTGTCCACCGTGACGAGGATGTCGGCGCCCTTGGCGATCGCCAGGTCAACGATCGCTGGCGTCAGGCCGTAGCCGTGCACGGCGCGATCGGGCACCACATAGCGCAAGGTCTCGCGCGGCGCGCCCAGCAAGGCCAGGCCGCGCAGCGCGACGGCGCAGGCGGTGGCGCCGTCGCAGTCGTAGTCGGCGACGATGCACAGGATCTTGCGCGCGGCGATCGCGTCGGCGAGGTAAACGCCGGCGGCCTGCGCGCCCAACAGCGTGGTCGGTGGGAGTAGGCGCGACAGGGCGTCGTCAAGTTCTTCGGGGCTGCGCAGGCCGCGCGCCGCGAACAAGCGGGCGAGCAGTGGGTGCACTCCCGCCTGCTCGAGCGCCCATGTGGCGCGCGGCGGCACGTCGCGCAGCGCGAGCCGGGGCTCGTCGGCGCTTGGGCGCTGTTCACGCAAGGTGCTCACAGCCCCTCCAGCAACGACGCCACCGACGGGCTGCGCCAGCGGCTCGCGACGCGGCTCCACACCGAGGCTGACCGTGATTCAAACGTCTGCGCATGGCGCTCGCCACACAGCGTCAGCGTCACGTTTTCGCCAGAAACGCTGCGCCGATGCAGATCGGCAAGCGGCCCGGCATCGAGCGCTTGCCAGGCCTCGGCCCATGCCGCCCAGTCGCTGGCCAGCAGGGGGGCGCGCAGCGTATCGAGCACGTTCACGTTCGGCCCGCTCAGCGCCGCGTGAACCCCGCAGCCGCTGATCCAGAACGAGTTCACCGCGAGCGCGCCGCGGTCTTCGCGGGCCTGATTGATCGGATGCGTGTACAGCAGGAGCTGCACTTCGCTTTGCAGCCGGCGCAGCAGCTTGCTTTGCCCGGTCTGCGGCAGCCAGGTCTCGATGCCGCGTCCGATCACCCGGTCGAGCGAGGCGCAAGGCATGTCAACCAAAGACGGGTGCGCCGCATACCAGCGCAATGGCGCACCCCAGGCGAGCGTGAAGCCCTCGCTCTCGAACAGATGGCGCACCGCGTCGAACAGCGCGCGCGATTCAGCCGCGTTGAGCAGGAGCGCCGCCGGGTCGAGCAGCGTGACGCGGTCGCGGCCGGCGCTCCAATGCGCCGGCGTGAGCAGGCCCCATGCGAGCGCGCCGACATCCACGCCATCGGCAGCGGCTTCGAACGCCGCAAAGGGCAGGGCGCCATCGCGCATCGGCCAGGCCCGGGTGGCGGCGAGGGCACGTTCGTGCGGCGGTGAGAGTGAAGTTTCCACGCCTTCGTCGCGGTGTGTCGCCGTCAGGCGTTGCAGCAGGTGAGTCAGCGACGGCAGGGTCAGGTCGTGCAGCACTTGCGCAGCCACTTCGTTGTGGGCCGACGCAAACGGGATCAGAACGTGCATGGGGCGAATTATCGAGTGCGCGATCAAGCCGGTGCGCAATCGGGGCGCGCGCAAGCTCCTGTAGAGTCCTGCACCCATGAACCTGCCGTTCGAACTTCAAGTGGGCTGGCGCTACACGCGTGCTGGCCGCGCCGGGCGGCGCAATGGTTTCATCTCCTTCATTTCCGCGATCTCGATGCTTGGTATTTCGCTTGGCGTGGCAGCGCTCATCATCGTGCTGTCGGTGATGAACGGCTTTCAGAAAGAGGTGACGGACCGCATGCTCTCCGTCATCGCCCACATCGAGATCTACGAATCGCAGGGTCAGGCCTTCGCGGACTGGCGCGCCACCGCAGACAAAGCCCGGCGCTCGCCGCAAGTGATCGGCGCCGCGCCGTTCATCGCCGCACAGGCCTTGATTGCCCGCGGCGACGAGATGCGAGGCGCGATCGTGCGCGGTATTTCGCCGAGCGACGAAGCGACGGTGACGCAGCTCGCGGCGCAACTGAAAGACACGATCCTCGCGCGCCTCGCGCCCGGTGGCTGGGGCATCGTGCTCGGCGTTGAACTGGCGCGCAACCTCGGTGTGCGCGTCGGCGACAAGGTCACGATCGCCGCGCCGGGCGGGCAGGTGACGCCGGCGGGTTTGATTCCGCGCTTCAAGCAGTTCGAAGTGGTTGGCACGTTCGACGCCGGGCACTATGAATACGACAGTGGCCTGGCGCTGATCCATCTGGACGACGCCGCGCGATTGTTCCGCCTGGAAGGCGCGAGCGGCGTGCAACTGCGCCTGAAAGACCTGCACCAGGCGCGCGGCGTCGCGGCACAGCTCGCGGTGCAGATGGGCCCGGGCGTCAGCGTGCGCGACTGGACGCGCACGAACCGCAACTGGTTCAGCGCGGTGCAACTGGAAAAGCGCCTGATGTTCATCATCCTCACGCTGATCGTCGCGGTGGCCGCGTTCAACCTCGTGTCGACACTCGTGATGACGGTCACCGACAAGAACGCCGACATCGCGATCCTGCGCACGCTGGGCGCGAGCCCGCGCTCCGTGATGGGCATCTTCATGGTGCAGGGCGCCTTGGCCGGTGTGATCGGCACGCTGTCGGGCGTGGCCCTGGGGCTGCTGATCGCGTTCAACGTCGGCAGCATCGTGCCGGCGATCGAGCGCATGTTGAGCGTGGCGTTCCTGCCGAGCAACATCTACCTCATCAACCGCATGCCCAGCGAGCCGCGGCTGGACGACATCGTGCCTATCGTCCTGATTTCATTGTTGCTGTCGTTCGTCGCGACGCTCTATCCGAGCTGGCGCGCGAGCCGCGTGCAACCGGCGGATGCGCTGCGCCATGAGTGAACTCGTGATCCAGGCACAAGGCCTGCACAAGCGTTTCATTGAACGCAGTGGGGATACCCCGCTCGACGTGCATGTGCTGCAAGGCGTTGACCTGGTTGTGGCGCGCGGCGAGGCGGTGGCCATCGTCGGCGCATCGGGCTCGGGCAAGAGCACGCTGCTGCACCTGATGGGCGGCCTGGAAGCGCCGAGCAGCGGCAGCGTGCAACTGGCGGGGCGCGACTTCACGAGCATGAGCGCCACCGAGCAAGGCGTATGGCGCAATCGCCATCTCGGCTTCGTTTACCAGTTCCACCACCTGCTGCCGGAGTTCAGCGCGCTGGACAACGTGGCGATGCCGCTGCGCATCCGCCGCCAGGACAGGCCTGAAGCACGCGCGCGCGCCGCCGAGGTGCTGGCGCAAGTGGGCCTGGCCGAGCGCGTGATGCACCGGCCGGCGCAGCTCTCGGGCGGCGAGCGCCAGCGCGTGGCGATCGCGCGCGCGCTCGTCGCGAATCCCGACTGCGTGCTCGCCGACGAACCCACCGGCAACCTGGACCGCGAAACCGCCGACAAAGTGTTCGCCCTGCTGCTCGACCTGGTGCACCGCCAGGGCATGGCGTTTGTGCTGGTGACACACGATGCAGCGCTCGCCGCGCGCTGCGATCGGGTGTTGAATTTGCAGTTGGGGCGCCTGGTGGCGTAGTCCGCCTGCGCGGTCATCGCGGCTATAGCCGAGAGCCACTGCGAAGCCAAGCACTTTCACCCCTTGCGCGTCGCACGTCGCAAGGCGCCGGCTCTTATCCGGTGCGGTCAGTCAGACGATAGGACACCGGCAATCGTAGAGGACAAGCAACGCCCAGTCGGAAGCACGTCGCTCACCGCAGCCTAAACCGCGCATCCTCCGAAGTGAGTGAGCCAAGAAACTGCCCAAGGGCGACTATGTCAGCAGTTCGCTGGGCGATCACCCGTCGGGTCAGTGCCTTGCCATGCACAACTTTGCTGTAAGGTACACGCGCTGAAGTGAGAGCGGCAAACAGGTCTTCAAGCAACCGCGCGCCATGTACGTTGACGAGCCAGCCTTCACCGGGATACTCGCCGAGAGTCGAGTCGATGTACTTTGAACTGTTTGCGTGCGTCTGCACCCATTCGGCTACATCCTCCGCACCGATGGGGTTCCCTTCCGCTTTGTCTTCGCTGCTGACCACGGTTGCTATTGCCGCTGGGTCGAGAAGATAGTTCTCATACATGCGTCTCGGAAGCCATTTGACCAAACATCTGCTTCGACGCTCGATATCGAGCCGTTGTTCATCCGAGCGGCCGTCACGGTCAAACAGAAACGCAAGTGCCGGTGGCATCAGGCTATTCGCTGTCGAGAGGCGTTCATAAATCTCCCAAATACGTGACGCATGTTTGGCAGCCAACTCGTCTGTGCTGAGGACACCGAGGAGCTGGATGCCCCGCAGGTGCAGCTCGGCAACTTCGCGAATGATCATCGGAAAGCAAGCCTCCTCGGTTGCGCCCTCCACCCAAAAGATGGAGTCGGCGCCGAAAACATCTCCAAGTCGCGCACCGACTTCGCTCAGGAACAATCGGAGATCCTCTTGTCTGGCGATGTCAAGGGCAATAACTCTGCTGCCTTCGTCCCCACGCCGAACGATGAACATGGCGTCGGTGTCTTGCATCGCCAGTGCCAGCGGGGAGTGCGTCGTAATGATGTATTGGTGCTGCTTGTAGTCGCGAAGAATCTCGAACAACTTTCGAACGGCGCCCGGGTGCAGGAAGCTTTGCGGCTCGTCGATAGCGATGATTCGCGGCGATGTTGCTGTGACCACGACGTAAAGAAGCGCAAGCACTTGGCTGATGCCAGTGCCGCTCTCGGCAAGGGGAATGGCGAGGTCTTCTCTTTCAAGTTCGACCGCCGTAGTCCAAACAAGAATCTGCGCCATGTTTTTCGCAGCGATCAACGGGGCAGAGATATCCGTGATGTGCGGGAAAACCGTTCTGATGTGCCCCATGAGGCGATCAAATTGGGGCCGATTTCTCGTGCTCAGCTGATTGATGACGTCGGCAAGATTGGCGGCATTCGGAGTCAAGACGCTGTTGCCTTGAAGCGTATGTTCTCCGACATTGAGGCGTTCGGCTTTGAACACATAGATCAGGCCCTGAAGGGTCGCGGCCAGCGCGGTCCCGATGTCTGAAACTTCTCCACTTTGCTGCCCCTGGAGCTTGAGCTCAATTCCCCTTGGTGCAGCTGTGTTGGCGGCCACGGAATAGGATCCTTGCAATGAGTCCCCATGCTGCTCAATGCGCCCGAGCGGGAACTTTCCGGTCCGGTACGAACAGAGCAGGCGCACGTCCTTTGATATGACATCCTGAAATTTCTGCAATGTGGGTGTGTCTCCGCCATCGATCGTTGGCACGATGATCGTGCTGTGCAGTCGGCAGATGGACTGAATTTCCGCCGCAGAAATGCGATAGGTGAGACTCACCGTCGATACTGGCAGAGGTGAGGTCTCTCTGTTCGGGATTGCGGGAATACTCAGATGCGGTCTGTCGGGATTCGCTTGTTTCAATGCTTCGAGAAGCGCACTCTTGCCGGAGTCATTTTGACCAACGAACACATTGAAGAATGGAGACAGCTCAACGTCGCCGGAGTCGGCGAAGCACTTGTAGTTCTGGATGCGGATAGTCTCGATGCGCATGGTGAGGGTATTGTCAACCTTCAGTTGATCGCAGTCGCCTTGCAACAGGCAGGACGGCAAGCTCTCGTTCTGGCAACGCCGCCCGGAGTCGACGAACAAACCTGCCAGGTACGCCCCCGCGTTGGGAGTGGCCAGTCCTATACTCGTCCGAGATAGCGCACGGCCTTACAGGTAGAAATTGGAGCGTCGACGTTGCCATCCAAGACGAAACGCGAATTCGGAACGATGTGACCGTGCGCAAATCAATCCACCGATTCGCGCACGGTGCTCTGGTGCTTGGCATAGCGATGATTGGCCTTGCCCATGCGACCACACTGCGCATCGCCAGCGCCTTCGACCCGCAGACGATGGACCCGCACGCGCTCGCGCTGCTGTACCACTCGCGTGTCGCATTCCAGATCCACGACTCGCTGATCAATCGCGACGAGCAGTACCGGCTCGAGCCCTCGCTCGCGCTGTCGTGGCAGGCGACGAGCGCGACAACCTGGCGTTTCAAACTGCGCCCGGGAGTGAGGTTTCATGATGGCACGCCGTTCACCGCCGACGACGCGGTGTTCTCGATCGAGCGCGCGCTGGCCGCGCCGTCGCAGCGCGGCTTTCAGTTGAAGGGCGTGACGGGCGCGCGCATGGTCGATGCGTTGACGCTGGACATCGTGCTCGAAGCGCCCGACGCGGTGCTGCCGGAGAAACTTGTGTTCATCTCGATCATGAGCCGGGCCTGGGCCGAGCAGAACAAGGTTCAGTTGGCGCAAGACTTCAACGCCAAGCAAGAAACCCATGCGGTGCGCCACGCGAACGGCACCGGCCCGTATCGGCTGGAGCGGTTCGAACCCGACGTCCGCGTGGTGCTCAAGCGCAACCCGAAGTGGTGGGGCTGGGCGGAGAAGCGCTCCGGCAACGTTGATGAGGTGACGCTGCTGACGATACGCTCCGACTCGACGCGCATCGCCGCGCTGCTCTCGAAGGAGGTCGACATGGTGCTCGACCCGCCGCTGCCCGACATCGACCGCCTCAAGGCCGATCCGGCGATGCGCCTGCTGCAATCGCCCGACCTCGGCCAGCAGTACCTGACGTTCGATCAGGCACGGTACGAGCTGGAGGGCAGCGACGTGAAGGGCCGCAACCCGTTCAAGGACATTCGCGTGCGCCGCGCCGTGTACCACGCGATCAATACCGAGCTGATCGTGCAGAAGGTGTTGCGTGGTCACGGCACGCCGACGGGCGGATTTCTGTCGCCGCGCGTCGATGGCTCGCCGCCCGAGCTCGACCAGCGCCTGCCGTTCGACCCGGCCAAGGCGCGAGCCCTGCTCACCGAGGCCGGCTACCCGAACGGTTTTTCCGTGATCCTCGACTGCGTGAACGTCGCCTGGCGCGAAGCCGTGTGCCAGGCAGCCACCGCGATGCTGACGCAGGTCGGGATTCGCACGACGCTGCGCTCGTCGCCGACGAATCAGTTTTTCCCCAAGCTGAGTCAGGGCACGGCGAGCTTCATCGAGTACGGCTGGACACCCACGCCCGACGCCTGGGCCTCGCTGAACGCCTTGTTCCGCACTTTTGACAAAGGCGGGCTGGGAACCTTCAACGCTGGACGCTACAGCAACCCGAATCTTGACGCCTTGATCGACAGCATGCGCAACGAGCCCGACCTGACGCGGCGCCGCGCGATGGTGGCGGTGGCGCTGCGCATCGTCGGCGACGAATTGCCTTACGTGCCGCTGTACCGGCGCACCGTGACCTGGGCGATGCAGAAAAGAGTGCAGGCCGTGCAGTGGCCGAGCGACACGATCGAGCTGCGCTGGGTGCGCGTTCAATAATCGAGTTGGACCCGATCGCTTGAGAGCGCCCCCAGGCCGACGACATGCGTCGTCCTGGGGGCGCTCAAGAGTGAATCGCGGCGTTCGCCGCGACGACTGACGAGGACATGCGCAATGAGCATCACAAAGTTTTCTTTCCCCACGACGATTCACTTCGGCGCGGGCGCACGCCATCTGGTGGATGCGCATTTGCGCGAGCTGGGCTTGAAGCGGCCACTGATCGTCACCGACAAGGGCCTCGCCGCCTTGCCGCTGATCGCGCAATTGCAGGCCGAACTGCAGGCCGATGGCCTGGTGGTGGGCGTGTTCGGCGGGGTGTTCGGCAACCCGACGGCCAGCCAGGTGATGGCGGGCGCGGCGGCCTACCAGGCGCATCGCGCCGACTGTGTGGTCGGCGTGGGCGGCGGTGCGGCGCTGGATGTCGCCAAGGTCGTCGGCCTGATGGCCACCCACCCTGGCGACGTGATGGAGTATGTGTGGGACCTCCCGAAGGTGCGGCCGATCACGCAGGCGCTGCCGCACTTCATCGCGCTGCCCACGACCTCGGGTACGGGCAGCGAAGTCGGGCGCAGCAGCGTCATCAGCGAAGAAGACACGCACATCAAGCGGGTTGTGTTCTCTGCGGCGATCCTGGCCAAGGCGGTGTTCGCCGACCCGGAGTTGACGCTCGGCCTGCCACCGGCCGTGACAGCAGCCACCGGCATGGACGCGCTCACGCACAACGTCGAGAGTTACCTCTCGCCCGCCTACCACCCGCTGTGCGACGGCATCGCCTTGGAGGGTGCGCGCATCGCGGCGCGTGCGCTTGAGGCGGCGGTGCGCGACGGCTCGAACCTGCAAGCGCGCAGCGACATGATGATGAGTTCGATGATGGGCGCGATCGCGTTCCAGAAAGACCTCGGCGCGGTGCATTCCTGCGCCCATGCGCTGGGCACGGTGATGAACCTGCACCATGGCCTGGCGAACGCGCTCATGATCGACACCGTGCTCGCCTGGAACTTCGAGGCCGTGCCGGGCAAGTTCGACGAGTTGGCGCATGCCTGTGGCGTCAAGGGCGGCGGCGCGGCGTTTGTGCCGTGGCTCGGTGAGTTGAAGCAGAGCATCGGTATCACGACGCGCCTGGCCCAGCATGGCGTGAAGGCCGAGCACTTGCAACGCCTTGTCGGGCTGGCCAGCTCCGACATCTGCCACCAGACCAATCCACGCCCTTGCACGCCGGCTGATTTTGAGCGGCTGTTCAGGGTGGCGATGTGAATCTACGCCTACTTCCATGACCAAACAACTGCAAACCATCAGCCCCATCGACGGTGCCGTGATCGTGCGCCGCGAGTACGCGAGCCCGCAACAGATGAGCGCCGCCCTCGCGCGCGCCTGTCTGGCGCATCAGGCGTGGCGCGCAGTGCCCGTCGCGCGGCGCGCCGCGGCGGTGAGCAAAGGCGTCGATGCGTTTGTCGCACGCAAGGCGGAAATCGCCGAAGAGCTGACGCGCCAGATGGGCCGGCCGCTGCGCTACACACCTGGTGAAGTGGGCGGCTTCGAGGCGCGCGCCCGGCACATGATCGCGATCGCGGGTGAGGCGCTGCAAGATGTGGTTCCGCAAGCGCAGAGCGGATTCAATCGTTTCATCCGCCGCGACCCGCTGGGCGTGGTGCTCGTGATCGCGCCGTGGAACTACCCGCTGCTCACGGCGGTGAACGCGGTGGTGCCGGCGCTGATGGCGGGCAATGCCGTGCTGCTCAAGCATTCGGCGCAAACGCCGCTGGCGGCGGAGCGCATCGTCGAGGCGTTTGCCAACGCCGGTCTGCCCGAGGGACTGCTGCAGTTCATCCACACCGACCACGACGGTACGCAATCGCTCATCAAGGCGCCGCAGGTCGATGGGGTCTGCTTCACCGGCTCGGTGGCGGGCGGCGCGGCGGTGGAGCACGCGGCGGCGGGGCGCTTCATCCAGGTCGGGTTGGAGTTGGGCGGCAACGACCCGGCCTATGTGCGCGCCGACGCGCGCCTGGAGCACGCCGTGGAGACGCTCGTCGATGGCGCGTTCTTCAATTCCGGCCAGAGCTGCTGCGGCATCCAGCGCATCTATGTGCAGCGCTCGGTGTACTCGAAGTTCGTCGAACAAGCGGTGGCGCTGACGCGACAATACGTGCTCGGCAACCCGCTCGACGCCGCCACCACGCTCGGCCCGGTGGTGCGCGCCGCGGCGGCCGATGCGGTGCGCGCGACGATCGCCGACGCCACCGCAAAGGGCGCGAAGCGCTTGATCGACGCGCGCCAGTTCAACCTCGACTCGCCCGGCAGCGCCTATGTGGCGCCGCAAATCCTGGTGGACGTGAACCACGGCATGCAGGTCATGAGCGACGAATGCTTCGGCCCGGTGGTGGGCATCATGCCGGTCGATTCCGACGAAGAAGCGCTGCGTCTGATGAACGACAGCCCCTACGGCCTGACCGCGGCACTGTTCACCCAGGATGAAGACGTTGCCTTGAACCTGGGTGATCGGTTGCAGACCGGCACCGTGTTCATGAACCGCTGCGACTACCTGGATCCGGCACTCGCCTGGACGGGAGTGAAGAACACCGGTCGTGGCGCGACACTGTCAACGCTCGGCTACGAACACCTGACGCGACCCAAGTCGTTCCACCTGAAGCGCCTGGCCTGAACGCAGCCCGCTGCCAAACCCGCTGCCCGGGCCGCGCCGCTACAGCTTGATCAGCACTTTCGCGTCCGCACCCTGCTCGACGCGCTGATGTGCCTTGGCAATCTGCTCGAGGTCATACATCTCCACGCGCGGATGCTGAAGCACGTCGCGCTCCAGCAGTCCGGTGATGCCCTCCAGCGACTGGCGCAAAACTTCCGAGGGCAACTTGTAGACGATAAAAAAGTACAGTGTCACGAAGCCCATGATCATCGGCCGAAACGGCACCGGAATTTGCCCCTGCCCCGAGCCATAGACGACGACCTTGGCGCCGAAGGCCAACATCTCCCCCCAATGCCGCGAGTTGGCCGCGGCGTCGACGTCGATCGCGCAGTCGGCGCCATTGCCGCCGGTCAGCAGCCGCACCCGCGCCGGCACGTCTTCCTTGCGGTAGTCGATCACTTCGGAAGCGCCTGCGGCGCGCGCGTTCTGGGCTTTGGCTTCACTGCTGACGACGGCGATGACACGCGCACCGCTCATGTTGGCGAGCTGCGTCGCATACAGACCCACGCTGCCGGCCGCACCGAACACGACGACATTGCGCCCCAGCAGCGGGCCGCAAGACTGCACCGCGTGGTACGCGGTCATCAACGGAATGCCGATCGACGCACCCACTTCAAAGGGCACATGAGCGGGCAGTGCCACCGCCTGCTGCGCCGGCAGCGTCACGAACTCGGCGGCCGTGCCCAACGCCCGGCCCCATTGCGCATTGAACAACCAGACACGCTGGCCGACGCGGCGCGAGATCACGAGCGGGCCCAGCGCATCGATCGTGCCGGCGCCGTCGCTGTGGGGCACGACGGCGGAGTAGTCCATCGCCGGGTTGGCAGTGCCGGCGCGCGACTTCACGTCCGATGGGTTGACGCCAGAGTACGCGACCTTGATGCGCACCTCTCCGAGTTCGGGCTCGGCGGCCGCAATCGTCTCGACTCTCAGAACCTCGGATGCCGCACCCTTGGCACGGTAGATGGCTGCACGCATGGGTTTGTCCCTCTTCGTCTCGTTGGCAAAGGGCTGGGCGCTCTCACGCCAAGCCGGTTGCGGCCGGGCGCATCTTCGCGCAACGCCCGGCCCACTGCAATCGGGAAACGACATTGAGCAAGAAAGGGCTTGAAAACTGTGGCGCCCACGCATTGCCGGGCGGGTCCATAGAATCGCGGCCACACGTCGGGACAGAATAACCATGGCAGTCTATCAACTCGATCAAGCGGTCCCACGCATCGCCGCCTCCGCCTGGGTGGCAGACAGCGCCCAGGTCATCGGCAACGTGGACTTGGGCGAGCACGCAAGCGTCTGGTTCGGCGCCATCTTGCGTGGCGACAACGAGTTGATGCGCATCGGCGCGCGCTGCAACGTGCAAGACGGCGCGATCCTCCACTCCGACCCCGGCTCGCCGCTGACCTTGGAAGACGGCGTGAGCATCGGGCATCAGGTAATGCTGCATGGCTGCACCATAGGCGAGGGCTCGCTCATCGGCATTCAGGCAGTGGTGCTGAACCACGCGCGCATCGGCAAGAATTGCCTGGTCGGTGCCGGTGCCCTGGTCACGGAAGGCAAGGAGTTCCCCGACGGCTCGATGATCCTGGGCAGCCCAGCGAAGGTGGTGCGGATGTTGAGCCCGGAGCAGCCTGCCGGGCTGAAGGCGGCTGCCGATCACTACGTGGCCAATGCGCGGCGGTTTCGCGGCGGACTGCGTCGCATCGACTAGCTGCGCGCCGGCACGAATGAGCGAACTTCAAAAATTCATCTTCGACGGCCTGCCGGTGCGCGGACACCTGGTGCGCCTGACCGACGGCTGGCGCGAGTTGCTAAAGCGCCGAGCCGACGCCGATCAGGCGTGGCCAGCGCCGGTGCGCGACGTGATGGGCGAGTTGACAGTCGCGGCTGTGCTCATGCAAGCCAACATCAAGTTCGACGGTGTGCTGATCCTGCAGGTGTTCGGCGATGGGCCGGTGAAACTTGCGGTGGCCGAAGTACAGGCCGACTTGTCGTTTCGCACCACCGCCAAAGTGGTCGGCAGTGTGGCGCCGCAAGACGGCTTTGTGCAAGTGCTGAACCGCCACGGCGCCGGGCGCTGCGCCATCACCCTCGACCCGGGCGCCGCGCAGCCGAGCCGGCAACCCTATCAAGGCGTGGTGGCGTTGAGCGACGCGCACCACCTAGCGTTGCCCGACGTGAGCACCGTGCTGGAACACTATATGCGCCAGTCCGAACAGTTGGAGACGCGCCTCATGCTCGCCGCCGACGCCAACGTGGCAGTGGGCTTGCTCATCCAGCGCCTGCCGGTGGAGGGCGCGGCCAACCTGGCCGCATCGCAGGGCGCCGATGACATTGCCAGTGCCGAAGCGTTCAATCGCATTGCTCATCTGACGGCCACGTTGACGCGTGCCGAGTTGCTCAGCCTGGACACGGCAACGCTGCTGCGCCGCCTGTACTGGGAAGAGCCGCTGCGCCGCTTCGCCACGGAGGGCGCGGCGCCGCGTTTCGAATGCCGCTGTTCGCGTGATCGCGTCGGCCGCATGATGCAGGGGCTGGGCCGAGTTGAAGTCGACGACATCCTGGCCGAGCAAGGCCGGGTCGAAGTGGCTTGCGAATTCTGCGCAAGGCAATATCGTTTCGACTCGGTGGACGTGGGCGAGCTGTTCACGCCACCGCGCGATCAGATTCCGCCGACGGCGGCGATCAACTGACGGTTTTCCGGCGTTTCAGGGTCTGGGCAGCAACAGGCGTTCGCATTGCGCGTCGCCGCATCGTTCACACACCCACTGCCAGCGAGGTGCCGATGTGCCCACGGCTTGCGCCGTCTCAAACTTCAACGCCGAGCGCACCGCCGCGAGGGCATTTTGCAGGCGCGTGGGGCCGTTGCCGTAGACCACCGAGAACGGCAGTTGCGCCTGGTGCAGCGCGGCGCGCAGTAGGGCGTCTATGGGCTCGCGGACATGGGCGCCGTCTCGTTGGTGGCCGTCGGGTTGCCAGTCGATATCTGGCGCGGCCAGCAGTGTCAGGGCGTAGCCGGATTGCGCGCTCAGCGCTGATGCGTAAAGCGCGCGATCGCCAAAGATGAAGTCGCTGTACACGGCGATCGTGAGCGCGGTTGTGTCGGCGATCACGAAGGCATGCTCAGCCGCGGCGTTGCCAATGCGCAGCGTTTGCTCAGTGGCGATCGCGAGTTGTTCCTCGCGCCGCGGCGCTCGGCCGTGCTGGTCGCAAAACTCGCGCAGGTGTTCCGCGACCGAGGCGACCTGGTGGCCCTCTTCGGCCAGCGCGTCGCGCAGCCCGTGCGCGAGCGTCGTCTTGCCGGTGCTTTCGGCACCGAGCAAGGCGATCACCTGGCCGCGCGGGCGAGTGGCGGGTGGGGGCGGCATGCCGGGATTGTCGGGCGCGAACGGAACAAGGGCCCGGGCTCTTGCGAGACCGGGCCCTTGCGCGAAGTGCGTTGGCGTGCTTGCCGGCGTGCTTACTTGCTCGCCGCTGGGGCCACGGCGGGTGCCGCCGTGGCGGCCACCGGGTTCGCGGCCGGCGCCACGGTGGCGCTGATCGCCTTGGGCGCAGGCGCGGTGACGGCAGGCGCATGCGACGCCGCCTTGTCGGTCGAGGCAGAAACCGGCAACAGCGGCACGATCAGCAGCGCCACGATGTTGATGATCTTGATGAGCGGGTTCACCGCCGGGCCGGCTGTGTCTTTGTAGGGGTCACCCACGGTGTCGCCGGTGACGGCGGCCTTGTGCGTCTCGCTGCCCTTGCCGCCGTGGTGCCCGTCTTCGATGTACTTCTTCGCGTTGTCCCAAGCGCCGCCGCCGGTGCACATGGAGATGGCGACGAACAGACCGGTGACGATGGTGCCCATCAACAGGCCGCCCAGCGCCGCCGGCCCGAGCAGCAGACCCACCAGAATGGGC
>JANOLJ010000095.1:0-1725 GCA_031419715.1 Burkholderiales bacterium | reverse complement strand
GCGCCTGCATGCTCGTGCCCTTGAAGCCAGACGTGACCGTCCACTCGCGCGCGATCTCGTTGAGATGCAGGAGCATGGCGGCGCCGGCAGTGGATGTGAAGCTGTCCAGCATCCCGATGCGAAGCAGCGGGACGGGACCATTGGCGCCGTACCTTGCTGCATCTTCCAGCTCTCGCACCTTCGCCGTCACTTCCCTGGCGCAGCGCAGCACCGATGTTCCAACCAGCGTCAACGCCGGCGGGCGGACGCTTCTGTCGAACAGGCTAACCCCGAGCAGCCCCTCCAGCTGCGTGATCGCCTGCGACACCGCAGCCTGGCTGATGCCGAGCCGCGCGCCCACTTCGTTCATCGTTCCGTCTTCGGTCACGGCCACGAAGATTTCGATCAGGCGCAGGCGCAGGCCCATGCGGGCCGCGGGAGCCGGGCCCGGCTTCTCCGACCCGATCCGCGATTCTTTCCCTGTCATCGGGGATTCAAAACGTCTCGGACCCGCCAACCGTCGTGCGGTGAAGCAGGCGGCGCTGGGGCAATGCGTAGTCACCGACTGCGAGATGCTGGCTGCCGCAGTTGTCCCACAGCAGGAAGTCGCCCACCGCCCAGCGGTGCGCATAGACATGCTCTTCGCGGACGCACCAGTCCGACAGCCAGCCGATCAGTGCCTCGCCCTCGGCGGCATCCAGGCCATCGATGCGCCCCGTCGCGGCATGGCTCACGTAGAGGCATTTCTCGCCACTGTGGGGATGCGTGCGAACCACCGGGTGCAGGGCCTCACGCTTTTGCTCTTCGGTCAGGGGCGGCCTGTTCCTGGCCGCGTTCTCGGCGTGCATGCGCGCGTACACATTGGCGAGCGAGTTCGCGCCACGCAAGCCATGCAGCCGCTCCTTCAAATCTTGCGGCAACTGCGCATATGCATGGGCGGTGTTGGCGAACAGCGTCGGCCCCAGCGCTTGGCCTGCGGCATCGTGCGGAATCTCGATCGCGTACAGCATCGAGTAAAGATTGGGCCGCGGCAGGAAGTGCCCGTCGGTGTGCCACACGCGGCCGGCATCGACCAGACCAATGGGCTTGCCCCCATCGTCAAGCACGTTGGAAACGCGAACCAGGTCTTCGTACCCCGGCACCAGGTATTGCGGAATGACGTGCCTTTCGAGTTTGCCGAAGTGGCGGCAGAACGCGATCTGCTGCTCGGGCGTGATGCGCTGGTTGCGCAGCACCACGACCTTCCATTGGTGGAGAGCGTCGCGGATTTTTGCGATCACGGCGTCAAGCACCCCTTTGGAGATGTCGACACCACGGATCTCCGCGCCGGCGGGTTTGCCGCTAGTCACAAGCGCGAACGCGTCTTCCTCTTGCTGCGCCACCGCTGCGCGGCTGCCGCCAAGTTCCTGGCTTGCCATGGTGTTCAGTCTGCCTTGACGTTTGCGTCCTTGATCACCTGCGACCACATGCCCGTGTTCAGCCGGATGTATTCGCCGAACTGCTCCGCGCTGCCTGGCGTCGCCTCAAGGTCCATGGCGGCGAAGCGCTTCGTCATGTCCGCCGACCCGAGGATCTTGTTGATTTCGGTGTTCAGGCGTGATGTGATCGCTGCTGGCATTCCGGGCGGGCCGAGCACACCGTACCAGGACACGACTTCGAAGCCCGGAATCGTCTCGGCGATCGTCGGCACATCCGGCGCCGTCGCCATGCGCTTCTTCGATGAGACGCCGAGCACGCGCAGCCGTC
>JANOLJ010000094.1:0-9728 GCA_031419715.1 Burkholderiales bacterium | reverse complement strand
GCAGCGCCGCGTCGCCGAAGGGCACGACGATGCGGTCAATCTCGGCCTGCGACTCGGCCCAGCGCCGACCGAGCGCGCCGTTCCACTCGGCGATCTGGTCGGTGTTGTCGGTGGACATGGGGAGTTGAGGTGGGTTCGGCGACGATTCTGCGCCTGTTCGGGAGTGGGTCCGCGTGCGGGTTCGGGCTGGCTGCGACCTGCCAGTCGTGCATGACAGGAGGCCAGAAGCGAAAATCCACCTGTGCACTCCAAAACGGCCTCCTGCACTGATATCTCGACCGTGGAGGCAACTCGCACCTGGCCCCTGGGGACTCTCATCCAAAGAGACGACCGCGCTGTCTCTTGTGGGCACCTTGCCTGAACCGCGCCGCTGGTTTCATGCTGGTAGTCCTGCGCCTGCGGTCACAATTGCTGTATGTCGGCTACACACGTCCACCATCTTGCCCATGCTGGCCCCGGCCCTCAAGTACCGTAGCCTTGTGTACCGCTAGCGCCGAGGGCTCGAATCCGAGACAACGGAAATATGCGCAGTCGTTTGACCCTCAAGCCAGTTTTGTTGGCGGCCAAGTGGTGCATAAAAAACTCGCCCACAGATTCTTCTGACGAAGCGGAAATTGAGAAGGTTTCGAACATGCGTCGAGTGTCGTCGCACGCCGGCCCTGATCGTGCGTGGGCTTGCCTGACGGGCTGAGCGCCGCCGCCGCGGCGCTCGCACCGAGCCTGTTGTTCAACGCAGCGCCAATGCCTTTTCGATGGCGGCTGTCAGCACGGCGCTGTCAGGGGCAGTGTTGCTCGGGTAGTGGGCCAGCGGCTGGCCCTGGCGGTCCACCAGGTACTTGTTGAAGTTCCAGGCCGGGGGCTTTCCGGTCGCGCGGGACAGTTGTGCAAACAAGGGATGGGCGGCGTTGCCGCGCACCGGCACGCTCGCGAACATCGGGAACTTCACGCCATAGGTGTTGAAACACACGTCGGCGGTCTTCTTCGCGTCGGCGTCTTCCTGCTGGAAGTCGTTCGACGGGAAACCCAGGACGACCAGGCCATGCGCCGCGTAGCGCGCATTCAGCGCCTCCAGGCCCTGGAACTGCGAGGTGAAGCCACAGTAGCTGGCGGTGTTGACCACCAGCAGCACCTTGCCGGCGTACTGGCACAGCGCCTGCGGCTTGTTGTCCTGCAGGCGCGGCAGCGTGTGGTTGAGGATCGCCGGGCAATCGCTCTGCCCCTGCGCCCACAAGGGGCCGCAGCCCAGCGCGCCGGCCAGACCCAGACCGAAGCGCAGAAGCTCACGGCGGCATGGCGTCGCGAAACGATGGGTGTTCATCAGCTTGGGGGCCTTGCGGCAGGCAGGGCGGTTGCTTCGGGGCCTCCAGTATGGACCGACAACACGTCGCGCAATCCCAACCCCAGGCCGCGTTCGCGCGAGCGGCCGGCGCGGCCAGCCTACGACCGCGTTGCGCGGTCCATCGCAGGCGCTGGCTGGCGCACTCATTCCCTGACCCACCGCGCCAACTCGCGGCGTGGCGTCGGCACCGCGGGCGCGGCGCCATAACCCACGCGCGCGAGCATCTGGATCGTCGTCTGCGCCGGGTCGAAGCCGAGCAATCGGTGCAGCGCGTCGTACTGCGGGCGCACTTCCGCGAACTCCTGGAGCGCCTGCGACAGGGGGTGCATGTCCAGCCCGGCGGCGCTAGCCTGAAGATGGGCGCGCACATAGGCGCGGCCGCTGTCCAGTTGCGCGTGCCGGCTGTTGCCGCGCGAGGCGATCCAGTGGTAGCCGCTGCACGTCTCCTGCGGCGTCCAGCGCTCCATCGCGCGCGCGAAGTTGCTGCTGCCGCGCGCCGGCACTTCAAAGCGGTCGAACAGACCGAGGCTGCTGGCCAATCTCGGCATCACGCCCATCATCGAAATACCGTCGCGGTGCTGTTCGATCTCACTCGGGCCGATGCGAAACAGGCGCGCCGATTCAAGCCAGGTGCGCGGTGTGATCATTTCGGTTTCGAAGGATGCGCGCGTGATCGCGCGCACCTGTCCGATGCCGGCAGGCTCGACGATCTCCCCCGCCAGCAGGCCGAAGCTGCGCGAGTTCGACGCGAGCTGTTGCCACAGTTCGCTCGGCACCTGGCGCGCGTTGTCGTAGGTGCCCTTGTGGGTGTGCCTGCGCCGAATCTGCGCGAACAGCGGGTCGCGCGGTGTAGGCGCATCGCGGCTCAGCACCAGCCGCGCAACGGCGTATCCGCCCGGCAACTCGCCCGCGGCGGGCTCACCTTGCGGAAACGTCTGCACCTGCGCGCGATAGCCGCGCTGCGCGGCGGCGATCACCGCGAGTTCGATGAACGCGCCGCAGCCGATCAGGATCTGGCGGCCGAAGGGGTCGGTCTCGGGCAGCAGCCGGTCTTTGTCGCAGACGAGCGTGATCTCATCCGCACGGCGCAGGTCGGCGAGCCAGGGCTGGCGGTTGTGCGGGTTCGGTGCCAGCAGGGCGTGCGCGAGCATGAAGCGGCGCACGTCGGCGTCGTCGGCGCTCATCTGCCAGGCCTGCACGCTCGCGGCCGGGTAGGCCGACGAGCAACCGGCCAAAGTGGCACTGGCGAGCACCAGGCCACCGCCGACGAGTTCGATGGCGCGGCGGCGGTTGAGGTAAAGGTTCGAGCGGTGGGGCATGGTGTTCCTTTCGGTGCAAGTTGTGCTTCGCTGTTGAGGGCGGCGGCGTCACTGTCGCTTAGAGGCGCCCCCATGCCAACGCCCAAGGCCACATGCCTGCCATGCGAAACTGCATGCCATGGCAAAGCGCGTTCCGCCCGTGCCCGAACTCAGCGCCGCGGCGCCGCCGGGTCCGCGCCTGGACGACTGGAACCTGCTGCGTTCATTCGTCGCGATCTATGACACCGGCACGTTGACCGAGGCCGCACGGCGCCTGGGCACGACGCAGCCCAACATGGGCCGGCACCTGCGCGAACTTGAGGCGTTGCTCGGCGAGACGCTGTTCGTGCGACGGCCCGGAAGACTCGAACCCACCGAGCGCGCGACCGCACTGTTCGAAGCCACCGCGCCGATGCACCAGGCGGTGCGCGACGCCGCGCGCCTGTTCACGGAAAGCGCTGAACGCATCGTCGGCGTCGTGCGGCTCGCGGTGTCGGAAGCCTATGGCTACCACGTCGTGCCGCGCCTTCTCGCGCCGCTGTTGCACGAGCAGCCCGAACTCGAAATCGAGCTAGCGGTGAGCAACCGCAGCGACAACCTGTTGCGCCGCGACGCCGACATCGCGGTGCGGCATTTCCGCCCTCAACAAGACGACCTGATCGCGCGCAAAGTGGGTGACACCGAGATGGGCCTGTTCGCGCACGAGAGCTACCTCGCGCGCTTCGGCGAGCCGCGCGGTTTCACCATGCCCGAAGGCGGCGTTGTCACGGGTTGGGACCGCGAGCCGATGGCCATCGCCGAGGCCTTGCTCGGCGAGCGCCCCGCCGCGCCGCTGCGCTTTCGCTGGCGCAGCGACAACGTGCTCACACTGCAAGCAGCGGTGGAGTGCGGCGCGGCGGTGGGCATGTACTTCGTCGACATCGCCGCCGAGCGCCCCGGCCTGCGCCGCGTGCTCGCGGACCGAGTCGGCCTGAAGCAGGAGGTGTGGCTGTGCGCGCATGACGAACTGCGCCGCAGCCGCCGCATGCGCCTGGTCTGGGAGCGCCTGGGCGATGGCCTCGAAGCGCGCTTCGCAGCCACGGCGCGGGCGGCCCGCTGAAGCGGCATGGCGCGACCCGCGCGGGACTGCGGCATGGCGATGCCCGCACGGGAATTGTTCAGCGTTGCCCGCTAACGCCACCCCGGCAACAGCCGCTGCACCAACGGATGCAGCACCTTCTTCTCGGTGCCGATCGCGAAGTAGTGGTCTTCCACGCCTTCGCAATGCGCGATGCGCTTGACGGCGTAGTGTTCAAGCAGTTCGCTGTGCACCATTTCTGGCGCGGGGAACACCCCCATGCCGCCGGCGCCGAAGGTCTTGAGCAAGGCGCTGTCTTCGAACTCGCCGACGATGCGCGGGCGCACGCCGTGCTGCTCGAACCATCGGTCGAGCCGGCCACGCACCGCCGCGTGCGACGTGGGCAGCAGCACGGGCACCTGCTCCAGCGAGCGCGGAAACCCGCGCCGCGCCTGCGCGGCCCACTGTGAGCCAGCGTACCAACCCAGGGGCGATGTGCCCAGCGCATGGCTGTACAGCTTGAGGTTCGGGTTGCCCGGCGCGGCGCGGTCGGCGAGCACGGCGTCCAGGCGGTGCAGCGCCAGGTCACCGAGCAGGTCTTCGAATTCGTCCACATGGCACAGCAGGCGCAGCGTGGGCTCTTGCATCACCGGCTGCATGAGGTGGTGCACCACGAGTTTGGGCAGCGCGTCGGAAATGCCCACCGCCAGGCGCACACTGGGTGAACTGGCCGCCTCGCGCACCAACGCCGGCAGCATCTCGCCGAGCTGAAAGATCTGCTCGGCGTGGTGCATCGCGGCGGTGCCCGCCTCGGTGAGCGCCAGGCCGCGCCCGGCCGGCTTGAGCAACGCGTAGCCGAGCGAACGCTCCAGCGCCTTCACCTGGGTGCTCACCGTCTGCACGGCCATGCCCAGGCGCTCGGCGCCACGCGCCACCCCGCCGGCCTTGGCGACGACCCAGAAGTAATACAGATGCCGGTAGCTGAAGCTCTGGCTCATGCTCAGGTTTCCCGGAAGTCTTGGTTCTTCATTCTCTGCTTTTTCAATGAGCGACCGGCGTCTAACCTTCGCCCACCTTGTCAACCCGTTGGAGGCTTTCTATGCAAGAGTTGTTTAACGGCCCGCGCCGTGGCGAAAGCAAACCATGAAATGTCCGAGCTGTGCCGACGCCGTGTTGGTGATGACCGACCGCCAAGGTGTCGAGATCGACTACTGCCCCGCGTGCCGCGGCGTCTGGCTTGATCGCGGCGAACTCGACAAGCTGATCGAGCGTGCCGCGACGGTCTCCTCGGGAATGGTCATCCCGGGGACGCGCCGCGAGTTCGAGGACTCCGACTACTCCGGCACGCGCAACCGCCCGATCGGCAGACGAAAGTCCTGGCTCAACGACATCTTCGATTGATCCCTGTCCACACCCACTTCCATCAAGGAGTATCCGCATGCGCACCTATCCTTCCAACAGCCCGCAGGCCGCGGGCCGCATCGTCGCCCTGGCATTGCTGGCCGACGGCAGACTGTCGAATACCGAACTCGACACCCTCGATCAGCTGCGCGCCTACACCCAGCTCGGGTTGGGGCGAGTCGAAATGCACGCCTTGATTCATCAGGTGTGCGAGGACATGCTGACGAATATGGAGTTGAGTTGGGACGATGCCTGCCGGCTCGACTCGCGCACGCTGGCCGGCCTGATGGGCGAGATCGACGATCCCGAGCTGCGACGCAAGCTCACGCGCATCTGCATCGCCGTCGTCGAATCCGACGCGCATGTCAGCGAGGGCGAGGCGAATGTGCTGATGGCGGTGATCGAGAACTGGGGTCTGCATCGCGCCATGCTCGAGCCCAGGGCGGATCGCTTCTCACGCCTGGCCGCCTGAGCTGCGGCGCAGCGGTCGCGCTGCGGTACTTGAAGTTCACGTTGGAGAGTCGTTCTTGGAAGCCTTGCTGGAATTCATGCATGCCCCCTTTCTCGGCACGGCAACCTGGATCTGGTTGATCTTCGTTGCCGTGGTCGTGACGCTGCTCGCGCTCGACCTGGGGGTATTGCACCGAACCGACCGCGAAATCGGGGTCAACGAGAGCTTGCTTCTCTCCAGTGGCTATATCAGCATCGCACTGTTGTTCGGCGCCTGGGTCTGGTGGACCCTCGGCAGCTCCAGCGGCGTTGAGTACTTCACCGGTTTTCTGATCGAGAAGTCGCTGTCGATGGACAACGTCTTCGTCATCGCGCTGATCTTCACCTACTTCGCGATCCCACGCGAATACCAGCACCGCGTGCTCTTCTGGGGCATCCTGGGCGTGATCGTGCTGCGCGCGATTCTGATCGGCCTGGGCGCGGCGCTGGTGAGCGAGTTCTCCTGGGTGCTCTACCTGTTCGGCGCGTTCTTGATGATCACTGGCATCAAGATGTGGGTCATCGCCGACCACATGCCCGACATCGGCAACAACCCGGTGCTCAAGTTCTTGCGCAAGCACCTGCGCGTGACGCCCGGGTTGCACGGCAATGCGTTCTTCGTGCGCCAGCCTGCCTCGGCCGGGGGGCCCGCGGTGGTGTGGGCGACGCCGCTGTTCCTGGCGCTGTGCCTGGTGGAGTTCGTCGACCTCGTGTTCGCCGTGGACTCCGTGCCGGCGATCTTCGCCATCACGACCGACCCGTTCATCGTCTACACCAGCAACATCTTCGCGATCCTCGGCCTGCGCGCGCTGTACTTCGCACTGGCGGCGATGATCCATCGCTTCAAGTACCTGAAGTACGCGCTCGCGCTGGTGCTGGTGTTCATCGGCATGAAGATTTTCCTGGTGGGCATCGTCGGCAAGTTCCCGCCGGAGTTGTCGCTCGGCGTGACCTTCGGCCTGATCGCCGGCGGCGTGATCGTGTCGATGTGGAAGACACGAAGTGCCGCGCTCACGGTACGCGAGGCATGAGCGCCTTTGTCGAACCCGCATAGCGCAGGCCTGAACATCGATGGCCCTCTCGGCCGGAGCCCGCCCGCCGGGGGCGGAGCGCGGGCGGCTTGATACTGATGGCGGTCGATTGACGTGGCCGTGGCTCGCGACGGACGCGACAATGCACCCCGCATGAACCCGCACCGTCCCGCCGTTTCCGCAGGTCAGCCGTACCCGCTCGAGCGGCTGTTCGGCGCCGTCCTCAGCCCGTTCGAGCGCTTCTTGCGCCAGGCCACTGCCGGCGGGATCGTGCTCGTCATCACGACGCTGTTGTCGCTGGCAATCGCGAACTCCGCGTTCGGACCGGGGTTTTCCCACTTCTGGGAGCAATCCGCCGGCTTGACCCTGGGTGACTGGGCACTCGAGCAGACCTTGCACCACTGGGTCAACGACGGTCTGATGGCCTTGTTCTTCCTGCTCGTGGGCCTGGAACTCAAGCGCGAAGTCCTGGTGGGCGAACTCTCGTCGTTGAAAGACGCAGCCCTGCCCATCGTCGCCGCGCTCGGTGGCATGGTGGTGCCGGCGCTGATTTATGTTTGGCTCAACGGCGACACGGCGGCAGTGCACGGCTGGGGCATCCCCATGGCCACCGACATCGCCTTCGCCATCGGCATCCTGGTCTTGCTCGCCAGCCGAATTCCACGCACCCTCATCGTCTTCCTGATGGCGCTGGCGATCGTCGACGACCTGGGCGCCGTGCTCGTGATCGCGCTGTTCTACACCGAGTCGCTGAACCATGCCGCCTTGCTCAATGCGGCGCTGGCCCTGGGCACGCTGATCCTGCTCAATCGCGGCGGCGTGCGGCGACGCCTGGCCTACTGGCTGGTGGGCGCATTGCTTTGGTACTTCACCTTGCTCAGCGGCATTCACGCCACGGTGGCCGGCGTGCTGTTGGCATTCACGATCCCGGTACGCCCCTTGCGCACCGCGCAGCAGTTCGATGCACGCATGTCGCAACTGCTCGCGGCGTTTCGCGCGCATGCCGATGAACCCAGCACGCCGAGCGAGACGCTGACGAGCCATGACATGGCGGCGATCGCGGCCAGCCTGGAGCGCGACGCGCAAGCCGTGCAAAGCCCGTTGCAGCGCACCGAGCATGGTCTGAGCGCGCCAGTGGCGTTTCTCATCCTGCCGGTATTCGCGCTGGCCAACGCGGGCATCGACTTTCGCGGTGCGGATCTGCTCGCCAGCCTGGCCGACCCCATCGCGCTGGGCATCGCGTTCGGCCTGGTGCTGGGCAAGTTTGTCGGCATCGGCGGCTTCAGTTGGCTTGCGGTCAAGCTCGGCATGGCACGCCTGCCGCTCGGGGTGACCTGGCCACACCTGCTGGGCGCCGCGTGGCTGGGTGGCATCGGCTTCACGATGTCGCTGTTCATCAGCCAGCTTGCATTCGTTGACCCGGCGCAGCTCGAGCTGGCGAAGATCGGAATACTGCTGGGCTCGCTGATCGCCGCGCTCGTTGGCCTCAGCTGGCTGCTGGTGTGTACTTCGAAGCCGAACCAGAGCCGATAGCGGTGCGCCCTGCTACTTGCACAGCGTCAGGTTCACGCCGGCGAGCAACATGAAGACCACCGCCACGGCCTCAATGCGCGGTGAGTTCCAGTGGCCGAAGCTCGCGTCGTGCGACGAGAACCCACCCAGGCTGACGGTGGAGCATATGTGGCAGAACGCGATGCCGCGTGGCGGTGGCGGCGCGGGGTCAGGCGCGGGTCACGCGAGTGCCTCTTCGAGCTCCGCGAAAGTGGATGCGACTTCCACCATGGGCACCGAGGCGCCGAGCTGGCGCTCGATTTGTGCATGCGAGATCACGCCGCGGATGCGCGCGGGGGCTTCCACGCTGGCCGCCTCCACGACCAGCAGGTGAAGCCGACCGAACTTGCAGAAAGTCGAGACCAGGTCCGCGACGCTGGCGCGTTGCACGACTGCCAGGTCCACGACGTCGAGGTCGGAGAGTCTGCTCATCACGTCCGCCACGCAAATCTCGTCGTGTCTGACGCGGCGCTTGCCGATGAGCTTCATCGGCTTGTCGCCCAGCAGATCGGTGAGCGTGACGATGCCGTCCACGCAGGGCATCTGGGTGACGACGAACAACATGCGCACACCCTGCTGGATCATGGTCTGTTCCGCCTGGGCCAGCGACACCTCGGGGTGGACCGTGGCCGCGCGCACCTCTGTCAGATCGGTCATGACCGACAGCGCCGGGGAGCTTCGCGTCACGGTCCGTTGCGGTCTCGGTTGCGCCTGCGCGATGCAGGTGCCGTCCGGGAACCTGAAAGTCGGAACAGCTCTATCTTGCATGAATACCTCGCTTTGCTTGACGTTGAAGTGGACATGTCTGTTGGATGCCGGGCGCGCCTGCCGCGTGCGCCGCGAGGCCACGATAAGTGCGGCGTGCTCGGTGGCTCGCCACAAACTGTGTTCGCGGTTACCGCGCTTAGACGCAGTCGATTCGCCGCACCGGCCGGGCCGCGGGGCGGCTGTGCCCAGTGAGCCGCCTGGGGCGCGCTGGGGTCGTTGTCGGTCCGCGACGGCGCGACACAACGACACGCGCACTTACACCTGCGGACGACCGCTCTTCAAGAGTGAAGACGGGGCGGATGCCGGCGGCGACGACCAGGGGCACGTCGATGCCGCAGGGCGCGCCGGCGAAGTCGAGCGCCGGCAGGCTCCCAGGCCCGGGTTGCGGGTGACGCAGATTTCCACCATCTCGCGGCTGACGCACCGGCCTGCGCGGGGCTCACCGATACCTACTTGCGCCAGAACTGCGGCGTGAACAGCACCAGCACCGACAGCAGCTCGAGCCGGCCGAGCATCATCGCCAGCGTGCAGACCCAGGTCTGAAAGTCGCTCAAGCCACCATAGTTGACGGCGGGGCCGACATCGCCCAGGCCCGGGCCGATGTTGTTCACGCAGGCGATCGTGGCGGTGAACGCGGTCACGACGTCCAGGCTGCTGAACAGCAGCACCATCGTCAGGCCGACGAGCGTGGCGCCATACATCATCATGAACGCGATCACGCCTTCGATGGTCCGGTCCGAGATCGCCCGGCCGCCGATCACGACCGGATTGACCACATTCGGATGCACCACGCG
>JANOLJ010000093.1:0-3614 GCA_031419715.1 Burkholderiales bacterium | reverse complement strand
GCGCGCCGCGGGCTTGCAGTCGCTCACCAACCTCGTCGTGCGGCGGCCCTATGGAGCCGGCCCGACGATCATGCTCAACGCGCACGGCGATGTGGTGCCACCCGGCGACGGCTGGACGCACGACCCGTATGGCGGCGAAGTCGTGGGCGGCAAGCTCTACGGCCGCGCCGCAGCAGTGAGCAAGTGCGACTTCTCCACCTATGCGTTCGCGGTGCGCGCGCTGGAGAGCCTGGGCACGCCGTTGCATGGCGCGGTCGAACTGCTCTTCACCTACGATGAAGAATTCGGCGGCGAGCTGGGCCCGGGCCTGTTGCTCGCCAACGGCACGATCAAGCCCGATTTTCTGATCGCCGCGGGCTTCAGCTACCAGGTGATCACCGCGCATTGCGGCTGCCTGCAACTCGAAGTGAAGGTGCACGGCAAACAAGCGCACGCGGCGATACCCGAGTCCGGCATCGACGCCTTGCAAGGCGCGACGGCGATCCTGGCGATGCTCTACCGGCGCAACATGCACTACAAGTCGATCCGGTCCAAGGTGGCGGGCATCACCCACCCCTATATCAACGTCGGGCGCATCGAGGGCGGGACCCACACCAATGTGGTGCCGGGCGAGGTGACGCTGAAAATCGACCGGCGCATGATCCCCGAAGAAGTGCCGGCGGACGTGGAAGCCGAGGTCAGGCGGATCATCCTCGACGCGGCTGAGGTCGTGCCAGGCATCCGCGTCGAGATTCGGCGCCTGCTGCTGGCGCACCCGCTCAAGCCCTTGCCGGGAAACCGGCCGCTCGTGGAAGCCTTGCAACGCCACGGCGCCACGATCTTCGGCGAAGCGATTCCCGAGTCGGGCTCGCCGCTCTACACCGACGTGCGGCTGTTCTGCGAGCGCGGCATTCCGGCCGTCATCTATGGTGCCGGGCCGCGCACCGTGCTCGAGTCGAACGCGAAGCGCGCCGACGAGCACATCGTGCTCGAAGACTTGCGCCGGGCGACGAAGGTGGTGGCGCGCACGCTGTTCGACCTGCTGGCCCGGGCGTCCGCGGGTTCGCCTGCAGACCAGGGTTGAAACGGGTGTCGCCAGGCGCTCCCGTGGCACACAATTTGCACTCCCGTTTCGGCCCACCCATCCCTTCCAGCCTGGAGCCCAGAATGACTCATTTTCCCCTCGCCCGCCGCGCCATCCTCGCAGGTGCCCTGGCCTGCGCCCTGCCCGTCGCGCACGCCCAGGAAACCGCGATCAAGTTCCAGCTCGACTGGCGTTTCGAGGGGCCCGCCGCGCTGTTCCTCGTGCCCGCGACGAAGGGCTATTTCAAGGCGGAGAAGCTGGGCGTGACCATCGACGCCGGCAACGGCTCGGGCGGCACGGTGACGCGCGTGGCCTCGGGCGCCTATGACATGGGCTTTGCGGATCTCGCGGCGCTGATGGAGTTTCACGCGAACAATGCGTCAGCGCCGAGCAAGCCGGTCGCCGTGATGATGGTCTACAACAACACGCCCGCCGCCGTGCTGGCGCTGAAGAAATCGGGCATCAAGACCCCGGCCGACCTGAACGGCAAGAAACTCGGCGCTCCCGTGTTCGACGCTGGCCGCAAGGCATTCCCGATCTTCGCGAAGGCGAACAATATTGCCGGTGTGCAGTGGACATCGATGGACCCGCCGCTGCGCGAAACGATGCTGGTGCGCGGTGATGTCGATGCGATCACCGGGTTTTCATTCACGTCGCTGCTGAATCTGGAAGCACGCGGCGTCAAAGCAGAGGATGTGGTTGTACTGCCCTACCCCGCGTTCGGCGTGAAGCTGTACGGCAACGTGATCATCGCCAGCGAAGACTTTCTCAAGAAGAACCCCGAAGCGGTGAAGGCATTTCTGCGCGCGTTCACGAAGGGCGTGAAAGATGTGATCGCCGACCCCAAGAGCAGCATCGCCACGGTGAAAGAGCGCGACGGCATCATCGATGAAGCGCTGGAACTGCGGCGCCTGAACCTTGCGCTCGACGCGACCGTGCTCACACCCGACGCGAAGACCGAGGGCTTTGGCAACGCCTTGGGCCCGCGCCTGACGCTGATGGCGAGCCAGGTCTCCGACGCCTTTGCCACCAAGGAGCGCATCAAGGCCGAAGCCGTGTGGAACGGCGATTTCCTGCCGAGCGTCGCCGAGCGCGACATCTTCAAGGCAGTGAAGAAGTGACCCAGATGCGCGACAGCGCGCACTTGGGCCATCCCGGCGAAAGCCGGGATCCACCGCATGCGCCGGGATGACGGCGCGATGGTGAGCGAGATGCGTCGTCCCTTCGTCGATTTCCAAGGCGTCTGGCTCGCCTACAACGAAGATCTGCTCGCCAAGCAGCAGTTCGCCGTCGAAGACATTTCGCTGCAAGTGGGAAAGGGCGAGTTCATCGCCATCGTCGGACCCTCGGGCTGCGGCAAGTCGACGTTCATGAAGTTGACGACGGGCTTGAAGATGCCCAGCCGGGGCCACATCCACATCGACGGCCAGCCCGTCACCGGGCCGCTGAAGATCAGCGGCATGGCGTTTCAGGCGCCTTCGCTGCTGCCGTGGCGCACCACGGTGGACAACGTGCTGCTGCCGCTGGAGATCGTCGAGCCGCATCGCTCGCAATTCAAAGCGCGCCGCGCTGAGTATCGCGAGCGCGCCTGCAAGCTGCTGCGCAGCGTGGGCCTCGCCGGCTTTGAAGACCAGTTCCCGTGGCAACTGTCAGGCGGCATGCAGCAACGCGCGTCGATCTGCCGGGCGCTGATCCACGAGCCGAAGATGTTGTTGCTGGATGAGCCCTTCGGCGCGCTCGATGCATTCACGAAGGAAGAGCTGTGGTGCACGCTGCGCGACCTGTGGCAGGTGCAGCGCTTCAACGTCATCCTCGTCACGCACGACTTGCGCGAATCGGTATTCCTCGCCGACACCGTGTATGTGATGAGCAAGAGCCCGGGCCGCATGGTAGTGCGCCGCGAGATCGACCTGCCACGCCCGCGCGACCTGGAGATCACTTACACGGCGCAGTTCACCGACATCGTGCACGAGCTGCGCGGCCACATCGGCGCGATGCGCGCGCCGGCATCGCAGGGGGTGCCATCGACATCGACATCGACACCGATCTCGAACGCCACCACCGGCACAGCACCCCAATGACACGCAAGAACACCGAACGCTGGGCGCCCGTGCTGGCGCTGACCGCATTGCTGGTGCTCTGGCAAGCGGTGTGCGCCCTGCTCGCGGTGCCCGAGTACATCTTTCCGACGCCGCTGAAGATCGCGCAGGCCATGGCCCAGTTCGCCGCGCCGATCGCGCAAGCCGCATGGAAAACCTTCTGGGTCACGATGCTCGGCTTCGCCCTGTCCATCGTCGTGGGCGTGCTGCTCGGCTTCCTCGTCGGCAGTTCGCGCCTGGCCTACGCCGCCGTGTACCCGCTGCTCGTCGCCTTCAACGCCGTGCCCAAAGCGGCGATCGTGCCCATCCTCATCGTATGGTTCGGCATCGGCGTCGGCCCGGGCATCCTCACCGCGTTCCTGATCTCGTTCTTCCCGATCACGGTGAACATCGCGACCGGCCTGGCCACGCTTGAGCCCGAGCTGGAGGACGTGCTGCGCGTGCTCGGCGCC
>JANOLJ010000092.1:0-16137 GCA_031419715.1 Burkholderiales bacterium | reverse complement strand
TGGTCTCGACGCGCTGATGGACCGCGTGGTTTGTGCCTTGCAGCGCTCGGGAGTCGGGCCAGGCCAGACGGTCGCGATTTGCGCCACGGCATCGATCGAATACGCCGTGGTCTTCCTCGGCGTGCTGCGCGCCGGAGCCGCCGTGGCGCCCCTGGCGCCGGGCTCCACCCGGGCGGCACTGCGGGCGATGTTGCGCGACTGTGCGCCGAGCGCACTGTTTGTTGACGCCGCCGCAGCCGCGCTGCTCGATGGGCCGAATGGCGATGCTGCCTCAGCCCTCGGCCCCGTGCGCATTGCCCTGGACGGCTCGGCGGCAGCAACTGCCTTTCAGGACTGGCTCGCCTTGCCCGGATGCCTGCCCGAGCCCGTGGAAATCGCCCCGGAATCGCCGTTCAACATCATCTACTCCTCGGGCACGACCGGCGTGCCCAAGGGCATCGTGCAGTCGCATGCGATGCGCTGGGCGCATGTGCGGCGTGGCGCGCGCTACGGCTATTCAATGCGCACGGTGGCGCTGCTGTCCACGCCGTTGTACTCGAACACGACGCTCGTGGTATTCGTGCCGACACTCGCGTTCGGCGGCACGGTCGTCTTGAGCCCCAAGTTCGACGCGGCCGGCTACCTCGCGCTCGCGCAACGCCACCGCGTTACCCACACCATGCTCGTGCCGGTGCAGTACCAGCGGCTGCTCGCCCACGGCGACTTCGAGCGCCACGATCTGTCAAGCTTCCAGGTCAAATTCGCCACCAGCGCACCCTTCTCCGCCGCGCTGAAAGCTGAAGTGCTGAGGCGTTGGCCGGGCCAGCTGATCGAGTTCTACGGCATGACGGAAGGCGGCGGTACGTGCATCCTCGAGGCGCACGCCCACCCGGACAAACTGCACAGCGTGGGCCGACCCGCCGAGGGCCACGACATCCGTCTGATCGACGATGCCGGGCGTGAGGTCGCCCCCGGCGCGGCCGGCGAAGTGGTGGGCCATTCGCCCAGCATGATGACGGGCTACCACAACCAACCTGACAAGACGCGCGAGGCCGAGTGGTTCGATGCGACCGGCAAGCGCTTCATCCGCACCGGCGACATCGGGCGTTTCGATGCGCAGGGATTCCTCACCCTGATCGATCGCAGCAAAGACATGATCATCAGCGGCGGCTTCAATATCTATCCGAGCGACATCGAAGCCGTGTTGCGCGAGCACCCGGCCGTGGCCGAAGTCGCGGTGGCGGGCGTGGCCTCACAGCGCTGGGGTGAGACGCCGGTGGCCTTTGTCGTGCGGCGGGCCACGGCAACCCCGCCTGCGGCCGCGGGCGACCTGCTCGAATGGGCGAATGCGCGCCTGGGCAAGCTGCAACGCCTGCACAGCGTCGAAGTCATCGACGAGCTGCCGCGCAGCGCCATCGGCAAGGTGCTCAAACGCGAGTTGCGCGATCGCTTCAACTCCGCTGTGTGAGCCACGTTGCCTTGCTCATAAACTCGGTGCCCTGACCGCGAACGGTTTGGAGGGCAAATGAAAATCGTCATGATGGGTTCGGGCGGCGTGGGCGGCTACTTCGGTGCCCGCCTCGCCCTCGCAGGCGCCGACGTGACCTTCGTCGCACGCGGCGCGCACTTCGCGGCCATGCGTGACAAAGGCTTGACGCTGGACACTCCGCAAGGCCTGGTACACGCGCCGAAGATCCGCGTGGTCGACGACGCGCGCGACGCCGGTGTGGCCGATTTCGTATTGCTGTCCGTCAAACTTTGGGATACCGAAGCGGCATTGCAGCAAATCAAGCCCATCGTCGGCCCGGCCACGGTGGTGATCTCGCTGCAAAACGGCGTGCGCAAGGAGGAGTTGCTGGCCCAGGCCTTCGCGCCAGCGCAACGCATGGGTGGCGTCGCCTATGTCGCGACGCGCATCGAGCCACCCGGCACGATCAAGCAAACCGGCCCGATGCAGCGCCTGCAATTCGGGGAATACGACGGCCAGCGTTCCGCCCGAGCGCAAGCCCTGCTCGCCGCGTGCTTGAAAGGCGGCATCAACGCCGAGATTCCCGACGACATTGGCCGCGCGATCTGGGAGAAGTATGTGTTTCTCGCCGCGTTGTCGGGCGCGACGACGGCGATGCGCAGCACCATCGGGCCGATACGCTCGAACCCGCAAACGCGAGCCTTCTTTCTCGACCTGATGCGCGAAGTGGTGGCCGTGGCGCGCGCCTCGGGCGTCAATTTGCCGGCGGACTACGCTGAGCAACGCCTCAAACTCGCCGATGACGTTGACCCCGGCATGACGTCTTCGATGCACCACGATCTGCAAGCGGGAAATCGCCTCGAAGTGCGCTGGCTCAGCGGCGGGGTCGCTGAACTCGGCGCGAAGCTCGGCGTGCCCACGCCACTGCACCGTGCCGTGTTCGACATCCTCGCGCTGCACGCCCAGGGTGCGAGTGGCGCCGCGACCGGAGTCGCGAAATGAACACTGCAAAGACACCGCCGCTGCGCATTCGCGGCGTCACGCTCACGCCGGCCGAAGTACCGCTGACGATTCCACTGGGCACGAGTGCCGCGACGGTGAGTGCCGCGCCGCTGCTGCTTATCGATCTGCACACTGAAGAAGGCGTGACCGGCAGCGCCTACCTGTTCTGCTACCGCCGCAGCGGCATGAAAGCGCTTCTCCCGCTGCTGCATGACGCCGTTGACCTGGTGCGAGGCCGCAGCGTCGAGCCGTTGCTGCTGGGCGCGCTGCTGGCCCGGCGCATGGCGCTGATCGGCAACGTCGGCCTTGTGCGCATGGCCTTGTCGGGGCTCGATGTGGCCCTGTGGGATGCGAACGCCAAAGCCGCCGGCCTGCCGTTGGCCGCCCTGCTCGGTGCCGGCCCGGGAAGAATGCGCGCGTACAACAGCAACGGCCTGGGCTTGCTCGGTGCGCGCGCCACTGCCGCGCAAGTGCCGGTGCTGCTCAAGCGTGGTTTCACCGCGCTGAAGCTGCGCCTGGGTTACGCAAGCCTGAAAGAAGACCTCGACGTGCTGCGCGCCGTGCAGGCCGAATTGCCCGCCGGCACGCAACTCATGGTCGACTACAACCAGGCCCTCACGCTGCAAGCGGCGTTGCTTCGCGGGCGCAGATTGCAGGAGCACGGTGTGTACTGGCTCGAAGAGCCGATCCGTCACGACGACTGGGACGGCTGCGCCACGCTGGCCCGTGAACTGGAAATGCCGCTGCAGATGGGCGAAAACCTTGACGGCCCGAAAGACGTGCTGCGCATGCTGGCACACCAGGCCTGCGACTTCATGATGCCTGACCTGGCACGCATCGGCGGCGTCAGTGGCTGGGTCGCGTCGGCCTCCATCTGCGCGGCCGCGGGCGTGGACATTTCCAGCCACTTGTACCCCGAAGCCAGCGCCCACCTGTTGCTCGCCAGTGAGTCGCGGCACTGGCTTGAGTACGCGGACTGGGCAGATCCAATTCTTGAGGTGCCTCTGGCTATCGAAAACGGGCAAGCCGTAGTCGGCGACGAACCAGGCGTCGGGTTGCGTTGGAACGCCGAAGCGGTACAGCGTTACACGGTGCCGTAGGTCGAGCCCGGATCGCTCAGAACCCCACGGCCTGCCCATCGCGCCGTGAATCGCTCGCCGCCACATAGCCGTCGTCGAGGTCGTCGCTGAGCTTCCAGATGAACTGGCCCGAGCCGAAGTCCATGTAGGCGTCGTGTACCGCCTCGATGCGGTGGCCGCGATCGCGCAGGCCCTGCACCAGGCTCGGCGCCATTGTCGTTTCGCAATCGACCGACAAGCCGGTCGCGACTTTCCAGCGCGGCGCGTCGCACGCCGCTTGCGGCTGCTGGCCGTGCACGAGCATGCGCACCAGTGTTTGCAAGTGGCCTTGCGGCTGCATATTGCCGCCCATCACGCCGAAGCTCATTTGTGGCTTGCCGTTCTTCATCAGAAAGCCCGGAATGATGGTGTGGAACGGCCGCTTGCCGCCAGCCACAACGTTCGGGTGCTGCGCGTCCAGCGTGAACCCGTAGCCACGGTTTTGCAAGCTCACACCGACCTCGGGCACGACGACGCCGCTGCCGAAACCCATGTAGTTGCTTTGGATCAGGCTGACCATCATGCCGCTGGCGTCAGCCGTGCTCAGGTAGATCGTGCCGCCCGTCGGGGGTGTGCCGTGTTTGAAGTCGCCCGCACGCGTGGGGTCGATCAGCTTGGCGCGCTCGGCGAGATACGCTTTGTCGAGCAGCTGCCGCGGCGTCACGTCGCGCATCGAGCGTGCGTCGGCGACCCAGCGGTAGGTATCGGCGAACGCGAGTTTCATCGCCTCGATCTGCAAGTGCTGCGATTCGATGCCGTCCACCGGCAGGCTCGCGAGGTCGAAGTGTTCCAACATGCCCAGCGCCATCAGCGCCGCGATGCCCTGGCCGTTCGGCGGGATCTCGTGCACGCTGTGGCCGGCGTAGTCTTGGGAGATCGTGTCCACCCACTCGGGCTGGTAGCCGCCCAGGTCTTGCGCCGTCATGCTGCCGCCGTTTGCGTGGGCATGCGCGGCGAGTGCCTGGGCAATTTCGCCGCGGTAAAACGCCTCGCCGCGCGTCGCTGCGATTTTGCTCAAGGTTGCGCCTGCTTGTGCGAACACGAAGCGCTCGCCCGGCAACGGCGAACGGCCGCGCGGCATGAAGGCCTGGGCGTAGCCCGGCTGCTTCTCGAGCAGCGGCACCTGAAGGCCCCATTTGTGCGACACGATGCGGCCCACGCCATGGCCGCGCTCGGCGATCTCGATCGCCGGCTCCAGCAAATCGGCAAAAGGCAACTTGCCGCAGCGTGTTGCGAGCGCCACCCAGCCCGCCACGGCGCCCGGCACGGTAACGCTGTCCCAGCCGCGCATCGGAATCGCGCCGCCATGTTTGCGCTTGAAATACTCCGGACTCCATGCCGCCGGTGCGACGCCCGAGGCGTTCAAGCCCTGCAACTGTTGGCCGTCCCAGAGGATGGCGAAGAGGTCGCTGCCCAGGCCGTTCGAGATCGGTTCGACGATCGTCAACGTGGCTGCCGCGGCGATCGCCGCGTCGACGGCATTGCCGCCTTTGAGCAACATGCGCAGACCGGCGCAGGACGCCAGTGGGTGCGATGTCGACACGACGTTGCGTGCCATCACCGGGCTGCGCAGCGTCGGGTAAGGGTTGGTCCAGTGGAATGTCATGAAGGCGGGGTTGGGTTGCTGCGCGGACGCGTGCGCGCATTATCCCGGCCGCGCCTCGCCGCGCTTCGCGCCGACGCGGACAAGCCCACGCGGACGAGCCGACGCCTCAGGAAAGCATCTTCATCGCCTGCTCAAGGCTGCGCCGCATGCGTGCGAACGAGGCCGCGAGCACGCCGATTTCGTCGTGGCTCGTCGCCTTGAACTCGGGGGCTTCCATGTCGCCCAGGCTCACTTTGTCAGCCAGCGCCGAGAGCTGCGTGACGGGCCGGATCACCAGCGCCCACAGCATCAGATTGAGCACGACGGCGATGGCGACGAACACGCCGCCCAGCGACAGCATGAACACCTCCCACGTCGCCTGGGCGCGCGCCAATGGCACGGTCATCGGCACGGAGACCACTTGTGCGCCGATCACTTCATTGAGGTTCCAGCCGAAGCCGTTCGCCGGGCCGTACTTGTCGAGCATGGGTTTGGGCGCCGCCTCCACCGTGCTGTGGCAGACCAGGCATGCGGGGTTGGTGATCTTCAGCGGGCGCGCGATGAAGAGCATGCGGCCCGTCGGCGAATCGCGCTCGCCCGACAGTTCTTTTTGCGAATCGACGTTGCGAAACCGAACCACGATGTCTTCTTCCCACGACACCGCCTTGTCGCGCGGATTCGTCGGGTTCAGCGTGGCTTCCTTGTAGCCGTATTCCGGGTACTTGCGCACCAATTCGTGCAGCACTTCCGTGGCCGCGTAGGCCGGCACCGACTGGGGCAGGAAGCTGTATTTCATTTGCGTCGCCAGCAGCGGCTGGATCTGTGTGGTCGTGTAGTTGCGCACCGCGATCGCCTTTTCCATCAATAGGCGCGCGTGCTCGAAGGTCTCTTCCTTGGCATTGCGCTGCAGCAGGTCGCGCGAGAGCCAGCCGCAGCCGACCAGTCCGAGGGCGAACACGACGGCGAAGATCAGGTTGAATTTCAAGAGCAGGCGCATGTTCTTCTCCGGGGGTGCTAGGACGGTGCGGAAGCCGCCGCCGCGCTGGAGGCCGGCGGCGCCGCCAATGTGGGTGCCGAGGTCGCCGCGCGTGGCGGCACGGGCTTTTTGGGCGGCACCACCAGCGGCCGCCACTCGGGGTGGCGCGCCAGATTCGCCAACACCGCAGCGCGGAACCCGGGGTTGCTCAGGCGCACACGCCAGGCGTCGATCATCGGTACGCGAATTGCCGGGTCAGCCTGAAGCCATGCCGCGGCGTCCTCATAACTCACGTCGCCCAGTGCCCGCGGCGTGACCGGTCGGTCACGGAACTTCGCGGCGCGCGCCGGCAGGGCGTCGCGGAACAAGCGCGGCATGCCCTTCACGAATTCCGGTGCAGGCCGAACCACTGCCACTAGCGCGGCGCTGCCCTGACTGGCCAGGAAGTCGCCGGCCTTGAGCTGCCTTGCGGCGCCGCCACGCTCGGCCAGCGAGATGGAGCCGGTCTCGACGAACATCGCGAACTGGTCCGGCCCGGCATGCATGACGCAAGCGCCGGCCAGCGCGCCAATCGCGCCGACCGGCGTCAAGAAGTCGCCGGCCGTGGGTTTGTCCGAGCCCGGCGTGAGCTTCATCCAGCCTTGCAGCAGATACGAACGCGCGGGCTTGGGTGCGGCAGGCGCGGGTGCAGGCGCGAGCATCAGGCGCGAACTCTCGCCCAGGCCGAGGCGCACACCGTCGGTGAATTCAATCTGCACGAAAGAGGCAGGCGCGGTTTCGATGATGTCCGCGGCGTTCAACACCACACCCTCGGCGAGTTCCAGCTTGCCCGCTGGCCGCAGCAAGGTGGCGCGCCCTTCGAGAATGCCGACGACCGCCACCTGCGCCTGCGCGCGGTGTGGCAGGGCGAGCAGCAGGCACGCCGCGCCAGCCAGGCACAGCGCGCGCCATCGTTGGGTGTAAAGCCTGGAATGGGACATGCCGGACGATCTTGCGGGAGCGGGCCGCTGGCGTCAATCCCCGGGTCACCCCCTGTTCGCTGTGATGATCCGGTATCGTGCGCTGCCGCGATTCACCGAACTGCACCGTCCCCACCATGCGCTCCACCGGCCCCGAACTTCAGCTTGGCGTTGCCCTCACAGGAGACCGGCGCGGCTTTCTGCGTCAGATCGGCGCGGGCGGCTTGGCGTTGGGCGTGCCGCCCGCATGGACCGCGTCGCGCGCCGGCAGCGCCGACACGTTGCGCAAGGGCTTGCGCGGTACGGTGGTCGGCAAAGGCGATCCGGCCTGGCCGATGTGGTGTCGCAAGCTGGTGTCGCAGCAGCGCAAGCCCGGGCGCCGCCCACCGTTGATCGTGCAGGCGACGAATGAGACCGATGTCATCGAGGCGGTGCGTTTCGCGCGGCGCAATGGCTTGAAGGTGGCTGTGCGCACCGGCGGCTACAGCGTCTGGGCGTCGTTCATGCGCGACGACGGCCTGTTGATCGACTTGTCATTGCTGAACCGGGTGTCGTTCAACCGCGACGATCGCAGCGCCGTCGTACAGCCGGCGCTGACCGGGGCGCAATTGCTGCAACGCGCCGCGCCGCACGGGCTGGCGTTTCCGGTGGCGCATTGTGGGCAAGTCGGGCTGGGCGGCTACCTGATCGGTGGCGGCCTGGGCCTGAATCACGACGCCTGGGGCACGATGGCGTGTTTCAGCATTCGCGGCGCCGACGTGGTCACGGCACGCGGCGAGCTGATCACCGTCAGCGCCACACAGCATGCGGCCATGTACTGGGCGCTGCGCGGCGCGGGGCAAGGCTTCCCGGGCATCGTCACCAAACTGCACCTGGCGATGCAGCCGCGCCCGCGCCATGTGCTGACCAGCCTGTATGTCTTGCCACTGGCGCGTGCTTCAGAGGCGGCTGCGTGGCTGGGCGATGCGATGGGCGACAAGCCCCGGTCACTGGAGGTACGCATTGTGCTGGCGACGGGCGCGACCGGCCAGCCGGTGACGATGGTTTTCGTGAACGCATTCGGCGCGAGCGTGGACGAAGCGCGCGAGCGCCTCGCGCCTTTCGCCGCGAGCGAACTGTCCAAGGAGGCGCTGTCCAAGGTCGAGGCCACGGCGTCGAGCCTGGAGGGGCTGCTCAGGCCCAGCTCCAACCCCATCGCCGATCACGGCGATAGCGCCTGGGCGGTCGACTCGGTGTGGACGGCCCGGCCGGCCGATGCAGTGGCTGAGGCTGCCGAACAAATGCAGCGCGCGGCGTCGCCGTTGTCGCACGTCGTCATCGCATTCAAGTCGAGCCGCGAGTTGCCGGCCGACGCGGCGTGTTCGCGCATCGACCGCGGATTTGTCGGCGTTTACTCCGTGTGGCAGGGCGCCGAGGGCGAGAGCGCGAGCATCGCCTGGTTGCGCGAGGCGTCGCAGTCATTGCAAGCGTTCGCGAGCGGCCACTACATCAACGAAATCGACATCGAGGCGACGCCGCAAAAGGCGCAAGATTGCTTCTCCGTCAAGGCGTGGAACCGGCTTGCCGACGTGCGCCACCGGCACGACCCGGAACGCCTGTTCCATGGTTTTCTCGGCGTCGCATGAATCACAAGGCATGGGGATGCAGCGTCTACTTTGGGATCGGGAGCAGGGTGCGGTTTTCGGCTCGTTGCTGACCTTCGTTGCTCGCTGCGTGCAAACGTCGAGCAGCGTGGCAGGCGGCCTGGGGTACGTTCTCCGGCCCACGCTCGCGGGGCACCGGATTCGGCCTGCGGCAGTGGCGTCATCAACACGCTGTTCTCGTGCGCAGGTCGAGGACACCGCGAATCGGTCCTACGCCCGTACCCCAAACCGCCAGCCCCGACACCCGGGTGGCAGGCAAAGGCGCGGCACGCTGCCCAAGGATGCAACAGGGCTGCGGTGGTGCCCCCGGGCGCAGGACCGATTCGCGGTGTCCTCAACTTTTCCAGGGCGAAACCGTGTTGACGCGGCTGGGGGTTGCAGGCTGCGACGGTGCCCCGCGAGCGTGGGCCGGAGAACGGGGGCGCCGCCGTCGCCCTACCGCCACGACGACGGCAGGCCGGCGCGAGATCGACACACAGCAACCGCCCGAGAGCGCACCTTGGAGTCGATATGAGAATCGCCATTCTTGGCGGAGGCCACGGCTGCTACGCCGCTGCCGCCGACCTCTCCGAAGCCGGCCATGAAGTGCGCCTGTGGCGCCGCGACGCCGCGGCGCTGCAAGCAGTGGTCGATGCCGGCAGCATCGTGCTCAAGGATGCGAACGGCGCGCGCGCCGTGCCGATCGCGCTGGCCACGCCCGACATCGGCGCGGCGCTGCGCGGCGCCCAGCTGATCGTGATTCCCTCGCCTGCGGTCGCGCAAAGCGACATCGCACGCGCGATGGCGCCGCATCTGACAGCTGGGCAGGTCGTGTTCATGCCGCCTGGCACGTTCGGCTCGTTCGTGATGTCGCGCCTCGTGCGCGCCGCGGGGAACCGCGCCGAACTGGCCTGGGCCGAGACGGGCACGCTGCCTTACCTGGCGCGCAAGCATGGGTCGCGCGAAGTCAACGTCACGGTGCGCGCGGTGCGCCTGCCCACCGGCGTGTACCCGGGGCGTGACGCCGAGCGCGCGCTGCGCGTGATTCAGCAGGCCTACCCGAGTGCACATGCCTGCGGCGACGCCTTGTCGGGCGCGCTGATGAACGCTGGCCCCATCATCCACCCGCCGCTGATGGTGATGAACGCGGCGCCGCTGCAGCACTTCGAAAAGTGGGACATCCACACCGAAGGCACGCAACCCGCGGTCCGCGCCGTGACGGACCGGCTGGACCTGGAGCGCATCGCGATTCGCCAGGCCTTGGGCTATGCCGCGCCGCACTACCCGCTTTCCGACCACTACAAGAACGACCAGTGGATGTACGGCGACGCGCACAAGAAGCTGCAAAAGAGTGGCGACTGGCGCGAGCACATCGACTTGGGCACGCACCGCTATGTGGCCGAGGACACGGAACTGGGCTTGGCGTTTCTCGCGTCGGTGGCGCGCTGGGCGGGCGTTGATGCGCCGATTGCGCACGGCCTGCTGGCGGTCACCGGTGGCTTTCTCGGGCGCGACTTGCGCGCGGGCGAACGCACGCTCGAGGCGCTCGGCCTGGCGCGCCTGAGCCAGGCGCAGTTGCAGCAACTCTTGCACGAAGGGGAATAGACCCATGGCACGCTTTGCCGCTGTCGGTGCCGGCCGCATGGGGCGCGGCATCGCGATCGCGTTTGCCTACGCGGGCCATCGCATCGCGCTCATCGACATCAAACCCCGCGCCGGCACCGATTGGGAGCGCCTGCGCCATGAGGCCCATGGGGAAATCGCCCAGAGCTTGGCGGGGCTGGCGCAACTCGGCGTGTTGACATCGGCGCAGGCGGAGTTGGTGGCGGCACGCGTCGAATACGTCGCGGCAGATGGCGCGAGCGCGGCGCTGCGGGATGCCGAACTGGTGTTCGAAGGCGTACCCGAGACGATTGAGGCAAAGCGCGATGCGTTCGCCAAGCTCTCGGCCTGGTGTGCGCCGCACGCCATCCTCGCCTCCACCACCAGCAGCATCGGCGTGAGCCAGCTCGCCCCACTCGTGCACGGGCCACAGCGCTTTCTCAACATTCACTGGCTGAACCCGGCCTACATCATTCCGGTCGTTGAACTCAGCACGCACGCGGGCACGGCGCCCGAGGTGCTGGCGCAGGCCAAGGCGCTGCTGGAGGGCATCGGCAAACTACCCGTGGTCTGCGGCGATTCACCCGGCTACATCGTGCCGCGCCTGCAAGCGCTGATCATGAACGAGGCGGCGCGTTTGATCGAAGAGGGCGTGGCGACGGCCGAGGAGATCGACAAGGCCACGCGCTACGGCCTGGGGCTGCGTTTCGCCGCTTTAGGCGTCGTCGAATTCATCGACTTCGGTGGCGCCGACATCCTGCACCACGCGAGCCGCGAGATGTCGGCATCGATCGATGCGCAGCGCTACCGCGCCCCGGCGATTCTGGAGCGCCTCATCGCGCAGGGTGACCTCGGCCTGAAGACCGGAAGCGGTTTTTACGACCATCGGGACCGGGATATTCCCGCCTATCGCGCCGACGTACTCTCGCGCACACTCGGCATGCTCAAGCACGCGGGCCTGTGGCGCCCGGCGAGCGACGCGACGATCGATTGACAGAACCTACCGACCTTACCGACCAGGAGACCCGAATGACCCCCATCCACCGCCGAACCGGCCTGTTGCGCGCGCTCGCGCTCGGTCTTGCTGCATTGGCCGCCGGCCCACTGGCCGCGCAGGAAGTGACGCTCAAGGCCGTCAACGCCTTTCAGGAGGGCACCTACTTCGCGCGCAACTTCGAGCGCTTCGTGAAGAAAGTGAACGATGAAGGAAAGGGCATCGTGCAGATCAGCTATCTCGGCGGGCCGAAGGCGATCCCGACGATGGAGCAGGGCGCCGCGCTGCGCAACAGTGTCGTCGATCTGTCGAACACAACCACCTCGTTCGTCGCTGGCGTCTCGCCCGAAAGCCTGGCCCTGAACTACGCCACGGTGCCATGGGCCGAGATGCGCAGAGCCGGCACCGTGGATTACCTGAACACCTTGATGATGGAGAAGGGCCTGTACTACTACGCCCGCACCGGCGACGGTGTGCCGTATCACATCTACCTGAACAAGAAGATCGACAAGGCTGACTTGTCGGGCCTGAAGATCCGCATCGCGCCGATCTACCGCGAGTTCTTCACCAAGCTCGGCGCCTCCGTCATGCAAATCCCGCCGGGCGAAGTGTTCACCGCGCTCGACCGCGGTGTCGTCGATGGTTATGGCTGGCCGCTGATCGGCATCTTCGACCTCGGCTGGCACGAGAAGACGAAGTTTCGCGTTGACCCGGGCTTTTACAACGTCGAACTCGGTGTGCTGTTCAGCGCGAAGTCGTGGAACGCCCTCACGCCCGCGCAGCGCGAGTTCCTGAACAAGCAGGCGGTGTGGCTGGAGAGCCTGAACGTCGACATGGCGGCCAAGGACGGGCCGGCGGACATGAAGCGCCAGGCGGACGCGGGAATCCAGGTCATCAAGCTCGACGCGGCGGAAGCCAAGCGCATGCTCGCGCTGTCGCAAGAAGCGGGCTGGGCGGGCGTGCTCGCGACGAGCCCGCAACATGGCGCGAAGCTGCGCCAGTTGATGGCGCCTTGATGGCGCACCAGTGAACCCATGCACGCGGCGTTGATGCGCGCCTGCGGCGCGGTAGCGGCGGCCGTGCTCGGGTTGATCACCGTCATGGTCTGCTTTGACGTGATCAGCCGCAACCTGGGTTTTCGCTCCGTCGTCTGGATCAACGAGGTCACGGAATACGCGCTACCCATCGCCACACTCGCCGCCGCGCCGTGGTTGATGTGGCGCAATCAGCATGTGCGGCTCGACCTGCTCGGCGCCGTGCTCTCGCCCGCGGCACAGCGGCGTGTCGATCGGCTCTCGGCAGCGCTGGGCCTGATCGTGAGCCTGCTGATGGTGTGGTACTCGATCCGCATGCTGCTCGACAGCCGGGGCGCGGGCAGCATCGTGCTCAAGGCGCTCGTATTTCCCGAATGGTGGCTGTACGTTCCCGTGCCCATCGGCTTTGGCCTGCTCGCGCTTGAGTGCGCGCGGCGCGTGCTCTGGCCCTCGGGCCTGGTGGAGGGCCCGGCCCGATGATCTGGTGGCAGAGCCTGCTGCTGCTGTTCGGCATGCTCACCCTGCTGCTGCTGGTCGGGTTGCCTGCGGGTTTTGCGTTTCTCGCGATCAATCTTGTCGGCGCGCTTGTCTACTTCGGCGGCGAGGCCGGATTGATGCAAGTGGTGCGCAATGGCGTCGCCTCCGTCACGAATTTTTCGCTCACGCCCATCCCGTTTTTCATCCTCATGGGCGAGGTGCTGTTCCACACCGGGCTGGCGATGAAAGCGATCGACAGTTTCGACCGCGCGATCCGCGGCGTGCCGGGGCGGCTCTCGGTGGTGGCTATCGTTGCGGGCACGGTGTTCTCGGCGATCTCGGGCTCGACGATCGCGACCACCGCGCTGCTCGGCGGCCTGCTGTTGCCGCAGATGCTCAAGCGCGGTTATCACCCGCGCATGGCGATGGGGCCGATCATGGCGATCGGCGGTGTGGACATGCTGATTCCGCCGTCAGCGTTGACCGTGCTGCTCGGCAGCCTGGCGGGAATTTCGATTTCCGGTTTGCTCGTCGCCGGGGTCGTGCCCGGCATGCTGCTCGCGGTGATGTTCCTCGCCTGGATCATCTTCAGCGCGATCCGTCACCCGGAACACGCACCGCCGTTCGAGCGCGAAGAAACCCATGGCTGGGCACGCTGGGGCCCGTTGCTCGTGAATGTGACGCCCCTGGTGCTGATCTTCATCCTCGTCATCGTCGCGATGTCCGCGGGTTGGGCCACGCCCACCGAATCAGCGGCGCTCGGCGCGCTCGCCACCGTGATCGTCTGCCTGCTGTATCGCAGCCTCACCTGGCGCGCGATCGCGCAGGCGCTGAGCGGCACGGCGGCGATCACCGGCATCATTTTGTTCATCATCATCGGCGCGACGACGTTCTCGCAGATCCTCTCGTTTTCTGGCGCGACGAACGGCATGGTCGGCCTGGTTCAAGGCGCCGGGCTGCCGGGCTGGGCGGTGCTCGGCGCGATGATCGTGATGCTGCTGTTCCTCGGCTGCTTTGTCGACCAAGTGAGCATGATGCTCATCACGCTGCCGTTCTTCATGCCGATCGTGGGGTTCTTCAAGTGGGATCCGCTGTGGTTCGGCGTGGTCTACCTGATCTGCATGCAACTCGGCCTGCTCACGCCGCCGTTCGGCATGTTGCTGTTCACGATGCGCAGCGTCGCGCCGAAGTCCATCCCCACCAGCGAGATCTTCGCCGCCGTCACGCCGTATGTGTTGATGGGCGTGCTGATGATCGGTCTGGTGCTGCTCATGCCGCCGCTGGCGACCTGGTTGCCCTCGGTGCTGCTCGGAAAGTAGCGGCGATGAGCACCGTGCCTGGCCCTCGTTTGCGAGATCGCTTGCGCAACGACCCAGCGCAGGGCGCGTGGTACGACGGTGCGCGGCGCTACATGATGCTGCGGCCCGACAGCTTGATGGGCGCGCTGCACGGCCTCGACCCGCCGACACGCGAGCTGGTGTTCGACGCACTCGCGTCGTCGCTGCGGCGTCATGGCGGCGACAGCCTGCGCGCCTACGCGGCAAACGTGAACGGCGACGCTCAGGCCTTGATCGACGCGACCATCGCCGCTGCGGGTGACCTCGGCTGGGGACAATGGACGGTGCGGCAAACAGGCGCCCACCTTGACGTGCAGGTGCGGCACAGCCCTTTCGCCGAGGGGTGGTTGGCGGCGCAGGCAGGGGCGCGGGAGCAAGCCACCCCCGCGGTGTGCGCGCCGATTCGCGGCATGCTCGCTGCGCTGGCGCAGACGCTGGGCGACGCATCGCCGCATGTGCAAGAGCTGAGCTGCGCCGCCCAGGGCCACGACGAATGCCGTTTCCGCGTAGGCGCCGCCGCGCCATGAGCGAGCGCGCATCACGCTGGGACTCGGCCGCCCTGTCGGCCCTGGTGCAAGCGCATCAAGTGCATCGCGACCTCTATGTCGACGCAGACGTATTCCGGCTCGAAATGCAGCGCCTGTGGGCGCGCACCTGGCTCTACGTAGGCCATGCGAGCCAAGTCCCTGACCCAGGTGACTTCATCACGGCGTTGCTCGGCACGCAGCCGGTGCTGATGCTGCGAGGCAGCAGCGGAGCGATCAGCGTCTTGCTGAATCGCTGTGCCCACAAAGGCGCGCAGTTGACGCTTGAGCCGCACGGCAACGCCGGGCGCACGCTGCGCTGCCCGTATCACGGTTGGAGCTATCGCCTGGACGGCACACTGCTTGGCATTCCGCTGCGCGAGGGTTACGCCCCGCCTTGCTTCGCTGACGCACCTGCCGCGAAGGGCCTGTCGCCCTATGGCGAAGTCGCCGTGCATCGCGGTTTCGTGTTCGCCCGCGGCAGCGCCAGCGGCATCAGCTTCAACGACTGGGCCGGCGAGCAAGCCGCCGCGCTTGACCTGCTCGCCGACCGCTCGCCGATGGGCGAATTGCGCGTCGCCGGAGGGGTGCTGCGCACCACAGTCCATGCGAACTGGAAGATCTACTTGGAAAACGTGAACGACGCCGTGCACCCGGTGAGCGCGCACGCTTCCGCGAACGACGCGGCACGCAAGGTGTGGGGCGAGATGTCAGCGCATGTGTCTGGTCAAACGGCAGCGCAAATTTCCGCGCCGCTGGCAGTGCAGCAACTGCTGCCCTTCGGCTCGGGCCATGAGTTCTTCCAGCGCATGGGTGGGCGGGTGCTGCCGCATGGCCACAGCGTCCTGGGCACGCAGTACAGCATCCACTCCGGTTATGCATCGCTGCCCGGTTATGCGGAGCAGTTGCGCGCCGCGCACGGTGAAGCGCGCGCCCAGGAAGTGCTCGCCTTCACGCCGCAAAACGTTGTGTTCTACCCGGCGGTGGCACTCAAAGGCGCACCCCAGGTGCTGCGCGTGCTGCGGCCTCTCGCGGTGGATCGCACATTGATTGAGGCCTGGGCGTTTGAGCCGGTGGGAGCACCGCCCGCGGTGCTGGAAAGTGCCCTAACCTACAACCGCAGCGTGTTTTCGCCAACGTCGATCGTCGCGGCGGATGACCTGCATCTGTTCGAGTCAGTGCAGCGTGGGCTTGCGGCCCAGGCGAATCCGTGGGTCAGCCTGCATCGCGATGCAGACAGCGACGAATGCACCCTGCCGCGCAACGTAAGCGGCATCGACGAGGCCCTGCTGCGCAACCAGTACCGGGCCTGGCTTGAGGGTATGGTTAGCGACGATTGATCGCGCCCGTGCAGGGCCCAAATGACAGTGCGCCCGCACGCGCGCAGGCCCATGACGTGACGCCACACACGATCACGCACCGTGCGCGATGCCTCACGCCCAGTGCCTCGCCCTAGAATT
>JANOLJ010000091.1:0-2289 GCA_031419715.1 Burkholderiales bacterium | reverse complement strand
GCTCGAAGCGCGGCTGGACACGCTGGACCGCAAGGAGCGCGCCGCGGTCGAGCCGGCGGCGGTCATCGGCATGGAGTTCGCCCGCCCGGCAGTCGAGTCTTTGGCGCCCGAGGCCGTGCGCCCGGCGATGGCCGAGCACCTGGCGAGCCTGACGCGCAAGCAGTTCATCCACCCCGCGCAGCAGGCCGAGCCCGGGGCGGTGTACCGCTTCCACCAGCACCTGGTGCGCGATACGGTTTACAACGGCCTGCTCAAGCGGGCCCGGGCCACCATGCACATCGACTTCGTGCGCTGGGCCGACCGGGTGAACGCCGATGTCGACCGCGCGCTCGAGTTCGAGGAGATCCTCGGCTACCACCTGGAGCAGGCGCATGCCTGCCTGTCCGACCTGGGCCCGCTCGACGCGCAAGGCCTGGCGGTCGGCGCCGATGCCGGCAAGCGGCTGTCCAACGCCGGCCGGCGGGCGTTCTCGCGCGGCGACATGCACGCTGCGGCCAGCCTGTTCCGGCGCGCCGTGGCGCTGCTCGCGAAGTCCGATGCGAATCGCCTGGCCCTGCTGCCCGAACTGGCCGAGGTGCTGATCGACCTGGGCGAGTTCGCCGAGGCACGCGCGGTGCTCGATGAGGCCGAGCTCGCCTCGGATCGAGGCGCCGACCACCGCGTTCATGCCTGGTCGCGCCTGCTCGGCCTGCTGATCCGCCTGTACAGCGCCGAGCCCGGCGACTGGAGCGACGAGATCCTGCGCGTCGCCGGCGAGGCAATCCCGATGCTCGAACGCGAAAGCGCGCACTACGAGCTGGCCAACGCGTGGCGGATGATCTCGTTCGTGCACGGCATGGCGGGGCGCTATGCCAAGGTGAACGAGGCGGTCCGGCATTCGATGACCTTCGCCCGGCTGGCCGGCAGCGAGCGACTGGTGGCTCGCAGCGGCATGGGCCTTTCGAGCAGCGCCTTGTTTGGTCCCACGCCGGTCCTTGAAGCCATCGCCCAGTGCGAAACGCTGATGGCCGACCGCATGGGCGACCGGCAGGCGGAAAGTGTGGTCATGTGCACCATCGCGCAGCTGCGGGCGATGAACGGCGAGTTCGAGCAAGCGCGCAGCCTGTGCCGCGAGGGCCGGGCGCTGCTGCGCGACCTGGGGCAGGGCGTCAATGCAGCGTCGACCGGCCTGGATCTGGCGCGGGTCGAGTTGCTGGCCGGCGACCTGGCGGGCGCAGAAGCCGAGGTCCGCGCCGACCATGCCTTCCTCTCGCAGATGGGCGAGAAATACTTCCTCTCCACCATGGCGGCGTTGCTCGCTCGGCTGGTTCGCGACCAGGGGCGGGATGCGGAAGCGCTGGAGCTTTCGAAGGCGGCCGAGGACGTCGCTGCCGAGGCTGACATCGAGGCGCAGGCGATGTGGCGCGCAGTGCGCGCTCCGATCGTGGCGAGGGCGGGCGATCTGGCGGGTGGCGAAGCGCTGGCCCGGGCCGCGCTCGAGCTGGCGCGGCGAACCGAAGTGCCGGTGCTGCATGCCGACGCGCTGACCGAGCTGGCGCAGGTGCTGCACATCGCAGGGCAGGTGGCTCCGGCGCGCGAGGCGCTGCACGAGGCGATCGCGGTCTATGCGACCAAAGGCGACGTGGTGTCGTCGAAGCGCCTGCGCGAGCGGCTGGCCGGTTGGGGCTGAGAGGCTGCCTTCGAGGCGGGGTATCCGGCGTCAAAAAAGAAAAGGCCGGCGATTGCGCGCCGGCCCGATGACAACCGAGACGACGATATCGGTCAGAACCTGAAGCTGCCGTTCTCCACCGCGCTGATGCCGATCTCGGCGTCGCCGGCCAGCTCGCCCAGGCTTTTCTGGCTGCCGTAAATCTTCACGTAAGTGATGCACGGAACGCCCGGCGCCGGGCCGACCGCCAAGGTGCACTTCTCCAACGTCTTCGGTGCCGCGAGCGGATCGTCGGGCTGGTACACCACCTTGAGGTCCGAGGCCTTGGCCCCGTTGGCGAGGGTGCTCGCGTCGCGGCTGAGGGTGACGGCGAGCGCGCTGAAATACTGCCCCTCCGGGTGCGGAATCGTCAGCCGTGAACTGACGCAGCCCAACGTGCCGGCGCACACCCCGCCCAGACCCTCGTTCTCCAGGATCGCCGCCTCGGTGAAGAACGGGGAGGACGAGATGACGATACTGGTCACCACCTTGTCGGTCGAAGTGGCTGCGCCGATGCTGCCGGTGAAGAGCTTGTTCTGCTGGTTCGGGGGCACGCTGCTCTTGACTTCGGTCGGGTTGAAGGTGCCGAGCTGGGTCACCGC
>JANOLJ010000090.1:0-5225 GCA_031419715.1 Burkholderiales bacterium | reverse complement strand
GAGGTCAAGCGCCGAAGGAGCACAACTCATGCATCCACCGACTCGAACAAGCCAATTCTTCCGTGCTGGCAAACTTGTGGTCGCGCTCGGGTTGCTGGCAATTGCCTCAGTGGCTCTGGGCCAAGCGAACAGGCTGCCGCGCGTCGGCTGGATCCTCAGCGGAACGGCGGAAGGCAGCCGTCCGCTCGTCGAGGCCATGCGAGCCGGCATGGCTGACGAAGGGATGGATGCACGCAATGTGGTGCTGGATATCCGTTACCTGGACGGGCGCACCGATCGGTACGCGGAGGTTTTCGCGGACATCGTTCGTCACCCGGTCGATCTGCTGTCAGCGGCCGGCCCGGTGGGAATTCCAGCGGCGCGCGACGCCAGCGCTGGCCGCATTCCGGTCTCGGGATACTTTTGCGGCACGGACGTCGCACAAATGGTGGAGTCGTATGCCCGGCCCGGCGGCAACGTCACCGGCGTGTCGTGCTTCAGCGCCGAGTTGGCGGTCAAGCGCATTGAGTTGCTGAAAGATGCGATCCCGAGCCTGCGCCGCATCGGTTTTTTGTACGACCCGAGGAATCCGGGGAAGGAGAAAGAACTGGCCGAAGTGCGCGAGGCTGCCGGCAAGCTGGGCATGACCGTAACCACCGCGACCGTCAGTTCGGCCGAAGGATTCCGCGCAGCGATCGGCGCGTTGCGGCGCGACCGAGCCGAGGCCATCGTCACGTCCGAAGACCCGTTCACCTATGCGCACCGTGCGCTGATCGTCGCTCTCGCCGCGGAACATCAGATGCCCGACATCGCGGCAGGTCGCGAGTTCCCTGCCGCCGGAGGCCTGCTGTCGTATGGCTCAAGCAACATCGACGGCTTTCGGCAGTTTGGGCGCTACGCAGCGCGCATTCTGCGTGGAACGAAGCCGGCGGACCTGCCGGTCTGGCAACCCATGCGCTTTGAATTCGTCGTGAACCTCAAGGCTGCGCGAGCGCTCGGAGTCACGATCCCGAAGGTTGTGCTGATGCGCGCCGACGATGTGATCGAGTGATTGCGAGCCGCACAGGCGCCCGAGACGCTCGGGCTATCTCAAAGCCTTGCGCACAACGAGCTTCAGTCCTGACCAAACGGCATCCACCGCGCACACTTTCACGTCGACCCAGCCCATCGGCAGGACAACTTCACGGATCACGTCTTCCGTGATGTCGGTCGCCACCTTGGCGGTCTTCTTCGGCCAGGAGATCCACAGCACGGCGTCGGGCATGAGCAATTCGCGCAGGCGTTGCGCCTCCTTGGTGAGCATGGCGCGCTCGGTGATGAACAGATGCACCAGGTCGGTCCGCGCGTCGGCGCGCGTCAGCAGCGATGCGCCGTCGGGCCAGGGGGTCACGAGTTATCGATAGTCGCCCGGCGCGTTCAGCGCCGCGACACGCTGGCCGGATGCGCTGCCGAGTTTCTTCGGCAGCGGCGTTCCGGAATAACCTGCTTCGGCCATGCGCGCGACTGTATCGCGCCGACGCGACTCACGGGCACGCGGGCGGGTTGAGCACAGGCGCCGCGACAGGCTGCAGCGTCACGGGGCCAAGCACGCTCAACTCGGTGGCATCGAGCAACGTCACTTGCAGATCGGTGCCGCTGGCGCCGCTGGTGCCACTCGGCGCCACGCGCAACGTGCCGGTGAGTTGCGGCCCGCCATCGCGCATCAAATAGCCGTGGAACCGGGCCGGACCCGGCGCGACGACACCCCAGCTTCCACTGAACTCGACCCCATGGCAACGCGCGATGAACTGAATCGCGTTGCCGTCGAGCGTCGCCGACACCTGGCCGGCAGCGTCGGCGAAATGAACCTGCGCCGTACCCACCAATTCGCCCGCGGTGCCGGGCAGGCCCGCGCCCACCGGGCATTGCAACGCAGCCGCAAAGGGTGCGCTACAGACCGACGCCGCGGTGGCGCCAAAGGCCGCGGGGTCCGGTGCGGCGCCGGTGCCCGTGCCGCCCACGCCGGGGCCGCAGGCTGCAAGCGCCGCGATCCCGGCGAGCAGCAGCGCGCTGGCGAGTCTGTGAAGACGAAGCGGTTTCATGATCCGGTCTCATCCTTGTCGCTGAAGAAATAGACACCAAAGCGCGCACGGTGCTGGCGCTGCGCTGGCTCGGCGTGCGCCGCGTCTTGATCGAAGCGTTTCTGCGCCTGTGCGAGCACGCTGCGCATCGCCTGCGTCCAAGCCTTGACCGCTTGCCGGTGCAGGCGCTCGGCGGATTCGGCCGTGATGCTGTCGACGAACACCGACTGTTCGAGGAAGTTGCGCTCCCCTTCAAGATTGAGCGCCGCGGCGGCAGCGTGGTCGCCCAGGTTGTCGGCGAACAGCCACGACATTTCCTCGAAACCTTGGCGCGGCGCGAAACCGCTGGCGCTGAGTTCGATGCCGTTGTCGTCTTCCGTCGCGGCACCGAGGCGCTTGAGTTCCTCGAGCACGGCGCGCGGCCGCACGTCGCTGCTGACGCTGGCCACGAGCGCGTCGAACCCGCCTTTCTCGCTGCCGCGCGACAACTTGCGCGGCGCACCGCCTCGGGCCCGGTACGAGCGCTCGCCCAGCCAGCGCGCGACCACCTGCGACGCCACGCCCAGCGGGTGGCGCGCATCGCTTGCGGCAACCGGTGGCGAGCGCAGCAGGTTGCGAACGTCGCGCCGGTGCACGCCGCTGAGCAGCGTGATCGCGCTGTCGGTGGGTTTGGTGCCGCGCTCGTTCAGCTCCGTCTGCGCCGCCTGCAAGAACACGGGCTTGAGCGCCGCCGCGAACGCGGTGTAGGTCACGCCGTGGCGAAGCAACAGGCGCACCAGCGGCTGGATCGCGCGCAGCACGCAATTCAACACGATCTGGGAGCGCTCGGCCATGCGGGGAGTCTTGACGGTCGATTTCGTTTGTGGGATATTGTCCCACATGGAATCAGAACTAACCTGGATCGATTGAGGGAATCGTCATGAAGCAGTGCACGGCATGGCCCTTGGGCGCGGTTCTGTTGATCAGCCTGTGGCTCGCCGGTTGCGGCGGCAGCTCCAGCGCTCCTCCCGGACCGCGCGGCGACGGCACGCTCGTCGCCGCGAACGCGGGCGACCTGGCGAGCTACATGCAGGCCAAGGCGCGCGAACGCCAAGCGCTGCGCGCCAGCCCGAGTGGCCTGCCGGTGCTGGGCATGGCGGCTGAGGGCGCGGCGGCGCCCAGCGCGGGCGGCGTCGCGGCAACGACGGTTGCGCAATCGGGCACCACCGTGCAGGAGCAAGGCGTAGATGAAGACGATCTGATCAAGACCGACGGTTTGAGCCTCGTGACGCTCGCGCGCGCGGCGCAGCTTCAGATCGGCCAGGCCTGGGCGCGCGTGCAACTGCACGGCCGGCGCGCCGACGGCGGGATCGATGCGCTCGGCTCGATCGACCTGCCCTCCGATGCGCAGGCCTACGGCGTCGCGCACGGCCTGTACCACCTGCCAGCGTTGCAACGAATTGCAGTGCTCAGCGAGAGCCAGTCGGCCTACACATTCGACGTCTGCGGCGGCGTTGCCGACTGCGCGGCAGCGCAACTGCTGCCCGGCCCGCCGGTGTTCATGAAGGCCAGCGTCTGGCTTGATCTGGTGAACATGAGCACGCCAAGCGCGCCTGCGCTGGCTGAGCGCATCCGCATCGACGGGCGCCTGCTCGGCAGCCGGCGCATCGGCAACGCGCTCGTGCTCGTGACGCAACATTCGCCGCAGCTCGCGGTCGAAGCGGTGCCCGTGGGCGCGCCGCGCAGCGAGCGCGAGGCGCTGATCGCGCGCATCTCCGCCGCCGACGTGCTGCCGCAGGTGACGCGCGGCAACGCCGCACCCGAGCCTTTGCTCGCCGAGACCGATTGCCTGTTGCAGCTCGGCAATGCGTCGGCAGGAATCGAGATCACGTCGATCACGGTGTTCGATCTCGGTTCGGCGGGCGCACCGCGCACGAGCCGCTGCTTTGTCGGCGGCAGCGAGGCGCTGTACATGTCGCCCACCGGCCTGTATCTGGCAACGACGCGCGACGCCTACAACCGGGCGCAGCCGGTGCCGGTGTTTTCATCTCAGGCGTCCACCGACATCCACAAGTTCGCGATTCGAACGAATGCGATGGCTGCGATCGACTACCGCGGCTCGGCCGAGGTCAGCGGCCACCTCGGCTGGGACATGCAGAAAACCTCGTACCGCATGAGCGAGCACAACGGCGACTTGCGCGTGCTCACGTTCAGCGGCGAGACGGGCTGGGTCGGTATCGCCAGCGCCAATGCCAGCGCCAACGATGCAAACGCGCCACCGCCCTCACCCGCCACCTTGCATGTGCTGCGCGAAAGCGGCGTCGCGAAGCGTCTCGAGGCCGTCGGCCGCCTGCCCAATGAGCAACGCCCCGCTCCGTTGGGCAAGCCCGGCGAACAGGTCTACGCGGTGCGCTTCCTGGGGAACCGAGGCTATGTCGTGACGTTCCGTCGCATCGACCCGCTGTACGTGCTCGACCTCGCCGACCCCGCAGACCCGAAGAGCCTGGGCGAGCTCCAGGTGGCGGGCTTTTCCGACTACCTGTTTCCGATGAGCGACACGCTGCTGCTCGGCGTGGGCAAAGACGCCACCGAAAGCGGCGTCGTGGGCGGCGTCAAAGTGGCCTTGATCGACGTGGCCGACCCCGCCAATCCGCAACAGGTGGCCTCGCAGGTCTTCGGCGAGGCCGGCAGCATGAGCGGGCTGGACGCGTCGCGCCACGGCATCGACATCTTCACGCGCGGCTCCACGGTGCGCGTGGCAATGCCGCTGTGGCTGACCGGCGCGCAGTACACGCCGGGGCCGCGCGGCTTACAGCGTTTTGAAGTGGACACGGTGGCGCGCACCTTGACGGCCAAGCCATTGATCGTTTCGCTACCGGGGAGCCTCTGGCTCGGCGACGAGCGCGCGGTGCAGATCGGCGACCATGTGTACCACTTCGCCAACGGCCAGCTCGCCGCGTGGAACTGGTAACCTCGCGGCGCGCGCGGCCGGTCGCGCGTTTGAGTCGCGAGGTCCGCATGCTGTTTCCCACCACCATCGTCGGCAGTTTTCCCCAACCCGACTGGCTAATCGACCGCGAAAAGCTCTCCGGCCGCTTCCCACCGCGCGTGCGCGCGAAGGAGCTGTGGCGTGTCGCCGAGCCGCACCTGCAACAGGCCTGGGAAGACGCGACGCTGCTCGCGATACGCGCGCAGGAAGACGCGGGC
>JANOLJ010000089.1:0-1802 GCA_031419715.1 Burkholderiales bacterium | reverse complement strand
GCCGAAGGTCCGTTTGAAGGCGGCGATGAAGGCCGAAGGGCTCTGATACCCGGCGTCGAACCCGGCAGCCGTCACCGATGCGCCCGCACTCAGCGACACCACCGCCTGCTGCATGCGCGCCCGGCCACGCCACGTCTCCAGCGACAGATGCGTCTCGGCGAGAAACAGGCGCTGAAGGGTGCGCAATGAGGCCCCCGACCCGCGCGCAAGATCGGCCAGCGGCGATAGGTCGCCGGGGTCAGCCAGCAGCCGCTCGGCGAAGGCGCGAGCGCGCAGATCGGCCGGTAGCGGCAGCTCCAGCGGTGCGGTCTCACCGTCAGCCAGGAGGTCGATCAACAGGTCCTCCAGCCGACCATGGGCAGGATCGTCAGCCTTCAGCATTCCGATCTGCACGATGTGCAGGATCAGTTCCCGCAGCAGCGGCGCGACCTCGATGGCGCGGCAGTCCTCGAGCCGCGCGTCGCCTTGCGCCGGCGCCAGATAGAGGGTGCGCATGGCGACTGCGCCGCGCATCCGGATCTCATGCGGCGTGCCGCCGGGCACCCAGATTGCGCGGGTGGGCGGGACCAGCCATGCCGCGTCAGGTGTTGCGACGCGCATCGTTCCCGAGGCCGCATAGACCAGCTGCGCCCAGGGGTGCGTGTGGTGATCAAGGACGTGGCCGTCGCGATAGGTCACAGCCAGGCCGCGAACCGGGAAGCCGTCTGGATCACGAGTGCTTTGGCGCGGCTGCGACATAATGCGGCAGGATAGCGCAAGTGCGCCGCGCGCCAAGGGACTAGCCTGCCTGCAGGAGGTGCTCCGATGCCCGCCATGCTCCGCCACGTCTCCATCAGCGCCGATGATCTGCCTCGCGCCCGCGCCTTCTACGAACAGGTCATGGGCTGGCGCTTTGCGCCTTGGGGGCCGCCCGACTTCCTGCAAATTGCCGGTGCGGGCGTTGGCGGCGGACTGCAGGGCCGCCACACGGTCGCGGGCAAGTCGCTGCCTGGCCTGGAGCCCACCTTCGCCGTGGAGAATATCGTCGCCACGATGGCGGTGATCGCTGCGAACGGCGGAACGTGCCTGACGCCGGAGTTCCACATCCCCACCGTGGGCCGCGGGACCACCTTCGAGGATCCCGAAGGCAATATCGCCAAGGTGATGCAGTACGAGCGGGCCTGGGCGCCGACCCTGATCGACGGAGCCGCCCGGTTGCGGCACGTGGCGATCAACGCCGACGATGTCGTACGCGCCAAGGGCTTCTACGAGCGCGCATTCGGCTGGGCCTTCACACCCTGGGGTCCACCGGGCTTCTACCAGACCCGAAACGCCGGCCGGGGCCTGATGGGCGCTCTGCAGGGCCGACGCAGTATCGTGGGCATGGTGATGCCCGGACTGGAACTGACCCTCGGAGTTGAAGACATCGTCGCTACTGCTGCGATGATCGGCGCGGTAACTGCGTATGCACTCGAAGAAAGACGCAAACAACAGGAAGAAAAAGCCAGACAAGCAGCCCTGGAAGCGGAGAAAGAAGAACGGCATGCCAGGATACAAGCGCGCAAGATGGAAAAACTGGAAGACAAATGGGCGCAGGAACGCGTTTGGGAAGAAGAGCGTTTGGCACAACAAAAACGAATACAAGATACTTACTCTGCTCATATGGAAAGCAAAATGATGCTTATGGAAGCTCAGGAAGAAGCAACATGGATGGCTTCTCAAGCAACTATCCGGAATCGAGAGGACGCCAAGAAAACGGAGGAGTTGCAAGCGGGGTTAGCAGCATACTATGCTGGCACACGACAGGGAGAGAAAGAGGCTGC
>JANOLJ010000088.1:0-18312 GCA_031419715.1 Burkholderiales bacterium | reverse complement strand
GAAGAAGATGTGGCATCGCGGCGATCGCGCCAAAGCCCGGGATCTGTACGACCTGTGCGCGGTGGCCGACGCGGAACCGCAGGCCATTGACCTCGCTGCGCCATTCCTTGCCAAGCATGGCTCGGCCTTCCTTGCGCAGCTACAAGAGCGAGCGGAGTTCGTGGAAGCAGAGTTCGGCGCTATCGACGCCATCGGATCTCGGCGTTCATTCGTGGCATGCCTTGCGCAAGCTCGCGACATCATCGAGCCTTTGCTGCCAAGGGCACCTGGGTGACCAACACAAAATTCACGCGAGGTGGTGCGCCGACGACGCGTTCGGCCATGTCGTCGGATGCCGGTATCAGGACAGTCGCGCGGGACAGGACGCGATGTTGCTGGCTTGCGTGCGACGGTGCAGAATAGCGCCGGTTCGAAGTCTCTTTGCAGCGTATGCGGTGTAGGGGAACAGGCAGGGGAACAGCGACTGTTCTTCGGTTGATTTTCCTCAATAGAGACAAGAACTTACGTGCGCCGTTCGAGTCCCGTCAGCCACCCCAAAGCACATCAATGAACTCAGGCACCCCGGTGCCTTTTTTTGATTGCGGTGCGTCGCCCGTGGGCTGCCTGTCTACCCGGCAGCCGGTTGCCCCAAGAGGCTTTGCACCGTCACGCGGCAGCGAATGCCGTGCGGCAGGGCTTCAGACCATTGCACCTGACCGTTGAGTTGCTTCACCCGCTTGCGCACGCCGCCCAGGCCCAGTCCGTGTGCCCATGCCTTAGGCGCCCGGCCTCGCCCGTCATCGGACACGCTCAACTGCAGGCAGTCGCGCTCCAGCCGGAGCGACACATCAACGCGGCTGGCTCCCGAATGCGCGATCGCATTGCTGACCAGTTCCCGCAGGATGCGCGTCAGCGCCGACCACTGGATCATGCCGAGCAGAACGTCTTCGTCGAACTCGCAAGACCAACTGAGGTCGATGTTCGCGGCGCTGAGGCGATGCGTCAGGTCGGCCTTCCATTCCCCTGCGGCATGCGAAAGTCGGTGACTTGATGCCGCCAGGCCCCGCGTCAGGGTCTTGAGATCCTGCAATGTATGGCGCGCATATTCTTCCATTTCAGGCGACTGCGCCTTGTAGATCAAGGTGAGCAGGCGCGCGCCGATGTCGTCGTGCAGGTCTTGAGCGATGCGCTGACGCTCTTCGCCTCGGCCTCGCTCCACGGCTCGGTCATAGGCCACGGCGCGCTCAAGTTGTTCGACGATGCGCCCAGCCAGGCGCATGTCTTCGGCGCTGAACAGGCGATTTCCCCGTTGGGCGAAGCGCAGCAGAACGGCTCCGTCGAAGCCCTGGGCGTCCACTGCGACCGCGGGTACGGGAACCAGCATCGTCGAGCCGTCGTCGCCGATCCGCGTGCCAGACACAGGATCCTGAATGATTCGCGTCTCCAAAGGATCAAACAGCTCTGTCAGGAGTTCGGCGAGCAGCTTCGGCGTCTGGTCGGGACGTGACTCGACTTCCCGGGCAATCCGGTAGAGGCGCTCGAACATGCGCTCCGTCGTGATCATGCTGGCGCCGAGCAGACGCTCGATCAGCCAACGCCGCAACGCTGTGTAGCTGACCCAGGCGACCAGCAACGACAGCGCCGCGGCAAGGAAGGAGTTGAACCCCAGCGCCTCGAAGAGCAACAGATGCAGCGCCACGGCCAAAGTGCTGACTGCGACGAGCAAGCCGAACTCGCGTATCACCTGGCGGCTGCGTGAAAACAGCAGCGGCGAGATTGAAAGCAGCGCGGCAATCAGCAGGTAGTAGCCGATTGAGCCCGTCAGCGCGATGTGTGCCTGCCAGCCAGGCCGGCCGCTGGTCAGCGCCAATGCGGCCGTCAGGGCGATCCAGGCGCCCGTTGCCAGGGCGCTGAACCCGCACAGCGTTCGAGACGATGGCTGTGGTTTCACGCGGTACGACCGGGCGAGCGTGGCGACGGCCACCATGGCCAAAAGTGCTGTCACCCCTTGCTGCCACCACCAGGCATTGGGCATCAGCGAACCCGCCGCCCAGCTCAACGCGCACACCGCCCAGGCCAGCGCAACCCACCGCTTCGCACCAGGAATGCGGTGCGGCAAGATGCTGGACAGGTGAATCGCCGCGGTCGCCATGACCAGATCGAAGCCGGCGCGACCCGCGAAGTCAAGCCTGAGGAATCCCGGCGGCAATCCGAGGTCGAATGCCGACGCGAATGCGCTGAAGCTCAAATTGCCCACTTGGCTCAGCGCCATCACGACGTAAAGCAAATTCACCGTCGACGGCCGGACCAGCAAGACCGCCATGCCGAGCACATACAGTGCGGTCGCGCATGCGCAGAGCAGCCAAAACAGCGCGGGCAGGTCGGTCATGTCGCGTGAGCGCACTGAATCGACGACGCTGCTCGCGTCGGCAAACCTCAATGTGACCTCGGCGTGGGTCAGGGCTCGCGAAATGCGGCTGTGCAGCTCGAATTGCGCGGCGCGCGCGCTGTCGGCCGGGAGCCATCGAGGTGAGCGCTGCAGCAGCGTCGCATCGCGAAGATCGACGACTTGGCCTCCCGCAGCCAGGCTCACCAGTGGCTTGCCCACGTGCTGCGCCAGAGCCCCGCCATTGGCGGCGCGCAGCTCCAGTTGCCCAGCCTGCGTCACGACCCACCGCCCGCTGAGGTGCGCAAGGTTGGCGGTTTCGCGAGCCAAGAGCAGCGTCAGCAGGCATCCAAACAGCGCCAGCAGAACCAGAACCCGAAGCCGCCAGCCTTGCCATCGCGTCATCGGCGCATTGCCCAGCGCTTTCAGCGTGGAGCCCGAATCAGGCCCGTGATCCGCCCTCGACTGGCGCATGCTCGACGAGACAGCCTCGTGCCGCATCGGCGCGCGCACTCAAGCTCTCAGACCAGGCCTTGACGGCTGGCCAGCACGGCTGCCTCGGCGCGGCTGGAGACGTTGAGCTTCTTGTAGATGGACTTGATATGGTCGTTCACCGTGAACCACTTGATGCTCATCAGGCTGGCGATTTCCTTGATCGTGAAGCCCTTGCTGAGATAGGTCAGGACTTCGCTTTCGCGGGGCGTCAGCTTGTCGCGCTCGGACGCCGCCACTGGCGCAGCCACCGGTGCAGCCAACCCAGCACCTAGGGGTGGGCGACTGCTCTGAAACCCGGTGTAAGCCGGGACCGACATGCCTTCGCCAGCGCTCGCGGTGATCGAACTCAGGCGGAAATGCGCCAGCAGGCGCCGTGCAATGGCGGGCGACAGCGGGGGCTGGCCGCGCACGATCTTTTGAAGTTCTTCGACGAGAACTTCGAAGCGGTCTTCTTTCAGCAGGTAGCCGTCGGCGCCGCATTGCAGCGCTGGGAAAAGGTGATCGTCGTCAGAGTAAAGCGTGGTCACGATCTTCGTGGCCGGGTACTTCGCGAGCTCGGTGAGCAGTTCGAGCCCCGTGCCGTCGGGCAATTCAAGATCAACCAGAATCAGGCGGAACAGCTCGGCGCTTTCCGACGACGCAGGTGCGGCGCCGATCTGGCGGCGTGCCGTCTCAAGGTCGCCCGCCTCGGTGATCAAAATCGTATCGCTGAAGCTTTCCCGCACCACGCGGCTGAGAAAGCTTCGCGCGACCGGGTTGTCTTCGAGGATGAGCACTTTGATGGCCATGCGAATGCGAATGTCCGTTGCTTGCTCGGGGGCATGGTAGCTCAGCGCCGACGCTGGGCCGCACCTGGAAGTAGGGGGTCAATCGTTGGTCAGCACCAATTTGCCGCGCAAGGTGCGGCTGCTCATCAGCGCGAAGGCCTGGGGCAGCTCTTTCATCGGCAACTTCCGGTCGATGGCCGGTTTGATTTTCCCTTGCGCGTACCACTGCGCCAGTTCCATCAGGCTTTTTGCGTTGGCCTTCGGCTCACGCCGAGCGAACTCGCCCCAGAACACGCCGACGAGCGACGCGCCCTTGAGCAAGGCGAGATTGATGGGCAATGAGGGAATCGCGCCTTGCGCGAAGCCGACAACAAGATAGCGCCCGCGCCAGGCAATCGAGCGAAACACCGGCTCGGCCAGGTCGCCGCCGACGGGGTCATACACGACGTCCGGGCCCTTGCCGGCGGTGAGCGACTTGATTTGTTCGCGCAGGTTCGATGCGCTGTAGTTGATCGTCGCGTCCGCGCCCAGGTGCATGCAAAACTCGCATTTCGCATCGGAGGAGGCTGCGGCGATCACTTTCGCGCCCACCGCCTTGGCGATTTGAATCGCCGCGGTGCCTACCCCACCCGCCGCACCGAGGATCAGCACGGTTTCGCCGGCCTTCAACGCGGCTCGGTCCAGCAACGCGTGATGGGTCGTCCCATAGGTCAGGACGAACGCAGCGGCGTCATCGAGCGCGAACCCTTCCGGCAACGGCATGGCTAGCGCTGCATCGACGCAAGCGTGCGTGGCGAACCCCCCTGTGCCCCCGAAAGCCGCCACTCGATCGCCGACTTTGAGCTTCTCGGCCCCCGCACCCACGGCGTCGACCCAGCCAGCGTACTCCGACCCCGGCACGAAGGGCAGGGGAGGCTTCATCTGGTACTTGTTCTGCACGATCAACAGGTCGGGGAAGTTCAAGCTGGCCGCGGCGATCTTGATGCGAACTTCGCCGGGGCGCGGCTCGACTTGCGGCATCGGTGTCCACCGCAACGCCTCGACCCCGATGGGGTTCTCGCAAAGCCATGCGTACATGTTGATCTCCTCGATGGGGCCCGCATGATACCCAGCGCGAAGGCCAAGCGCAGCCCGATGTATCCCTACAATCGCCGCATGCGAATTCTGATTGCGAATGACGACGGATACTTGGCTCCTGGATTGAGCGCTCTGGTGAAAGCCTGCGAAGGACTGGGTGATCTCGATGTCGTGGCGCCCGAGCAGAACGCGAGTGGCACGTCGAACTCGTTGACGCTGAGTCGCCCGCTGTCGGTCTTCACGGCAAGCAATGGCTATCGCTACGTCAATGGCACGCCGTCCGATTGTGTGCACCTTGCGCTGACCGGCGTCTTGCCGCACCGGCCCGACCTCGTCGTCTCCGGCATCAATAACGGTGCGAACATGGGTGACGACACCGTGTACTCGGGGACCGTGGCCGCCGCAATGGAAGGCTATCTTTTCGGCATTCCGTCGATCGCTTTTTCGCAGGTGGAAAAGGGGTGGCGCGAACTCGAGGCCAGCGTCGCCGCGATGCGCGCACTGATCACGCAGGTGCTGCGCGATCCGCCACGTGGGCCGTGGCTGCTGAACGTTAACATCCCGAATCGCGCCGATGCGGCCACGCTGGAGCGGGTCGTCACGCGTTTAGGCCGGCGCCACGCAAGCGAGCCGCTCGTGCGCCAGGACAGTCCGCGCGGCGAGCCTTTGTACTGGATCGGCCCTGCCGGGGACGTGCGAGAGGCGGGTCCGGGAACGGATTTTCACGCCACGGCGAACGGCAAGATTTCAATCACGCCGCTGCAGGTGGACTTGACTGAGCACGCCACGATGCCGCAGTGGCGCGAATGGTTGAGCAAATGACGGTTCATCCTGGCCGCACGCGCAGGTTTCCGCTGCGTCTCGATCAGATGTCAACCGCGCGCGCATTCGGCGGTGACACCGAAGCGGCGGCTCTGAGCCGCGCGACGACGCCCGTGGGGTTGGGCATGGATTCCGATGAGTTTCGCCTGCGCATGGTGCGTCGCCTGCGCACCGGCGGGGTGAGCCATCAGCGCATCCTGGACGCCATGGCGACGGTGCGACGCCACGATTTCCTCGACGCCGCATTGGCCGCCCAGGCGTACGAAGACACAAGCCTGCCGATCGGCCATGGACAGACGATTTCCAAACCCTCGGTCGTGGCGCGAATGATCGAACTCCTGTTCGACGGGGCGAGCGCGCGCCGTCGCGCTGATCTGGGTCGTGTACTTGAGATCGGAACAGGCTGCGGCTACCAGGCCGCCGTGCTGGCGCTGCTGAGCAGTCATGTGGTGTCAGTCGAGCGCGTCAAGCCACTGCACGACCGCGCCCGAGAGTTTCTTGCCGCAGTTCGACGTGACACCGTGCGCCTGGTCTACGGCGATGGAATGCTCGGCCATGCACCGAACGCCCCCTACGACAGCATCATTGCGGCAGCCGGAGGCGACAGCGTGCCGGCCGCGTGGCTTGAGCAACTCGCGCCTTTCGGTCGTCTGGTGGTCCCCTCCCGGCAACCTGGTGCAGCGGAGCAGGTGCTCGTTGTCGTCGACAAAAATGAGCAGGGCGTCCTCCAACAGAGCCTGTACGAGGCGGTCAACTTCGTCCCTCTAAAATCAGGCGTGGTCGGTTGATGCGGCGCATTCAGTTCACTCATGACGACGTCCAATAGAAGAAGAGCAATGGGCTACCGAGCTCTGGCGCGGCCCGTTCAGGCGATCGTCCTGGCATCGGTTCTGGCTGGCTGTGCAACGCCGCGAAGCCCGGCCCCGGTAGAAGACCGAAGCGTCTCGAATCGGCCGGTGGTTGCCGCGCCGGCAGCCACTCAAACGCCGAGCGCACCGATCGTCGAAGCCGCCAAGCCGTTGGGTCTGGAGAATTCTGGCAAGCCAGGCTTCTACACGATCAAACCCGGCGACACCATGATCCGCATCGGTCTGGAAACCGGGCAGAACTGGAAAGACCTCGTCAAGTGGAACAACCTTGACAATCCGAACGTTATTGAAGTCGGGCAGGTTCTTCGCGTATTGCCACCGGGCTCCGACACGGGCGTCACGACGCGGCCGATCTCGCCGCCGAAGATTGAGACCCGGCCACTCGATGCCAAAGGGGCGGCCGGTGCGGCCTCGGGTGTGCCGAGCGGGGCCGCATCAGCCGCGGTCGGATCGCCAGCGCCTGTGGCGCCGCGCGACGCGGACGACGATGTCAACTGGCAGTGGCCCGCCTCGGGAACGTTGCTGTCTTCGTTCGAAGAAGGCAAGGCCAAGGGATTGACGATCGGCGGCAAGGTTGGCGACCCGGTGTTGGCCGCTGCGGAGGGCCGAGTCGTCTACGCCGGATCAGGCCTGCGGGGTTACGGCAATTTGGTGATCCTCAAGCACAACAACACTTACCTCACCGCATACGCGCACAACCAACTGCTGATGGTCAAAGAAGACCAAAACGTGCGGCGTGGTCAAAAGATCGCTGAAATGGGTTCGACAGACGCCGAACGAGTTCAGCTTCACTTCGAGATTCGCAGGCAGGGCAAACCGATAGACCCCGCCAAGCTGCTGCCCCCGCGTTGAATGGCAGCGTCGGCGATTCCTCGATCCAGTTCGAATGCGGCGTGTTCCGGAAGGCCACCTTGCTGGTGTCGGGCACGCTGATTTATGTATTTGCCGATCCGGTGTCGCAGACTTCCCGCGCCGTGCCTCTCGCCCTTCGAGAGTGCTTCACTGCGTTTGAAGCGGAGCAGGCGATGGTGAGTGTCAGGCTCGGTGGCTGGTCGGACCTCGAATCCGATCTGCGGCAAGTGCGAACCCAGGTTTTCATCGAAGAGCAGGGTGTGCCGAAGGAGATGGAGTGGGACTCCATTGACGCCGATGCAATCCACGCCGTCGCCGTCAATGCGCTGGGCATGCCTCTGGGCACAGGGCGCGCTTTCTTCGACACCTCAGGCGCTTTTCGCATCGGCCGCATGGCCGTCGTGGCGTCGATGCGCGGCAATGGCGTGGGCCGCCAACTGCTGGAAAAGCTGATGCATGCGGGCCGAAGCAAGGGCGCGAAAACCGTGGGGCTGAGCGCGCAGACAAGTGCCGTTGCGTTTTACTTGCGAGCTGGGTTTCAGACGCTGGGCGACGAGTACGATGACGCTGGAATACCGCACATCGAAATGACACGAGTTCTTGCGCCACCCACATGAGCGCCCCAATGCCGGCCGAGGCCAGCCGTCCCCCGCAGGGATCAAGCAACGTAGCAAAGCCACGTCTGCTTGAGGGCAGCTACGCCGCCGCTTGCGCGACTCCCGTCTGTTCTATCGCCGGAACCGACGAATGACTCGTATGACGGGGTGGCCAGCGTCGAATGATCGAGCGGCGCAATGAACCTTGCGCGTCGGAAGCGCCGAAAGTGCGTTCCATGACATGGGTGACCAGGTAGCGATTCACCCGCTCTGTGATGATCAGCGTTGAGCAGCGCGTACCGTACGACAGATCCGGGACCTGAATAAAGGCCGGGGAGAGCTGGCGTTCCCGCTCCAAACCGACTCCGGTTTTCGGAAGCAAGCTGTCCTGCGCGGCGGTGCGGTCCGCCAAGGCGTCGAATAGCTGCGATGCGAGCTCGTCTACCTCAGTGGCGCGCTCGATGCTCGATTGAACCTTGCCCTTGAGCGCGACGACCTTCGGCCAAGGCGTATCGAGTGCGGCGTTCGACAGGCCGTAGATACCGCGTTCAAGCCGGCGTGGGTAGGTGCCAGTATTGGTCAGCCAGAAGCACTCGCCAAGTCGAAAGTCAGCGGCGATGAGGTTGAAGCCGTTGTAGCCTGCGATCGCCGTGCGCATCCAGAACCTGTCGACGACTTCGCCAGCCGACAGCCAGTTCGGCACGATGTGGCCTCGCGATGGCGCGTCGTCGAATGTCAACCGAGGATCTCGAACGTTGGTCTCCAGGCCCAGGCGACCCTGGGCCGTCAGGCCCAACCAGGTTCCACCGCTTTGCAAGTCGCGCCCACCCAAAATCGCCGGACCACCGTTGTCAGGCGACCACCACGACAGCGGTGCCGTCGGACGTGCGAAGTATTCGTCGCGATTCGCCGCAATGACCAACGGGAATTTGCGATTCTTGTCCAGGGCCAGGGCTAGCAGGCACATTCAGCATTCACCTCGCCGCAATTCCACGCGCAGTGGATGACAGGACTGGCCGCAGAGGCCATCAACCAAGATGGTAGTGGACGTGTTGCCTGGAACCGCGGCCCATGCGTTCGAATCGAGAAGACCGCGTGAACTGTTCCCGCCCCACGCAGCCCGCCATGCACGCAGTTGGGTGTGCGATGGGCAAGCCGGCCGCGTCAGCCGGACTCGGCAGACGCCGAGGGGATGGTGTAGGGCAGCTCTCGCTGGATCAGCAAGACCCCGGCAGAGTGCCCCAAATGCAGTGTGCCGCGCTGCAGTTCACTCAGCTTCAGTTCGACGAGGGCGCGGCTGCCGGTCCCGCTGGGGTGAGGTGCGGCGTTGGCGACGACGCCAGCGGGTTGCCCGGGGTCCGCCTCTGAGAAGACCTCCTGGCCAGCGCCGACCTCGGCTTCGCAGTCGAACAGGAACATCCTGCGCTTCAACGTGCCTCTGTACTGACTGCGCGCGACAACTTCTTGGCCGGGATAACACCCCTTTTGGAAGTCGACGCCGCCGAGCAACTCGAAGTTGATCATCTGTGGCACAAAAAGATCGGCCGTTCTTGCCTCGACAACCGGAATCCCACTGGAAATTTGCAGCCAGCGCCATGTGTGCGGACTGAGTTCCGGCAACGGTGTGGAGGCAAGCGCGCCCGACCGGGGCAACCACAGGCCCAGAGGCTGCGCCTGGGCCTGGACCTGTGCGTCAGGCAGCCTGATCGCGGTGCCGTCAGCAGTTTCGTTCACGTCCCAGATTGACAAGTTCGCCAAAGGCCCAGCGACAGTGTTCCCCGCCAACCCGAAAACCGGCAGTTCCGCTGTCGCGTCGCTCAGCCTGCACTTCAATCGCAGGACGAACATCGACAAGCGCTTGAGCGTTGCGGCAAGAAGGTCGGCCGCGCAAATCAGAAGGATGTCGTCGCCCTGTTTCCACCCAATGAAGCTGGCCTGCAGGCGGCCCTTCGCCGAACAGAAACCGGCCAACCGGGCACGGCCGGCAGGCAGTGACGCGAAGTCGTTGGTCAGCTGCGATTGAAGAAAGACGTTCGCATCGACGCCTGAAACGCGGATACAACCGAAGTACCCAAGCCGCGCGATCCCGTTCAGAGCCAATGTGCTGTTCATGGCCGCGATTATCATTGCCCCCGATGAGCGATGGCGCGAACGAAATTTTCAAGCAGTGCTGTGATTCGCCAGGGCTGCGGAAATGAAGTGGCTTCGATTCGCTGCGCTGTTGTTGTTCCCGATTCTTGGCGCGGTGGCGTGGGTAGCATGGTGGCTGCACGCGCCGCTGGCGCTGAGCGCCGACAAGGTTCAGGTCATCGTGGAGCCTGGTGCGAGTGCCCGTGAAATCGCGCATGCGTTGACAGATGCGGGCGTCGAGTCGTCAGCGCTGTTGTTGTCGCAATGGTTTCGCTGGTCGGGGCAGGCGCGAAAGATTCGTGCGGGCAGCTACGAAATCGACCGGTCGTTCACGCCGGTGATGCTGCTGTCGAGTCTGGTTCGCGGCGAGCAGACCATGGCCACGGTGCGCTTGCTCGAAGGTTGGACGTTTCATCAGTTTCGAGCCGAACTCGCGATGGCCGATGCGCTGAAACCCACCACGTCGTCGATGAGCGACAGCGAAATCATGGATCGTCTGGACGCCTCAGGCGTTGCGCCAGAAGGACGTTTCTTCCCTGACACCTACAGCTACAGTCGCGGTAGCAAGGACATCGCGGTGCTGGAGCAGGCCTACCGGGCAATGCATACCCGCCTGGATGCCGCCTGGACTGAACGAGCTTCCGACACGCCCCTGCGCAGCGCCAGTGAAGCCTTGATACTTGCATCGATCGTGGAAAAGGAGACCGGTGCCGCCGCCGAACGCGGCCAGGTCGCGAGCGTGTTCGTGAATCGGCTGCGAATCGGCATGCCTTTGCAAACCGACCCTACCGTGATTTACGGATTGGGCAACCGCTTCGATGGCAACTTGCGAAAACGAGATCTCCTTGCCGATACGCCCTACAACACCTACACCCGCACGGGATTGCCACCGACGCCAATCTCAATGCCGGGCAATGACGCCCTGCTGGCGGCGGTTCGACCTGTGCGGACCAAGGCCCTGTACTTTGTCGCCCGAGGTGACGGTACCAGCCAGTTCAGTGAAACGCTCGCGGACCACAACCGCGCCGTGGATAAGTACCAACGTCGCAAGTAGTCCAGCGTGAACGGGCGATTCATTACCTTCGAGGGCATCGATGGGGCGGGGAAATCCAGCCATATCGAGCTGCTGGCTGCGCGTTTTCGCCGCATGGGTGCCGAGGTCGTCTGCACCCGTGAACCCGGCGGAACGCCTCTTGCTGAACAACTGCGGGCGCTGTTCTTGAGCCAGCCGATGGATGCGCTTACCGAGACGCTGTTGGTATTCGCCGCCAGACGCGACCATTTGCGCGAAGTGATCCAGCCCGCGTTGGCGCGGGGTTGCACGGTCCTGTGCGACCGTTTTGCCGATGCCACATTTGCCTATCAGGGGGCTGGGCGAGGATTCAGTCTCGCAGTCCTGGAGCAGCTGGAGCACTGGGTGCAAGAAGGCTTACAGCCGACGTTGACCTTTTGGTTCGACCTGGCGCCCGCGGTGGCGGCAGGGCGACGCGCCGTGGCCCGACCAGCCGATCGGCTGGAACAGCTCGATGAACCTTTTTTCGCGCGCGTCCGGGAGGGCTATCGTGCCCGAGCAATGCAGCATCCGTCGCGATTCGTCCGCCTCGACGCGGAGCAAGCCAGGGAATCGGTCGCGCGCGATATCGTAGGCGCTTTGGAGGCGCGGCAGTGGTAGTAGACGACGATAGGCCGCTGCTCCCCTGGTTGGAGCGTTCGTTGCGCGAGGCGCTGAACCTGCGCGCAGCGCACGCCTTGTTGCTCCATGGGCCTGATGGCAATGGGCAATTCGAACTGGCATTGGCGATTGCGCAGGCTTTTCTGTGCGAATCTAAGAGTGAGTCCACCGCCATTGCGCCAGCATGCAAACGCTGTGCGGGTTGCCGTCTCTTCATCGCCAGAACCCACCCTGATCTGATGTTTCTCGTACCCGATTCGCTGCGCGAATCGTTGGGCTGGCCCGCAGCGGGGGCAGAGGACTCCGGCGTCGCCGGTGCCTCGACCAAGTCGAAACCCAGCAAGGAGATTCGGGTTGACGACGTCCGAGCCGTTGTTGCGTTTGCACAGGGCAGCAGTTCGCGCGGTATGGGAAAAGCAGTGGTGATTCATCCGGCGCAGCACATGAATGTGATCGCGGCGAATGCACTGCTGAAAACTCTCGAAGAGCCCCCAGGACTGACCCGCTACATCTTGAGCAGCAACGCAGCTGGTGCGCTGCTTCCAACGGTGCGCAGCCGATGCCTCGCTGTGCCAGTAGCGCTGCCTTCGCAAAAGTCGGCGCTGGCATGGCTCGAATCCGAAGGCTTGAAAGACGCTGGGACGATGCTCGCTGCAACCGGTGGACGCCCCGTGGAGGCCTTGCAATGGGCGCAGGCTGGCATCGACGCCAGCCTGTGGCTCAGTGTGCCTGAGCGAGTGATGCAGGGAGGTGCAGAGGTGTTCGTTGATTGGCCACTGGCCCGGGTCATCGAAACCCTGCAGAAGCTTTGCCATGACTCGATTTGCGTCGCCGTTGGCGCAGAGCCTCGCTACTTCTCCATGCGGGGTCTGGTGGTTTCACGCGATCTGTCAAGACTGGCTTCATGGGCTGCGGCGCTACGCGAACTCGCGATCCACGCCGAGCACCCTTGGCAGGGCACGCTGAAAGTCGAAAGCCTTGTCGAGCAAGGCCGCAGCGCACTCCTCGCGCTGGACGCGGACAGAGGCCCGCAAGGACGCAACTCACGCGGTCTTGCTTCGGTACACTTCGCACCATGAGCACCATTTCTCCCGGACTGCCTGCGACATCGGGTGGCGCGCGCCCTAGCGTCATCCAGTTGGTCTTTCGGGAGAAGGCAGCGCTCTACGCTGCCTATATGCCGCTCTTTTCAGATGGCGGCTTGTTCGTTCCCACGACCCGTGAATATCGGTTGGGGGACGACATCTATCTGTTGTTGTCGCTTCCGGACGATCCTCAACGCTACCCCGTGGCGGGCAAAGTAGGTTGGGTCACCCCCGCCAACGCATCGGGCGGGCGCACCCAGGGGGTCGGCGTGCGTTTCCCGACAGACGAAAAAACTCGCGTGCTCAGGATCAAGATCGAAGAGATCCTCGGGACGTCGATTTCATCAGCCAAACCGACTCAGACGATCTGAGCTGCTGCCCTCGGCAGGGCCGCGCGCTGATCCCGCTTTCATGTTCGTCGATTCGCACTGCCACCTCACGTTTGCGGAGCTGCGGGACAATCTGGCGGAAGTTCGGGCTGCAATGCGCGAGTCGCGGGTAGACCGGGCGCTGTGTATTTGCACCACGCTTGAGGAGTTCGACGCGGTGCATGCGCTGGCGATGTCTTACGACAATTTTTGGTGCAGTGCCGGTGTGCACCCGGACAACGAAGGGGTGCGCGAACCGAGCATCGAAGATCTTGTTGAATTGGGGGCCAGGCCACGCGTCGTAGCGATTGGAGAGACAGGGCTCGACTACTTCCGCCTCAATGGGCGAAGCCGAAGTGACATGGAGTGGCAACGAGAGCGATTCAGGATCCATATTTGGGCGGCGCTGGAGTCTGACCTGCCTTTGGTCGTGCATACCCGCGATGCGGCGCACGACACGCTTGAGGCACTGCGCGACGAAGGAGCGGGTCACGTGACCGGCGTTTTTCATTGCTTTACCGAAGGGCTGGATGTCGCGCGGGGTGCGCTGGACTTGGGCTTTTACATTTCGTTTTCCGGAATCCTGACGTTCAAGAATGCAAACGCGCTGCGCGACGTGGCGCGCTTTGTGCCGCTAGAGCGATGTCTGATCGAGACCGACAGTCCCTACTTGGCGCCGATGCCGTTCCGAGGGAAAGTCAATAACCCGTCCTACGTAGTTCATGTGGCTCGTCAACTTGCGGAGCTGAAGCAGGTTCCCGTTGAGCAAATTGCGCAGGTAACGAGTGAGAACTTTGAACGCTTGTTCACGCGGGTCAAAAGCGCCACATCAGGTTGATTTGAGATTAAAGTAGTTTTTTATAAACATGGCTTAATACATTGATTGGTAACACTAAAGTTCGATAATATTTGGATCTTTTGTGACTCTGTCGCTAAGACCGTTCGTGCCGGTTCTCACGTCAGAGTGTCGGGAAAGTTCTTACGCGAACATTGGCTTTGCGCCCACTGATGTGAACTGGGGGGCGGCCCTACAGTCGATTCGATCGCGTCGCAACCAACTGTGAGATAGCCATGGAACAACAACAGATCGCTTCGAATCCGTTCGCACTCTTGCTGAACCCGGAGGCGGTGCATGCAGCACTTCAGCAATCAACCGCATTGAACCGCCTTAGGAGCAAGATATGGAGACCCCTGGATCGGTCGTCCGGACCACTGGTGGGCGAAGACAGCCAAGGTGATGGCTTTGCAGAAGAGCAGGACCGTCGCGGCGACGAATAGAGTTTTCAACTTGGCAGAGTGCGTTCTGCCGCTGGTCGGTTCGCCGCTCGTAGAGCGCACAATGTATATTATGTCAACAAAATAGTTGCCATCATCGCCTGCGCCATAACCTCTGGCATCCGTCAACGACCCGTCTTCGCCGACAATACGACCTCGCGAAAAGATCAACAACTCCCTGGTTGTCGAAAAGGGAGCGTGCGGGAACAAGCAACGAGGTTCGCTCTATGGCAAAGACAGAGATCAAAACTGCGATCGTGGATGGAGGGTTGCGCTATCGAACCAAGACGCCGGGATCCCCGTTTGCAGCGGCCAGTTCTTTCGGTGCAGCCACGATGTCTTGCTTTCTCTGCGGCAAGCACCGTGCGCGTTCGATGCTGAAGTCACGCAAACTGCTCGGCAAGAATCAGGTGGTTTGTTCCCCTTCTTGTACCGCGCTCAACCAAGCGCAAAGCTAGGCCTGGTCGTCGCCTCTGGCAGGCGGGAAGACATGGTCCAGGGCAGCTTCGAGATCAGCAAGCAGGTCTTCGGTGGCCTCCAGGCCGATAGAGAAGCGCACCAATACCCCGCTCCATGTGGGTAGCTTCCTGATCGCCGCCAAGTTGTATGGAACGGCCAGACTCAATGGTCCTGCCCATGAATAGCCGAGTTTGAAGAGGCGAAGACGTTCCAGAAATGCGTCCACCTGTCCGGTGGAAACGCCGGGGGTGAACACCACCGAAAACAGGCCCGCAGCCCTCTTCCCCACCTGAACCCAGTGCTCGTGCCCCGGAGACCCAGGTAACGCAGGATGCAGAACCTGGGCAATTTCGCCCCGGCCGCCCAGCCACTGGGCAATGCGCCGCGCGCTCTGATCTTGGGCCGAGTAACGCAACTCCAACGAAGGCAAGGAGCGCAACACCGCTTCGGCGTCATTCGCCCCGATGCCCCAGCCCATCCGCATGTGGGTAGCCTTGAGTCTGGCGTGCAGAGTCGAGTCGCGCGTCGTCACCGAACCCATTAGCACGTCCCCGCCCCCGGAAGGGAACTTGGTCAGTGCCTGCATCACAACGTCTGCACCCACTATCGGACGCACGCCGTCATCGACCCCGAACGCGCTGAAGGCCACGCCAGCGCCCCAGGTGTTGTCCATTGCGCTGGTGACGCCACTCGATCGCGCTGCCGCTAGCAGGCCGACCAAGTCTGGGAATTCCATCGTCACCGACCCCGGCGCCTCGATCCAGATCAGCTTTGTCGCGGGTGTCACCGTTTCGGCGAGGCGGTTCGGTTCCATGGGGTCATACAGGCGGTGCGTGATTCCCCAACCGGCAAGCTCATTGCGCGCGATCTCCTTGCCCGGACCGTAGGCGTTCTCGGGAATCAGGACTTCGTCGCCGCTTCGCAGCAACGCGAGGTTCACCAATGCAATCGCAGCAAGCCCGCTGGGCACCAATAGCGTCTGCAGCCCACCTTCGAGCGTGGCGATTCTCTCTTCCAGCATGAACGTCGTTGGCGTTCCGTGCAGGCCGTAGGTGTAGCCCGCCTTGTCTTTCCAGTCGCGCGACCGAAGTGCTGCCACGTCGCGGAATATCACTGTGGAGGCCTTGTGCACAGCGACCTGCGGAGACGCGAAGCCTTCCGGCGCTCGATAGGGATGGTGGATCAGCGCCGTACTGAGGCCGGGCGTTTGCGTCGACGGGTCTTTGTCTTCTCGTTGCACACGCATTGCCTATCCCGTCGCACGCCCAGTCAGATGGGAGCGCCAATCAGATCGTGACCCTGCGCAGCGATGATGCGCGCACGGCAAAACGTACCCGTCTTGAGCGTGATCGAAGCTTTGTCGGGGGCCTGCAATTTCACGACACCATCGATCTCCGGCGCGTCAGCGTAGCTGCGGCCCTGGCCACCCTTGCGGCCCAACGCCGGCGCCGAATCGACGAGAACCTGCATCGTCGAGCCCAAGCGTTCCTGCAACTTGGCGACGGAAACTTCCTCGGCGACCGCCATGAAGCGGGCGCGGCGCTCTTCACGCACTTCAGTGGGCAACATGCCAGGCAAACCATTGGCGACGGCGCCGTCGACCGCAGAGTAGGCAAAGCAACCCGCCCGGTCTATGCGCGCCTCGCGCACGAACTCCAGCAAGTGGTTGAACTCCGCTTCTGTTTCGCCCGGGAAACCCGCGATGAAGGTGCTGCGAACCACGATTTGCGGACATATCGAGCGCCAGCGCTGCAGGCGTTCCAGATTCTTTTCTCCACTGGCGGGCCGCTTCATGCGACGCAAGACATCGGGGTGGGAATGCTGGAATGGCACATCTAAGTACGGCAGGATCGCACCTTTCGCCATCAACGGCAGGATGTCGTCAACATGCGGATACGGGTAAACGTAGTGCAACCTGACCCAAGCCGAATGCACCGCGGCGAGTTCGGCCAACTGCTCGCACAGGTCGACCAAACGCGTCTTGACCGGCCTGCCGTCCCAAAATCCGGTGCGGTACTTGACGTCGACCCCATAGGCGCTCGTGTCCTGGCTGATGACGAGTAGCTCCTTGACGCCCGCCTCGAACAGTCGCCTCGCCTCCCCCAGCACATCCCCGATCGGCCGAGACACCAGGTCGCCGCGCATGCTCGGAATGATGCAGAAGGTGCAGCGATGGTTGCACCCCTCGCTGATCTTGAGGTAGGCATAGTGCTTCGGCGTCAACTTGATGCCGTGCGCCGGAACGAGGTCGACGAACGGATCGTGGGGCCTGGGCACATGCCGGTGCACGGCGTCCATCACTTCTTGGGTTGCATGCGGCCCCGTCACCTCCAGAACGCGCGGATGCATTTCGCGAACCAGGTTCCCGCCACCCTGCCCGGTCCGCGCACCCAGGCAGCCAGTGACGATCACCTTGCCGTTGGCGGTCAGTGCATCGCCGATGGCGTCCAGGCTTTCCTTGACCGCGTCGTCGATGAAGCCACAAGTGTTGACGATTACCAGGTCGGCGTCGGTGTAGGTCTTGGAGGTTCGATACCCTTGCGCCTGCAGCTGTGTGAGGATGAGCTCGGAGTCCGTCAGCGCCTTCGGGCAACCCAGCGAAACGAAGCCGATCTTCGGCCCGAGAGAGTTTGATGCCAACGCAGTCATTTCCATTTAGAACGGTTCAAACCAGCGCCTCAGCGCCTCAGCGCGTTGGCGGCGTCGCGCCCGGAACGGCCGAAAACAAGGTCTCTGTCTGCTTTCCCAACTGTTCCTGCATCTGCAGGAACATCTGCCGCGATTGCTCAAGGTAGTTGCCCATCAGGCCTTGCACGCCCGGAGCCTGGCTGCTGAGAAAGTTCGCCCACAGGTCCGGGTTCAGGGTGGCGGGGTCGAACACGCCCTTGGCCTGCGCGGCAAGACGTGCCTGGATGTCGGTAAACGTCTGCAGATTGTTTTCGAGGTATGAACCCATCATGCCTTGCATAGTGTGGCCGTAAAAGCGAATGAGCTGCGAAAGCATCTGTGTTGAGAAAATAGGAACTCCGCCGGTTTCCTCTTCGAGAATGATTTGCAGCAGAATGCTGCGCGTCAGGTCATCCCCCGTCTTGGCGTCGCGAACGACAAAGGGCTGAACCGCCAGCACCATCTCCTTGACGTCGGCCAGCGTGATGTAGCTGCTGGTCTGCGTGTCGTACAAGCGGCGATTCGGATATTTCTTGAGCACACGCAGGCCGGCATCGGGCGAATCGGTGCCCGAACCGCTGCTCGTTGCCGACTTCGACTTCGACTTCGCAGTGCGGCGAGACTGAACCATGCAACAACCTCCTGTACAGGCAAGCGGTGGGCCGAAAGATTCTAGGAGGGCGACTTTGCACTGCGCGAGGGGTTTACCCGCCTCGGATGCAGCAGCGACGGTTGCTCCACGGCCGTGCAAGCCGTGGTAGGCGCGATTGGACTCGAACCAACGACCCCCACCATGTCAAGGTGGTGCTCTAA
>JANOLJ010000087.1:0-25108 GCA_031419715.1 Burkholderiales bacterium | reverse complement strand
CGCAGCCATTCATTCAGGCGTTCCTGCATTTCGCCCGCGGCCTTGCGCGTGAACGTGATCGCGAGGATTTCATGGGGCCGCGCGCCGTCGAGCAAGGCACGCAGGATGCGCGACACCAGCATCCAGGTTTTGCCCGCGCCCGCACAGGCTTCGACCACGGCGCTGCGGCCCGGATCGCAGGCGTGGCGGTAGAACTCCTCGCGGCTGACGGGCCGGCCGTCGGCGCGATAGGCGGGCAGGTTCATGGCAGCGCCGCGAGCGGGTCCGTCCAATGGTCGCGCCGGCACAGACCACGCGCCTCGCAGAATTCGCAGGTGCTTCCCTCGCCCAGCGGCAGCAGGCGTTCGCCGCCGCGAAGGCGCTTCAGCTCCGACGCCAGGCCTTCAACCAGCACCTGCGCCGAAGTCTCGACACCGCGGTGCTCGATCGACTCGATGCGTTTCGGGTTGTCCAGCGCCAGATAGAACGCGCGCACGGGCTGGGCCGACTGGCGCAAACTCTCCGGCAGCAACGCGGCGTAGAAAGCCAGTTGCGTGTCTTCGAGCGGCTCGCTCACTTTGCGTTTCAGGGCGTCGGCGCTGCCGGTCTTGTAGTCGATCAACACGGTCTGACCCGGTGCGCAGGTGTCGATCACATCGATGCGATCAATATGGCCTTCGAGCTCCAGCCCGTCGAGTGCGCTGGGTCGGCGCTTCACTGCGTATTCGCCGTGCAGCCAGCGCTGCCCTTCGGCGTCGCGCTCGTGCACCCATTGCACATAGCGAGGTGCCAGCGACTTGAACGACGCGGCGAATGGCAAGAACTCCGCGTCATCGAGGCCGAATTCGCGCTGGCATTGCGACGCCAGCCGCAGCAGCACCTGCACCTCCACGGCGGGCGCATCGGGTTGGGAGCGAGCGGCGTGAAAGCGATGCAGCACCTCGTGCAGCCAGTTGCCGTAGTCGCGTTTTTCCACGTCGCGCTCGAGTTCTTCTTGCGCGCGCAAACCCAGCACCACTTTGGCGAAAAATCGGTACGGACATTCGCGCAAGGCTTCGTATGCACTCGCGGACAAGCGCTGCGGCAGCAGGGTCGCCACCGCCGGGCCCGTGCGCTCGACGGGTCTGCGGGCCACGACGCGTTCAACGCGCGGATCGAGCCATGCCGCAAGGCATCGCCCTTGCGATTGCAGCGACGCCGACAGCTGATCGATCAACGGGCTGTTCGACAAACGCTGGTCGGTGTCTTGACGGCGGCGCAGAAAGGTCAGCCGTGGCTGGCCGATCAGGTGTGCCAATCCGAGGCGTTCCGTGTCGCGACGCTGCTCAAGCCCGCCCAGCCCCCAAGCCGCGACCTGGGCGTCGCTCAACAGCGGGTGCGGCCGCCCGGCGGCACCCAGCCGGGTGTTGTCCGCCCCCGGGAACACAACGGCACCAAAGGGCCGGGCAATCGTCTGGGCCAAAGGCGCGATCACAACGTCGGCCTGCTCCGCGCGGGCGGCCTCGGGCCGTTGCTGCGGCAGGAAGTTTGCCGCTTCCAACGCCGCATCGACCCAGCGGGTGAACTCATGCAGGGTCAATATCACATGCGCGCCCGCGCTCAGGGCGCCCTGGCCCGACGGTTCAGCGTGGGCCAGCCCGAGCGTCGCGATCACTTGTTGGCCGGCGTCGTCGTCAATCAGGTCTTGCGTCGCGCCGCAGTTGTGCAAGGCCGCGGCGAGCGCACCGCACCAATGCCGGAGCGGTCTCGCGCTCCCCGTCGCAAGGCGATTCAGGCACGCCATGGCGCAGCCCAACAGAGTTTGCACCTGGGCGTCAAACGCTGCACCCGCCAGGCCTGAAATGCGCGCGATCTGCAGCGTGCGGCATTGCGCCTCAAGCAGCGACGTGGCGTCGTCAGTGTCGCCCGTCGCGGGCCAGCGCACTCCCGTCTTAAGCCAGTCGAGCAAGGCATCGGTCGACGCGCCGGGCTGCGCGGCGCGCAGCAGCGTCATGGCGCGTCCGGCGGCGCGCGTGGTGGCGAGTTTCCAGCCGGTTTCGTCGCGGATCGCCACCGACTCGCGCTCCAACAAGGCGCGCACTCGCCGCACCAACGCGCGGTCTTGGGCGATCAACGCGACGGGACGATGGCCCTGCTGCAACTCATGCAGCACCTGAGCCGCAGCGCCCTGCGCCTCGTCTTCGAAGTCTTCGCAAATGGCGAGCGCGGGCGCCGACACGCCGGTGGGCACGCGCAGCACACGCGCGGCGTCTGTCTCGTCCAGGTCGATGACGACGTAGGGAATTCGCGCTGCGGCACCGTCAAACAGGCTCAACGTCAGGGGATCGCGTCCACCGGCGCTGATGGCAAAGAACGCCGCAGGTTGAAGCGCGAACAGCCGGTCCGTTGCCGGCGGATCGGCCAGCGCGGCCCATTCGAGGGCGATGCGGGCCATCGCCCGTTCACGGGCACCGAGCCCATCGATCGCGCCCAGTGCGTCTCGCACTTGCGACCAGTACGCTGCGCGCGCTTGCGGTCGCAGCGCGTGTGCGGCGCGCGCGAAAGCGTGGGCGGTGTGCGCCACATGGGTGGCGGCTTGCGCAACGCCATGCGCGTCACGTTGCGCCCACGCACGGCCCCAGGACTGCTCGCCCAGCATTGACTCGGCATTGAGCGCATCGACGGCTGAATCGAACGTCAACTCCCCGGCTCCGGGCACAGGCCGCGGACCCAGGGACGCCGCAAGCGTGGCCGTCGTCTCGACCCGGGGCACCCAACCGCGGCGCTGCGCGAATGCCTGCTGCGCCAAAGGCAGCAGTTGCGCAAACGGAACCAGCACGATGCAGTCTCGCAGCTCAAGCCCGCGTTCAACAGCCGCGTCAGCAACGCGGGTGGCGACGGCGGACCACACCTCGGCGGGGCGAGCGCTGCGATGAAGAGCGATCCAGGCTACGTCGGCCATAGGGATGCGAAGTGTGCGGCGCGAGACGCGCGTGCGATGCTGTGTCAAAATGATTGTGCCCTGCAGTGTTTCGCGAGTTTTCGCGGGTTTCAAGGGCATCGCCAGCCAAAGGATCCAAATGAGCAGCGAACTGATCAAGCATGTCTCGGACGCGTCGTTCGACGCCGACGTCCTCAAATCCGACAAGCCGGTGCTGGTGGACTACTGGGCCGAATGGTGCGGGCCGTGCAAGATGATCGCGCCCATCCTGGACGAGGTGTCGAAAGACTACGACGGGCGTTTGCAGGTCACAAAGATGAACGTGGACGAGAACCACGACGTTCCCGCCAAGTTCGGCATTCGCGGGATTCCGACCTTGATGCTCTTCAAGGGCGGGCAGCTTGCCGCCACCAAGGTCGGTGCCCTGTCAAAGTCCCAATTGACGGCTTTCATCGACGGACACCTATAATTCGCGGCAATCTGCGGCTATAGTTGGTGGCCCGAGCACCACGCCGGGCCCGAACTCCCCGAAAAGAAACTCATCGTCAGCACCGCACCCCAGTGCTTTTGGCCGGGAAGGTTGGGGTTGGCGGTCGATAGACATCCCACGCGGGCCCATTTCGCGGCCCGGCGCGCTCGGCCATGATGGCCGTCTGAGCGCTCTCCGCCGGGATTCCCGCCGCGGTTGATTCGCGGCTGTCGAGTCACCTTCCTCATCGCGCCCCACCCCCATGCATCTGTCAGAACTCAAAGCCCTTCACGTCTCAGATCTCATCAAGATGGGGGAGGCGCTGGAGATCGAAAACGTCGCCCGCATGCGCAAGCAGGAGCTGATGTTTGCGATCATGAAGAAGCGCGCCAAGGGCGGCGAGCAAGTCTTCGGCGATGGCGTGCTCGAAGTCCTGCCCGACGGATTTGGCTTCTTGCGCTCGCCCGATGCGAGCTACATGGCGTCCACCGACGACATTTATCTCAGCCCGAGCCAGATTCGCCGCTTCAACCTGCACACCGGCGACGCCGTCGAGGGCGAGGTGCGCGTACCCAAGGACGGCGAACGCTACTTCGCACTTGTCAAGGTCGACAAGGTCAATGACCTGACGCCCGAGGAGAGCAAGCACAAGATCATGTTCGAGAACTTGACGCCGCTGTTCCCGAAAGAGCAGTTCAAGCTTGAGCGTGATACCAAGTCGGAAGAGAACATCACGAGTCGCATCGTCGATCTGATCGCCCCGCTGGGCAAGGGCCAGCGCGCGCTGCTGGTGTCGGCACCCAAGAGCGGTAAGACGGTGATGATGCAGAACCTGGCGCATGCCCTGATCGCCAACTATCCCGAGGTCTACCTGATCGTGTTGCTGGTGGACGAGCGGCCCGAGGAAGTGACGGAAATGCAGCGCACGGTGCGCGGCGAGGTCATTAGCTCCACCTTTGACGAGCCCGCGGCGCGCCACGTGCAAGTCGCCGAGATGGTGATCGAACGTGCGAAGCGCCTGGTCGAATTGAAGAAAGACGTCGTGATCCTGCTCGATTCGATCACCCGCTTGGCACGCGCCTACAACAACGTGCTGCCCTCCTCGGGCAAGGTGCTGACGGGTGGCGTGGACGCGAATGCGCTGCAGCGGCCCAAGCGCTTCTTCGGTGCGGCGCGCAACATCGAGGAAGGCGGGTCGCTGACGATCATCGGCACGGCGCTCGTGGACACGGGCAGTCGCATGGACGAAGTGATCTATGAAGAGTTCAAGGGCACCGGCAACTGCGAAATCCACCTGGACCGGCGCATGTCGGAGAAGCGCGTCTACCCGTCGATATTGCTGAACAAATCCGGCACACGCCGCGAGGAATTGCTGCTCAAGCCGGAGATCCTGCAAAAGACCTGGATATTGCGCAAGCTGCTCTATTCGATGGACGAAATCGAGGCGATGGAATTCATTCTTGAGAAGATGAAGGCAACGAAGAACAACCTCGACTTCTTCGACATGATGCGCCGCGGCGGCTGAGGCAACGCGGGCGCTACAATCGCCGCCTCTTAGCGGCCGGCAAGTGCTTTCAATTCGGGAAGTGGCTGCCGCAATCGCAGCACCCAAGGACACAGGCATGAAAGAAGGAATACACCCGGGCTACCGCGACATCTGTTTCGTCGACTTGTCGAACGGATTCAAGTTCGTGACGCGCTCCACCGCGCAAACGCGCGAGACCATCAAGATGGACGACGGCCGGGAACTGCCGCTGTACAAGCTCGAAACCACGAGCGAGTCGCACCCGTTTTATACCGGCACCCAAAAGAGCGTCGACTCCTTGGGCGGGCGCGTCGAGAAGTTCCGCAACAAGTTCACCCGCATCGGCCCGAAAAAATAATTGCACCCTTGGCCCCGCTCGGAAACCAGGCAGCTTCGGCTGCCTTTTTCATGCCCGCATGACCGATGCGGCATGATCCGACTCTCGAAGCGACCCCGCCCTTGAACTCGCCCAATCCTGCCCTGGTCACCCAGCGCGCCGTGCAGCGCATGCCACGCCTTGCCTTGCTGCTGCTCTGCGCAGCCTACCTGCTGCCAGGATTGTTCGGACGAGACCCCTGGAAGAGTGCCGACATCAGCGCCTTCGGGCACATGGCGAACATCGCTCAAGGCCGCGCCGCCTGGTTCGCGCCCAGCGTCGGTGGCCTGCCCGCCGATCCTGCGGTGTTGCCCTATTGGCTGGGCGCAGCATCGATCAAGCTTCTGGCCCCATGGCTCGACCCGGCGCTCGCCGCGCGAATCCCGTTCATGTTGTTGCTGGCCTTGGTCCTGACGCTGACTTGGTTGACAACTTACCACCTGGCGCGCACCGAGGCGGCGCAGCCCCTGCCGTTCGCCTTCGGTGGCGAGGCCCACCCGGTGGACTATGCCCGCGCAATCGCCGACGGCGCGTTGCTGGCAATGATCGCGACGTTGGGGCTGCTTCAGTACGGCCATGAAACCACACCGGAGCTCGTGCAACTGGCGGCGGTGACGCTGTACATGTACGCCCTCGCCGCAAGCCCCTTTCGCACCCTCAAGTCCCGACTGGCGATGCCCATCGCGCTCGTGTCGCTGGCCGCCAGCGGCGCGCCGACGATGGCACTGGTGCTCGGCTCAATTGGCGTGGGCATCACATGGCGGTCCAGCTACGCACAGGTTCGTGCGCTGGTGGTCTGGGTGGTGCTCGCGATGGCGCTTGCGGTCGGCGTGGCCAGCGCGCTTGGCGCCTGGCAGTGGCGGCTGGGAAGCTACGCTTCCGCGTCTCAGGTCTGGGTGTTGATTCGACTGCTCGCCTGGTTTACATGGCCGGCGTGGCCCCTGGCCTTGTGGACGCTGTGGCAATGGCGCCGCCAGTTGCTGAACCGGCACATCTCCGTCGCGCTGGGATGTTTGCTGGCGAGTGTGGTTGCCTGTGTCGCCATGGGTGGAAATGATCGTGCGCTGCTGCTGGGTTTGCCGGCGATGGCGGTACTCGCGGCGTTTGCCTTGCCTACCCTGCAGCGACGCACTTCCGCGGCAATCGATTGGTTTTCGGTGTTCTTTTTTTCCTCAGGCGCCCTCGTCATCTGGGTGGTCTATGTGTCAATGCACACTGGCATTCCGGCCAAACCCGGAGCGAATGTCGCGCGCCTGGTGCCGGGTTTCGTTCCGACATACTCGACCTTGTCGCTCGTTCTAGCCGTCGTTGCAACGCTGGCTTGGCTGTGGCTTGTACGCTGGCGTTCGGGGCGCAACCGCCATCCACTTTGGAAGAGCCTTGTGCTCCCCGCGGGTGGTGTGGCACTGTGCTGGCTCTTGCTGATGACGCTGATGCTTCCGCCCTTGAACCACGCGCGGAGCTTTCGCGCGCTCGTGTCAAGAATCGCCGTGTACATTCCGCCCGACGCCTGCATCGCGGCCCCGGGCATGCCGCGTGGGCAGGTGGCCGCGCTCGAATACCACGGAGGCTACCGGGTCGATGCTGTGACGCCTGCGCGCGACTCGACCTGCGAATTCCTGCTTCAGGTCGAGGCCCGGGAGCGTGCCTCGCACCTCGATACGCGCTGGAAGTTGCTGGCCCGTGAGCGGCGCAGCAACAATGACACCGAGTTCACTGCCGTGTACCGCCGACAGCCGTCGAGTTGATTGCTGCAACACCGCCTTGCTGGGCAGGCTCAGCACGCACACGAGCCGGTGGAAAGATCAGGCGAAAACTCGAACCCTTGCCGACTTCGCTCTCGATGCGCAATTCACCCGCGTGGCGCTGCATCACATGCTTGACGATCGATAGGCCCAATCCGGTGCCGCCCGTATCGCGCGATCGACTGCCGTCGACGCGGTAGAAGCGCTCGGTCAAGCGCGACAGGTGTTCACGCGCGATTCCCGGGCCGGTATCAGAGACCTCGACTTGCCCCGATCCATCACCCAACAATCGCCAGACGACATCGATGGTGCCACCCGGAGGTGTGTAGCGCACAGCGTTGTGCACCAGGTTACCGATGGCGCTCAACAATTCCGGCTCGACTCCAGCCAGCTGTACCTCGGCCACCACTTCGAGCTTCAGCGCATGGCGCCCGGCGGACAGGGCCTTGGCGTCGGTCAGCGCCTGCTCCAAGACGCGATTCAGCGGTACCCACTGCTCTGGCGGTGGCAGTGGGCTGCCCTCCAATTGCGCCAGCATGAGCAAGTCGCTCACCAGCGCGAGCATGCGCTGGGTCTGTTGGGCCATCAAGGACAAAGAGCGCTTGCGCTCGACCTCGGTCAAGTTCAGTTGCGTCATCGTCTCGACGAAGCCAGACAGCACGGTCAAGGGGGTGCGAATTTCGTGTGAGACGTTCGCCACAAAGTCGCGCCGCATCGCATCGGATCGTTCGCGTTCCGTGATGTCTTGCGACAACACGAGCAGTTGACCTTCTCCATAGCGGCGGATCAGCGTCGACAACGTCGCGCGCCCGCCAGGCCCGGGGAACGTCACGGTGCTGTCGAATCGACCTGCTCGCAGGTAGTCCACGAAAGCGGGTGCGCGAACCAGATTGGTGATCGACTGGCGCAAATCGCGCTTCTGGTCGAGCCCGAAGTGATCGGCCGCGACCGAATTGCACCATTCGATCTGCTGATTCGCATCGAGCAGAAGCACGCCGTTCGGAGAGGCCTCGATGGCCGAAAGAAACTGCGTCAGTCGCAAACGCTCGCGTACGACCTCGGATTCCAGCGCACGCATCGACCGTTCCATGCGATAGCCGACTTCACCCCACAGGCCGGAGTCGCGGGGCGCTGTGTCTGCTTGCGAACCTCGCAACCAGCGGATCAGCCGATAGCCACGCAGCGCGTCAATAGCCGCCATCGCCGACAACGCGACGCCGCCGCCCAGCAGCACACTCAGAATCGGAGCATCGAATCCCCTACCGAGAATGGACCCGACCCACGCACCGGCGAGCAAAGTCAATGCGCCGGCCAGTATTCTCGGCAGCAACCAGGTCAAGCGCAGCTCCGCTCGGCCTGGTGCGTTCAGGCCGGCACGACGCCAGCAATCTGGGTCAGGCGGTAGCCGGCGCCGCGCACCGTCTCGATCATGGCTGCACAATGCACAGGATTGAGCGCCTCGCGCAGGCGCTTCACATGCACGTCCACGGTGCGTTCCTCGATGAACACGTGATCGCCCCATACCCGATCCAGCAACTGCGCGCGGCTGTGGACCCGCTCCGGATGCGTCATGAAGAAACGCAGCAAGCGAAATTCGGTCGGCCCGAGCTTGACTGCGCATTCGCCCGCCTGGACACGTCGCGTCGCCGGGTCGAGACTCAATGGTCCGATCGTCACGCTCGAGTCCAGCGCCTCGGGAGCCTTGCGCCGCAAGACCGCGCGAATGCGCGCCAGCAGTTCGTTCGTCGAAAACGGTTTGGTCAGATAGTCGTCAGCGCCTGCGTCGAGCCCAGCAATCTTGTCGCCTTCCTCAGCGCGCGCAGTGAGCATGATCATCGGCAGTTCGCGCGTCCGAGCCTGCGCACGCCAGCGCTTTGCCAGCGCCAGGCCGGACTGCCCTGGCAGCATCCAGTCGATGATCACGAGGTCGGGCAATACGGCGTCCACCGCCGCGATGGCCGCTTCGGCATCTGCCGCGATTCGCACGTCGAAGCCCGCGTGGCGCAGATTGATCGCCACCAACTCGGCGATCGCCGCCTCGTCTTCGACCACGACCACCGAACTCATGATGCCGCCTTGGAGCAGGTGTTCATCGAACCAGGTTCTCCACTTCGTCGATCGTGTTGTGACGCACGTCGGTGCCCTTGACGATATAAATGATCTGCTCGGCCAGATTCTTCGCATGATCGCCGACGCGTTCGATCGCCTTGGCGACAAAGATGAGGTCGATGCTCGCCGAGATGGTTCGCGCGTCTTCCATCATGAAGGTGATCAGCTTGCGCAACAGCCCTTCGAACTCCCGATCGATCAGGTCGTCGTGCTTGAGCACGTCGACGGCCCGCTCGATGTCCAGCCTGGCAAACGCATCCAGTGCCTTGCGCAGTTGCGACACGGCAAGTTCCGATTCATGCGCCAGGTCGTTCAGCGGCAGGCGCAGACGGGTAGAGACGCCCGTGTTGACCAGGCGCTGCACGATGCGCGCGATGCGCGCCGCCTCGTCACCAACGCGTTCCAGGTTGGCGATCGTCTTGGAAATCGCGATCAACAGGCGCAGGTCGCGCGCGGTGGGCTGGCGACGGGCGATGATGCTGGACAGGTCGCGGTCAATCTCCACTTCCATCGCGTTCACACGCTCCTCGGTGGCCATCACTTCAGCGGCCACTTCGTCGCTGAACTGAGTCAAGGCATAGACGCTGCGACTCACCTGCGACTCCACCAGCCCCCCCATTTCCAGTACGCGAGTCGAGATCGCGCTGAGTTCCGCATCGAATTGCGTGGACAAATGTTTGTCGGTCACCTTGCGTCCCCTTTTGTGAGCCGCATCAACCGAAACGACCGGTGATGTAGTCTTCGGTCTCTCTGCGTTTGGGCTTCATGAAAATGTCCTTGGTATCGCCGAACTCTACCAACTCACCAATGTACATATACGCCGTGTAGTCAGACACGCGTGCCGCCTGCTGCATGTTGTGCGTGACGATCAACACTGACACCTTGTGCTTGATCTCACCGATCAGCTCTTCAATGCTGCCTGTGGCGATCGGGTCGAGCGCCGATGTAGGCTCGTCGAACAGGATGATCTCCGGGTCAGTGGCCAGCGCGCGGGCAATGCACAGTCGCTGTTGCTGGCCGCCTGACAAGTTGACGGCAACTTCGTCGAGCCGGTCTTTCACCTCGTTCCAAAGCGCCGCGCCCTTGAGTGCCGCCTCGACCTTGTCGGCCAAGAAGCTGCGCGACTTTTCGCCGCGAACTCGCAGCCCATAGGCCACGTTCTCGAAGATCGACTTTGGAAATGGATTCGGCTTCTGAAAAACCATAGAGATGCGCATGCGGACCTCAATCGGGTCGACGCTCTTGTGCAACACATCCACCTCGTCGGGATAGAGGTGAATGCTGCCTTCGTACCGGTTGCCCGGGTAGAGATCGTGCATGCGATTGAAACATCGCAGGTACGTCGATTTGCCGCAGCCGCTGGGCCCGATCAGCGCGGTGACCTTGTTCTCGTACACGGGCATCGACACACCGCGCAGGGCCTTGAAGTCCGAATAGTAGAAGTCGAGATCACGCGACTCGGCCTTGAGTTTTGGAGGTTTGTCCGGCAGGGTGATGGTCGATACCATGGTGTCAATAGTTCAGGTTGCGAAGCGAAGGCTAGCCGCGACGGCTCACCACTTGATGTTCTTGCGCAGTCGGTAGCGCAACCAGATCGCGAAAGCATTCATGCCCAACGTCATGAACAAGAGGACAAAGCTCGCCGCCGCCGCGTTCTGGTGAAAGGCTGGGTCGGGCCTGGAGGTCCAGTTGAAGATTTGAATCGGCATCACGGTGAAGGGAGAAAACAGCCAGTCGAACAGGCCTGCCGCGGGTTCACCCGTGCCGGGAAGCGGTGGCAGGAAAGCAATGAAGGTGAGTGCCCCGATCGTGATGATGGGAGCCGTTTCGCCGATAGCGCGGGACAAGCCGATGATCACGCCAGTCAAGATACCGGGCATTCCGTAAGGCACCAGATGCTGGCTGACCACCTGCCACCGCGAGGCGCCGCAGGCGTAAGCGCCCTCGCGAATCTGCTGTGGAATGGAGCGCAGTGCTTCGCGAGTGGTCACGATCACGATGGGCAGGATCAACAACGCCAACGTCAAGCCCGCCGACATGATGCTTTGACCCAGACCGAAGGTATAGACGAACAGGCCCAGCGCGAGCAGACCATAGACGATGGACGGCACCCCCGCCAGATTCGAAATGTTGATCTCGATAACGTCAGTGAACCAGTTCTTGCGGGCGTACTCTTCCAGGTAGATGGCCCCGGCGATCCCGACCGGCACGGCCACCAATCCGGTGACGATCATCACCAGGATCGATCCGACCCAGGCGGACAGGATTCCCGCCTCACCTGCCCGCCGCGACGGGAAGTTGGTAAAGAAGTCACCCGTCAAGCGCGGTACCCCGGTGATCACCATGTCAGTGAAGAGCGCGGCCAGCGTCAGGACTCCGACCATCATGGCCAACAGCCCCACGAAGCCGAAGAGCATGTCCCAGCGCTTGTGACGGCGAATAATGGCGCGCAACGAGCGGGTGCGCGAAGAACCAACGGGATCTGCATCCATCAGTAGGCCTCCCTGAAGCGACGGCGCAGCCAGTAGCCGAGCAAGTTGAAGACGAGCGTCAACAGCATCAACGTCAAACCGGCAGCAAAGATGGTTTGGTATCCGATGCTGCCATGAGGCAAATCGCCAAGCGCGACCTGAACAATGAATGACGTGATCGTGGCCGCCGGCTCCAAGGGATTCAAACTGAGATTGGGCTGCATGCCGGCAGCTACGGCGAGGATCATCGTTTCACCGACCGCCCTTGAGACTCCCAGAATGTAGGCGGCGGCGATTCCCGACAGTGCCGCTGGAACGACAACCCTGACGGCGGTCTGGTAGCGCGTTGCGCCCATCGCATACGAACCCTCGCGCAAACTCATGGGCACTGCCCGCATCGCGTCTTCCGACAGGGAAGACACATACGGGATGATCATGATGCCCATCACAATGCCGGCCGACAGAACGTTGAAGCCGGGCAGCTCAGGATATATCCGCTGCAGCAAAGGCGTGACGAACAACAGCGCGAAGTATCCGTAGATGATGGTGGGCACACCCGAAAGCAATTCGAGCAGCGGCTTCATCGTCTCGCGGGTCTTGTGCCCGGCAAATTCCGAGAGATAGACGGCGATGATCGTTCCCAGCGGAATGGCGATGAGCAGGGCGACCGCCGAACTCGACAGCGTGCCGGCGAGCAACACGGCGATGCCGAAGTGGGCATCGTCGAACAGCGGTGTCCATTGACTGTCGGTCAGGAAGGACCACAACGGAACGTGCCGGAAGAATTCGAGCGACTCTGTCACCAGCACATACACGATTCCCAGCGTGGTGAACACGGACACGCACGCCGCCGCGAGAAGGACGAGCTCGATCGCCTTCTCGCGGCGCTTGCGCCGGACTTGCAGTCGGCCGAAATCGGTCAACTTGGCTGAACCGCGAGAGGCCGAATCGATCAGCGCCGCACCTGGTGTCGTTGTTGTGGTGGAGGTCATTGTAGTTATGCGTTCCACACGCCGGAGAGAAGTTGAGTCTGCGCGCCGATAGCCCCAAACGGGGGTTGCGGTGCGCCGCTCAACGCATGCCAGGAATCAGAGCTTCGCCTCGCGCGCCAGCAGAGCTTCGATCGTGACGCCAACTTCCGCAACGCCACCGAACACTGTGCCCTTCTTGCCCTTCGCCAGGTGCTCAAGATTGATGTCGTAGGCCTTCTGCGGCAAGGGGATGTACTTCACTTCCTTGGCGATCTTCGTCACGTTCTTCATGTAGAAGGCGACGAATTCCTTGATCTCCGGTTTGTCGAGCGACTTGGCGTTGATGTAGATGAAAATCGGCCGCGAAAACGGCTGGTAGCTGCCGTTGAGTACCGTGGTCTCACTGGGAAGCACGGCGCCCTTGCCCGCCTTTTCCACGATGGGAACCGCGCGCAGGCGCGTCGTGTTCTCGGCATAGTAGGCGTAGCCGAAAAATGCCAAAGCGTTCGTGTCCTGGGCCACACCCTGCACCAACACGTTGTCATCTTCACTGGCCGTGAAGTCACCACGGCTGGACTTCGACTTGCCCGTCACGGCTTCGGTGAAGTAGTCGAATGTGCCTGAATCGGCGCCAGCGCCAAACAGCTTCAGCGGCGCATCCGGCCAGGCAGGATTGACCTGGCTCCAGCGCATCACCTTGCCTTGCGCGGCAGGCTCCCACATCGTCTTCAGCTCGGCAATGCTGATTTCCTTGAGGAAGCTGTTTTTCGGATTGACGACGACTGTCAGCGCGTCGAACGCCACCGGCAACTCGAAGTATTCAACTCCCGCCGCCTTGCAGTCGGCCATTTCCTTCGCCAGGATCGGGCGCGAAGCATTAGAGATGTCGGTTTCCCCGCGGCAGAACTTCTTGAATCCGCCACCCGTGCCGGAAATTCCCACCGTGACCTTGATGGCGTTCTTCTTTGCCTTCTGAAAGTCCTCGGCGATGCCTTCGGTGATCGGATAGACCGTCGATGATCCATCGATTTTGACCACGCCTTGCGCGAACACGGATGCTGCGGAAGTGCTCAACGCGACCACTGACACGCCAGCCAACCAGACACTTGCCTTCATACATGCTCCTTCTGTTCCGGCTGGATGCCGGGTTCAGACGAGGACTGTATGAATGAAGTGTGTCAGTAACGTGACATCAGCTGAATAGTATGTGACGGGCCTCGGGGCCGTCAGGCCAGTGTGTCGGCCATGCGCTGGGCGCAGCGCTGAGCCAGCGCCGCGTCCCGAGCCTCGACCATGACCCGCACCAAGGGTTCGGTACCAGACGGTCGAATCAGCACCCTGCCCTTGCCGAGCAACTCATCGGTCACCGCAGCCTGTTCCCGCGCCAAGCGCTCATTGGCTTTCCAGTTCACCCCGGGCTTCAAGCGCACATTGATGAGCGACTGCGGGAACAGTGAAATGCCCTCCAACAACTGAGCCATCGATCGGCCGCCACGGCGCACTGCTTGCAGGATGAGCAAAGCGCTGACGATTCCGTCGCCCGTGGTGTGTTTGTCCAGTGCCAGCAGATGGCCCGAGCCCTCCCCGCCGAGTTGCCAGCCTCGGGCCGACAACTCCTCAAGAATGTAGCGGTCGCCGACCTTCGCGCGGATGAACTCGATACCGCGCTCTCGAAGCGCGAGTTCCACCGCCATATTCGTCATGAGCGTGCCGACGACGCCCGGCACCTGCAGCCCCTGCCCGAGCCGGTCATTGACCATCAAGTACAGCAACTCGTCGCCATCGTACAGACGCCCGGTGGCATCCACCATGAGCAAACGATCGGCATCGCCGTCAAGCGCCACGCCGTAGTCGGCGGCGTGCTCCTTGACAGCGGCAACCAAGGCTGCAGGCGCCGTGGCACCAAAGCCGGCATTGATATTCGTGCCGTCGGGACGACACCCGATGGCGACGACTTCGGCCCCCAATTCGTGAAACACATCTGGGGCGACGCTGTAGGCAGCGCCATGGGCGGCATCGACGACGATTTTCATGCCCTTGAGCGACAGCTCGGAGCTGAACGTTCCCTTGCAGAACTCAATGTAGCGGCCTTTGGCGTCTTCAAGCTTTCGCGCCTTGCCCAGCTCGGACGATGCCACCCAGTGTGGCGCCTGTTCGAGCATAGCCTCGACCTTCTCTTCCCAGGCATCGGGCAGCTTCTCCCCGCGCGCGGAGAAGAACTTGATGCCGTTGTCGCCGAAAGGATTGTGCGAGGCGCTGATGACAAGGCCCAGATTCAGGCGCAGCGCCCGAGTCAGGTAGGCCACCCCGGGGGTTGGCAACGGACCCGTGAGCAACACGTCTACGCCGGCTGAGGCAAAACCCGCCTCAAGCGCGGACTCGATCATGTAGCCCGAAATCCGCGTGTCCTTGCCGATCACCACCGTGGGCCTCGCGTCCGCCGCCTTCAAAACGCGCCCGACGGCGTGGCCCAGACGCAGCATGAAATCCGGTGTGATCGGCGCGGCGCCGACCGTGCCTCGAATTCCATCAGTGCCGAAGTGCTTCCTGCTCATGTCTACAAATCCTCCTGCGTGCCGATTGTTGTCAATGGCACAGCCCCGCCGCGCGCCACACCTTCAATGCATCGGCTGTCGCCGCGACATCGTGCACACGAATCAAGTTGGCTCCATTTTGCACACTGGCCAGGGCCGCCGCGACGCTGCCGCTCTGCCTGTCGGCGACCGCACGCCCAGTGAGCGCGCCCAACGTGGACTTGCGCGACCAGCCCACCAACAAGGGAAAACCGATGTCGGCGAGTTCTCTTTGGCGTGCCAGCAACTCAATGTTGTTCTCGACGCTCTTGCCGAAGCCGATTCCCGGGTCGAGCGCGATGCGCTGCGCGACGATCCCCTTGGCCATCAAGACGTCGGCCCGGTTTCGAAGAAAACCTCGCACTTCGGCCACGACGTCGTCGTAGCGCACATCAAGCTGCATAGTGCGCGGCGTGCCGCGCATATGCATCAGGATCACGCCGCATGACGCGTGTGACGCCGCAGCTTCAAGCGCACCCGGGGTCTGCAGTGCGTTGATATCGTTGACGATGTCAACGCCGATCTCCAGGGCGCGCCGCATCACTTCGGGTTTTGCGGTGTCTACCGACACCGGACAGCCCATCCCGACTGCGGCCTCAAGCACCGGGAGAATTCGGCTCAGTTCCTCTTCGACGCCCACTTCCGGGGCCCCCGGTCGGCTCGACTCGCCTCCGATGTCGAGAATGTCTGCCCCATCATTCAGCAGTTGCTGACAATGCGCAATGGCCGCGTTTGCACCGGCATGCAGACCGCCGTCGAAGAATGAATCCGGGGTGACGTTGACGACGCCCATGATCCGCACTCGCGTCAAGTCGATTCGATGGCGCGATGTTTGCCAAATCATCGCCGCCTCAGGCTGGCAGTCGTAGACCGAGCGGCGCGGTCTTGCTCCTGATCGCGCCGCGAGGCCGCTCAGGCCGTTGCCGGGGCGCTGCCAGGGCTGACCGGCGGATTGGCCGTACTGCCCTTGTTCGCAGGCGTACTCCAGTCCTTGGGCGGCCGCGGTGGGCGGCCGTTCATGATGTCGTCGATTTGCTCGGCATCAATCGTTTCCCACTCCAGCAGAGCTTTCGCCATCTCATGCATCTTGTCGTGGTTCTCCTCGATGAGTTTGCGTGCGATCGCATACTGTTCATCGATGATGCGCCGGATCACTGCATCAACTTTCTGCATCGTTTGTTCAGAAACGTTGACCTGCTTGGTCACGGAACGCCCGAGAAAGACTTCTCCTTCGTTCTCGGCGTAGACCATCGGCCCGAGTTCATCGCTCATGCCATAGCGCGTGACCATGTCGCGCGCGATCTGCGTTGCGCGCTCGAAGTCGTTGCTCGCGCCGGTTGTCATCTGGTGCATGAAGATTTCTTCGGCAATGCGCCCGCCGAACAAGACTGAAATCGTGCTCAGCATGCGTTCTTTGTCGAGGCTGTAGCGGTCACCCTCGGGTAATTGCATTGTCACCCCCAACGCGCGGCCGCGCGGAATCACCGTCACCTTGTGCACCGGGTCGGTTTTCGGCATGAGGCGCGCCACGAGGGCGTGGCCCGATTCATGGTAAGCGGTGTTGCGGCGCTCCTCTTCCGGCATCACCATCGACTTGCGCTCGGGGCCCATCATGATCTTGTCTTTGGCCTTTTCGAAGTCGACCATTTCCACGACCCGGCCGCTGCGCCGCGCCGCGAAGAGTGCCGCTTCGTTGACCAGGTTCGCCAAGTCGGCGCCGGAGAAACCAGGAGTTCCCCGCGCCAGGATGTCCGCGCGAATGTCCTGACCCACCGGCACTTTGCGCATGTGAACGTTGAGAATCTGCTCGCGGCCGCGCACGTCCGGTAGCGTCACGTACACCTGACGATCGAAGCGCCCCGGACGCAACAAGGCCGGGTCCAGGATATCGGGCCGATTCGTGGCGGCCATGACGATCACGCCGACGTTTGTCTCGAAGCCGTCCATCTCGACCAGCATCTGGTTGAGCGTTTGTTCGCGCTCGTCGTTCCCGCCACCCAGCCCCGCCCCACGGTGCCGGCCGACGGCGTCGATTTCATCGATAAAGATGATGCATGGGGCGCTTTTCTTCGCCTGCTCGAACATGTCGCGCACGCGCGCCGCGCCAACACCGACGAACATTTCCACGAAGTCGGATCCGGAGATTGAAAAGAACGGCACCTTGGCCTCGCCAGCAATCGCCTTGGCGAGCAATGTCTTGCCGGTTCCCGGTGGGCCGACGAGCAAGACACCGCGCGGGATGCGTCCGCCGAGCTTCTGGAATTTCTGGGGATCCTTCAGGAAGTCAACCAGCTCCTTGACTTCTTCCTTGGCTTCGTCGCAACCCGCAACGTCGGCGAATGTGGTTGTATTGTTCGCTTCGTCGAGCATGCGCGCCTTGCTCTTGCCAAAGCTGAACGCCCCGCCCTTGCCGCCGCCCTGCATTTGGCGCATGAAGTAGATCCATACGCCGATCAGCAGCAGGATTGGACCCCACGACGCAAGCAAGCTCAGCAGGAACGAGGGCTCTTCGCGCGGCTTCACGTCGAACTTCACGCCGTTGTTGATGAGGTCGCCGACTAGGCCTCTGTCAAGGTAGGTGGCTGTGGTGCGCAGTTCCTTGTCGTCGCTGGTGCGAGCCCTGATTTCCGTGCTTCCGCCCGCGCCCTCTTGCAACTGGACAGTTCGAATGCGCTTGCTTCGAACCTCCTCAAGGAAGTCGGAATATCCGATCTGACTGCCCTGCGCGGTGCCACGGTCGAATTGCTTGAAAACGGTGAAAAGCACCAGGGCAATCACCATCCACACAGCAACCTTCGAGAACCATTGGTTGTTCAACTCGGCTCCTTACACGGGTAAATGCACGCGGGCGGGATGCCTTACGCGTGCACATGCGATGAAATATGCGGGCGATTTTAGATGAGACAAGGGCAGCAAACCGATTCGTTTAGCGCAGCGGCGGAAGCACAGACTCTTCCTTTTCGGCTTTAGGTCCGAATTCTGCGTCGCTGGCGACAGGTTTCAGACCCATTCCCACAAGGTAAGTTTCAGCAGACTTGCCCCGAGACGCCTTCGGCTTGATGACCTTGAACGTCTTGAAACTGTTCTTGAAACGCTGCGCGAGTTGACTGTAGCCGCTTCCGTGAAACGCCTTGCAGAGCAATGCCCCCTGCGGGCTCAGATGCTCTCGCGAGAATTCAAGGGCCAACTCCACCAGGTCGGTCATGCGCGCGCCGTCGGCTTCGGCCACACCTGACAGATTGGGCGCCATGTCGGAAAGCAATACGTCAACTCGACGCCCCGCCAGCAGCACCCGCAGTTCATTGAACACCGCTGCCTCGCGGAAGTCCCCCACATGGAAATGCACGCCTTCAACTGCCTCCATCGGCAACATGTCCAGCGCGACGATCCGGCTGGCTGCGGAAGGATCGCTCTCCGGGCTCGTGCGCGCCGCTGAAAACTTGCGGCTCACATACTGAGACCAAGCTCCGGGTGCCGAACCGAGATCGACGACGAGTTGCCCCGGCTTGATCAACCTCAAGCTCTCGTCAATTTCCTTGAGCTTGTAGGCAGCGCGCGACCGGTAGTCCTCCTTTTTCGCCAGCTTGACGTAGGGGTCATTGATATGGTCATGCAACCAGGCCCGGTTGACTTTCTTGCTTTTGTTGTGAGTTGTCATGTCGAGCCGATAATAGGCCGATGCCAGCCATTCAACTCACGCCAGCCGAGCGCAAGGAACATCGTGCGCAAGCCCATCACGTCGATCCGGTCGTCGCCATCGGGTCCGATGGATTGACTGATGCAGTGCGCCGCGAACTCGATTCGGCACTCAGCGCGCACGGCTTGGTCAAGGTACGCGTGTTCTCCGATGACCGCGACGCACGCAATACCCTGTTCGCGCTCCTTGCCGACGAATTGAACGCCGCGCCCATTCAGCATATCGGCAAGCTGCTGATCTTCTGGCGGCCGATGCCGGAAAAGCAAACCGTTCGGGCCGAGGGCCGCAAGCCCGGAATCAAGTCGGTCAAGATCGTTCGTTTTTCAAAGAGCGGCAATCATCGACCGCAAATCAAGACCGTCAAGTTGATGGGCAATCAGCGCATCGCCGCAGGGGGCGAGGTGAAACGAGTGCGAACCCGCACCACCAGCTTGAAGAAGTTGGCTCAAACGTAGCGAACCGCCACGATTTCATAGTGTCTCAAGCCCCCCGGCGCCTGGAATTCCACCACGTCACCGCTCTCCTTGCCGATCAGCGCGCGGGCGATCGGTGAGCTGATGGAAATCAGACGCAGTTTCAAATCGGCCTCGTCATCGCCGACGATCTGATAGGTGACTTTCGCACCGCTGTCTTCGTCCTCCAGATCCACCGTTGATCCGAAGACAACACGCCCCTCAGCGTCCAGCGCCGCAGGATCAATGATCTGGGCGGCGGCCAGTTTTGCCTCGACCTCCCGAATCCGGCCCTCGACAAAGCCTTGTTTGTCTTTCGCCGCGTCGTACTCGGCGTTCTCGGACAGGTCGCCCTGAGCCCGTGCCTCAGAAATCGCTCGCACCACGGCGTGGCGCTCCACGTTTTTCAGGTGCGCGAGTTCGTCCTTGAGCTTGTCCGCGCCGCGGCGTGTCAATGGGATGGTTGTCATATTCCGCAAACCTCTGCGCCAAAAATGAGTCCGCCGCCGGTTCGATTCGGCGGCGGTTGAATGACGGCAGTTTAAGTCAGTTCGGCGTGCAACTCTTGCAAGGAGTCGACGGCGAGGTCGTCGTGGTGTTTCATGCCTTCCACCGCCGCTTCACAGCCCGCCATGCTGGTGTAGTAGGTGATGCGATGCGCGAGTGCCGCCTGGCGGATGTGGCGCGAGTCGGCGATCGCGGTGCGCGTTTCGTCCACCGTTGTGAACACCAACTGAATCTCGCCAGCCTTGACCATATCGACGATGTGCGGGCGCCCGTCTTTCACCTTGTTCACGGCGCGTACCGGAACGCCCGCCTGCGCAATCGCAGCCGCTGTGCCCTTCGTCGCCACGAGGAGGAAACCCATGCGATGCAGATCTCCCGCCACCGCCACGGCACGCGCCTTGTCGCTGTTCTTGACGGTGATGCAAACAGTGCCCTTCAGCGGCAGCCGTGAGCCCGCGCCAAGTTGGCTCTTCAGCATGGCTTCGCCGAAACTGCGCCCAGTGCCCATCACTTCGCCAGTCGAGCGCATTTCCGGCCCGAGGATGGGGTCGACTCCAGGAAACTTGTTGAACGGGAAGACCGCTTCCTTCACCGAAAAGTAGGGCGGAATGACTTCTCGTGGTGGCCGGCCGTCGCGTTGGCGTTGCCCGTTCAGGCGCTGCCCCACCATGCAACGCGCCGCGATCTTTGCTAACGGCTGCCCCGTGGCCTTCGACACGAAAGGCACCGTGCGCGAAGCACGCGGATTGACCTCCAGCACGTAAACAACCGCCGCAGCGCCCTCGCCCTGCACTGCAAACTGCACGTTCATCAGGCCGATAACCTTCAGCGCGCGCGCCATCGCGATCGTCTGGCGTCGCATTTCGTCTTGAAGCTCTTTGGACAAGGAGTATGGCGGCAGCGAACACGCCGAGTCACCCGAATGAATTCCGGCCTGCTCCACGTGCTCCATGATGCCGCCGATGATGACGTCAACGCCATCGCTGATGCAGTCCACATCGACCTCGATCGCGTCGTCGAGAAACCTATCAAGCAGCACGGGTGACTTCTCCGACACTCTGACGGCCTCCCGCATGTAGCGCTCGAGATCCTTGTCGCCGTGCACGATTTCCATGGCCCGACCGCCCAGCACATAGCTCGGGCGCACCACCAGCGGATAGCCAACCTCCTGCGCGAGCAGCAGGGCTTGCTCTTCGGTGCGCGCGGTGCGGTTCGGAGGTTGTTTCAGTTCGAGGCGCTGTAGCAGTTGCTGGAAGCGCTCACGGTCTTCGGCAATGTCGATGCTGTCCGGCGAGGTGCCGACGATCGGAACGCCGGCGCGTTCAAGCTCCAATGCGAGCTTGAGCGGGGTCTGACCACCAAACTGAACGATGACACCTTCGGGCCGTTCTTTGTCGACGATCTCAAGCACGTCTTCCAGCGTCACCGGTTCGAAATAGAGCCGATCCGAGGTGTCGTAGTCGGTGGACACGGTCTCGGGGTTGCAGTTGACCATGATGGTTTCGTAACCATCTTCGCGCATCGCCAGCGCGGCGTGCACGCAGCAGTAGTCGAATTCGATGCCCTGGCCGATTCGGTTCGGCCCACCGCCGAGCACCATGATCTTCTTGCGTGTGCTGGGCTGCGCTTCGCACTCTTCGTCGTAGGTTGAGTACATGTATGCCGTCTGCGTGGCGAACTCGGCGGCGCATGTGTCCACGCGCTTGTACACCGGGCGAACGCCCAGCGCATGGCGGCGGCTTCGCACCTCTTGTTCGGTGCCGGCAAGCAGTTTGGCCAGGCGCCGATCGGAGAAGCCCTTCTGCTTGAGAAACCACAATTCAGGTTTCGTGAGATCACCCGCTTTTCGACCCGCGAGCGCCCCTTCAATCTGGATCAGTTGTTCGATCTGCGCAAGGAACCAAGGATCGATCGCCGTTTCTTCATAAACTTCTTCCAGGCTCATGCCGATGCGAAATGCATCGCCGACGTACAAGATGCGTTCCGGACCCGCCTCGCCAATCTCCTGAACAATCTCTTCGCGGTCGCTGCTTCGTTCCGTGAGCCCGTCGATGCCCGTCTCCAGACCGCGCAGCGCCTTCTGAAAACTCTCTTGAAAGGTGCGGCCAATGGCCATCACTTCTCCAACGGATTTCATCTGCGTCGTCAACCGCGAATCGGCGGCAGGAAACTTCTCGAAGGCAAAGCGCGGAATCTTCGTCACCACATAGTCGATGCTCGGTTCGAAGCTGGCCGGCGTGGCGCCTCCCGTGATGTCGTTGCGCAATTCATCGAGCGTATAGCCGACAGCAAGTTTCGCCGCCACTTTGGCGATTGGGAAACCGGTCGCCTTGGAAGCCAGGGCGGAAGAGCGTGACACCCGCGGATTCATCTCGATCACGACCATGCGCCCATCGCGCGGGTTGATCGAGAACTGAACGTTCGAGCCCCCCGTGTCCACGCCGATTTCGCGCAGGATCGCGATCGACGCATTGCGCATCACCTGGTATTCCTTGTCCGTCAAGGTCTGGGCGGGCGCCACGGTGATCGAATCGCCGGTGTGAATACCCATGGGATCCAGGTTCTCGATGGCGCACACGATGATGCAGTTGTCAGCACAGTCGCGCACCACCTCCATCTCGAATTCTTTCCAACCGATGAGGGATTCTTCGATGAGCAATTCGTTGGTGGGCGAAAGGTCCAGGCCGCGCTTGCAGATTTCTTCGAACTCTTCAGGGTTGTAGGCGATCCCGCCTCCCGTGCCACCGAGCGTGAAGCTCGGGCGGATCACCATCGGGAACCCGGTGCCGCCGATCATTGCAAGTATTTGCTGCTGTACCGCCAGGGCTTCGGCCATCGTATGCGCGATTCCGCTGCGCGCTGAGGCGAGCCCGATGCCTGTCATCGCGTCCTTGAACTTGAGCCGGTCTTCGGCCTTTTCGATCGCGCGCTCGTTCGCGCCTATCATCTCGACGCCGTACTTCGCAAGCACGCCGTGCCGGTGCAGGTCAAGTGCGCAATTCAGCGCCGTTTGGCCACCCATCGTGGGCAACACCGCGTCAGGCCTTTCCTTGGCTATGATGCGCTCGATCACCTGCCAGGTGATCGGCTCAATGTAGGTCACGTCGGCCATGTCCGGGTCGGTCATGATCGTTGCCGGATTGCTGTTGACGAGAATGACCCTGTAGCCTTCTTCGCGCAAGGCCTTGCAGGCCTGCGCACCCGAGTAGTCGAACTCGCAAGCCTGGCCGATGATGATGGGCCCGGCGCCGATGATCAAAATTGACTTGAGGTCGGCGCGCTTAGGCATTGCGTGCCCCTTTGCCACTTGCGTTCCCGCGTGCGTTCGCGGCCTGCATCAGCGCGACGAATCGATCGAACAAGTAAGCGATGTCTTGCGGACCGGGCGACGCCTCCGGGTGGCCCTGGAAGCTGAAAGCCGGCCGGTCAGTGCGAGCCAATCCCTGCAAGGTTCCGTCGAAAAGCGATACGTGGGTGGGCCGCAGAGTTGCCGGCAATGACGCTTCGTCGACCGCGAAGCCGTGGTTCTGACTGGTGATGCAGACCTGGCCGGAGTCGAGATCCTTGACCGGGTGGTTTGCGCCGTGGTGTCCGAACTTCATCTTGAATGTCCGCGCGCCCGACGCCAATGCCATGATCTGATGCCCTAGGCAGATTCCGAAAGTTGGAATGCCGCAGTCGATCAAGCTGCGCGCGGCGTCGATCGCATAACTGCAAGGTTGCGGGTCGCCCGGGCCATTGCTGAAGAAAACTCCGTCTGGACGCAGCGCAAGTGCCTGCTGGGCCGAGGTGTGGGCAGGCACCACGGTCACGCGGCAGCCCTGGCTCGCCAACATGCGCAAGATGTTGTATTTGGCCCCGAAGTCAAACGCCACGACATGAAAGCCCTTGCCGCTCCCTTGCGGGTAGCCGTGTTCGAGAGTCCAAGTTGATTCGTGCCACTCGAAGCGTTCAGAGCAAGTAACGACTCGGGCAAGATCCAGGCCCGTCATGCTGGGCGCGGCCCTCGCCCATGCAATCGCTTCGGTCACCTGTTCCGGCGTGCAGGCCTCTTGCGCAGGCAAGCCGACGATGCACCCGTTCTGCGCGCCCGCAGTGCGCAGGTGCCGCGTCAGCCGACGTGTATCGATACCCGCGATAGCCACGGTTCCTTTGGCCTGAAGGTATTCGGCGAGGGTGGAGGCGCTTCGAAAATTCGACTCCAGCACCGGCAGTTCCTTGATGACGAGGCCGGCAGCCTGGAGGCCTGAGGACTCCACATCCTGCTCGTTGATGCCGTAGTTGCCGATGTGCGGGTAGGTGAGCGTGACGATCTGCCGGCAGTAGCTGGGATCGGTCAGGATTTCCTGGTAGCCCGTCATCGAGGTGTTAAATACCACCTCACCCACGGTGCGCCCGGGCGCACCGATCGAAATTCCCTGAAAGACGGTGCCGTCCGCGAGTGCCAGGATCGCCTGAGGTTGAGGGGTCAGCAATGGCGGCAGCACCGGGCTCTCCGTTCGTGTACACACCCAGCTTTGCGCCTCTTGGCAAAGACTGACGGAAGAATCCTAAGGGGAGTCTCCGAGCTGGAAACTGCGATGAGTTTCGCTGGGCGAGGATGGTCGCGGGTAAACCGCGAAAGTATATTCGACGCCGTCGTCGAAGGCGGTCTGCGCCACAGGCTAAGCGCCAAGCGCGGCGATTCCAGCTCTCGCCACTTGAGCGTCTTCGGCGCTCTTGACTCCGCTGACACCGATGGCACCGATGCAGTGACCATGCACCATGATCGGCACCGCCCCTTCAAGCATTCCTTCAAGGTCGGGCGCGCTCAGGAATGCCACGCGACCCTGATTGATCATTTCCTCGTACACCCGGCTTTCACGCCGGCCCAGGGCGGCGGTGCGTGCCTTTGCCGGCGCAATGCGCGCCGAGATTGGCGCGGCGCCATCGAGCCGCTGAAGCCACAGCAGGTGCCCCCCATCGTCAACGATGGCCACGGTGACCGCCCAGCCGTTGCGGCTCGCTTCAGTCTGCGCGGCTTCGGCCATGCGTTTCACGTCATCCAGAACGAGGCAAGGTCGGTTCTGCATCGGTGGGCAGCTCACGAGGAAAGGAATGCACGACGTCCAAAGCACAGCAGTATGCGGCATTGCCAAATGCTTCGGCTGTGGCCGGGTGCGATCAAAACTGGTGTGTCCCACAATCTGCGGCACTCGGCAACATCAGGAGGTAGTCGCGATGGGAACTGAAGGCGTCAGTGATGAGGAGATTCTGCGGGGGTTGAATGAGCACCCACAGATTCGGCAGCGAATCGCTTCTTTGTTGTCGGCCG
>JANOLJ010000086.1:0-5760 GCA_031419715.1 Burkholderiales bacterium | reverse complement strand
CGCCTGCCGCGCTACCACCGTTTGGTTTACTGCGACGAACACCAACCGGGTTGCTTGATGCGACGGCACACCGACCTCTGGCAACACCCCACCTGGGGGTCGGCGTTGGTCTTGCGTCGCAAAGTAACCTTGGGTGGCAGCGCGGCGGGCGGCACCCGGTGGGGGCGATTTCTGGGGCGACGAGCAGCGCAGGCCTGTGGTCGGCGCGCGCCAGCGCGCTTCCACATCTGACTCGCCGCGTCTGTTTGAGCGGAGAGAGCGCAGCGAACGCAGCGAGTTCAGCGGCGCGACCCCAGGCCGAGCAGCACAGTGGAGTCGGAGCGAAGCGGAGACCGCCCCAGCATGAGCCCCCGCCGGGTGCCGCCTGCCGCGCCGCACTCACAGTCGCGCGCATGCCGAACGCTCAACACGCAGCAACGCGGCAGAAGCACTCCCACCCTGCCAACGAGTCGCTTGATACCCCGCACCTACCTCGATTCGTATCGGAGCCCCTGCCATGTTGATCCAAGGCGCCGAACACCTCTGGACCGGACAACGAGGCGCCGCGATGCGCGGTACACAAGGCACCGACCTGCGCGTGCGCGATGGGCTGATCGCCGCCATCGGCACGCTCAAGCCCGAGCCAGGCGAACGTGTGATCGACGCGAGCGGCTGCGTCATCTACCCCGGGTGGATCAACACGCACCACCACTTGTTCCAGAGCCTGCTCAAAGGCATACCGTCGGGTATCAACCTCGCGCTCGTGCCCTGGCTTGCCGCCGTGCCGGTGCCGTACCGGCGCCACTTCGACCGTGAAGAGGCGCTGCGCTTGGCGGCGCGCATCGGCCTGGTGGAGCTGCTGCTGTCGGGCTGCACCACGGTGGCCGACCACCAGTACCACTACTACCCCGGCATGCCCTTCGACGCCTCGGCCGCCGTGTTCGACGAAGCGCAGAAGCTGGGCGTGCGCTTCGTGCTGTGCCGTGGCGGGCAGACGCAGGCGCGTGCTTTCACTGACCAGGCCGCGCCGCCACAGGTGGCGCCCGAGACGCTGGAGAACTTTCTCGCGTCGATCGAACGCGACGTGCGGCGCTATCACGACCCGTCGCCGTTCGCGATGCGCCGCGTCGTCTCGGCCACCACCACACCGAGTTGGAGCTGCCGCCCCGATGAGCTGAAACCCATGGCACGCGAGGCGCGCCGCCTGGGGATCCGGTTGCACAGCCACTTGAGCGAAACCTACGACTACGTGCGCTGGGCGCGCGAGGTCCACCACTGCACGCCGATGCAATTCGTGCAGGAGCATGAGTGGGTGGGCGACGATGTCTGGTTCGCCCACATGGTGCACCTGGACGACGGCGACCTGAAGATCTGCGCCGACACCCGCACCGGCATCGCCCACTGCCCGCAAAGCAATGGGCGCCTGGGCTCGGGCATCGCGCGCATTCCCGAGGCGCTGGCGCTGGGCGTGCCGGTATCGCTTGCCGTGGACGGCGCGGCGTCGAACGAAGCCGCCGACATGGCAAGCGAGGCGCATGCCTGCTGGTTGATGCACCGCGCCGACCCACGCGCCGGCCTGGGGCACCGCGCCACGCCACTGCCCGGTACGCACGGCAGCCAAAGCGGCGGACACGCCGCAGCGATGACAGTGGAAGACGTGGTGCACATCGGCACAGCGGGCGGCGCCCAGGTGCTGGGCCTGCCCGGTGTGGGCACCTTGCAGGTGGGCAAGGCGGCGGACCTGGCGGTCTATGACCTGGATCAACCGCGCCACTTCGGTCTGCACGACACGGCGCTCGCCCCGGTGGCCAGCGGCGGCCGGCCGACGTTGCGCGCGCTGCTCGTGCACGGCCGGCTCGTCGTCGAGAACGATGCGATTCCCGGGCTCGACTTGGCCGAGCTGCGCCACGACGCGCGGGCGTTCGTCAACATGATCCGCGAGACCTGAGTTCGGCCGTTCCGCACAGCGCAGAATCCGGCTTCCCCCGCACCGCATCGAAGGACAGGATGTTCGACCCCGCCACCGTGGCCCGCAAGACCGCCGAACTCGCGCAGCGCCTGAGTTCGATCGAATGGATCACCGATTCGCGCGTCGAACGCCTGAGCCAGGATTTCTATTGGTTCAGCCCGGTGCTGAAGCGCCAGTTGAGCGAGCTGCGCGCACACGCCGTGGCGCGGCCGAAGACGGAAGACGAGATTCGCGGCGTCGTCGCCGGCTGCGCGGCCGCGGGCATTCCGATCACGGTGCGTGGCAGCGGCACCGGCAACTACGGCCAGTGCATGCCGCTGCATGGCGGCGTGATCCTCGATCTCTCCGCCTACAACAAGCTGCTGTGGGCCAAGGGCGGCGTCGGCCGGGCGCAGGCCGGCATCCGCATGATGGAGATGGATCGCCAGACCCAACAAGTTCATCAAGCAGACAACGCCGAACCCGGTCTTGGCTGGGAGCTGCGCTGCGTGCCCAGCACCTACCGCAGCGCCACGCTCGGCGGGCTGTATGGCGGCGGCTTCGGCGGTGTGGGTTCCATCAACTACGGGCCGCTGGCCTGCACGGGCAACGTGCTCGGCGTGCGCGCGATGACGATCGAGCCGGAGCCCAAGACCGTGGAGCTGCGCGCCCCCGAGGCGCTACTGCTGCACCATGTGTACGGCACGAACGGCCTGGTGCTCGAGCTCGAAGTCGCGCTCGCGCCGGCCCATGCGTGGCTGGAGGCGATCGCGTGTTTCGACGGGTTCGACGCCGCCATCGAATTCAGCGACGCCCTGGCCAGCGCGCCCGGCATCGTGAAGAAGAGCGTGACGCTGCTCGCCGCGCCGATACCCGACCTGTTGCTCAGCGCCGTGCCCATGCTCGCCGGCTCGATGCGGGCCGGCGCGCACGCCGTGTACGTGCTCGTCGCCGAATTCGCGGAAGCCCCGGTCACGCAAATGCTGCGCGAGTTCGGCGGCACGCTCACCTACCGCAAAACCGCTGCCGAGGTGAGGAAGAGCAACCGCACGATCGTCGAATACACCTGGAACCACACCACGCTGCACGCGATGAAGGCCGACAAGAGCCTGACCTACATCCAAAGCGGCTTCCCGGCTGGCAGCAATGTGCAAAAAGCGAAAGAGCTGCGGCGCCTGCTCGGCGACGAGATGCACACGCATCTGGAGTTCATCCGCACCAAGGAAGGCGCGATGACGTGCAGCGGCCTACAACTCGTGCGCTACAGCAGCGATGCGCGGCTCAATGAAGTGATGCAGTTGCACCGCGACCACGGCGTTTACATCGCGAACCCGCATGTCTACATCGTCGAAGACGGCAAGCAGGGCCAGGTGAACCCGGACATCGTCGCGGCAAAAATGCGCTTCGATCCGATGGGCCTGCTCAACCCCGGCAAGCTGCGCGGCTGGGAGCAGCGCGAGAGAATCATGGCGGATGCGGCGGCAGGCAAGGTCTCGCTGGCGACATTGCCGCGTTTTTGAGCGCTCGACCGGGCGCGACACCATGCTCACGAGCCGGCAGAAAGTCTTCCGCAAGTTCTGGCATGCGGTGATTCCGCTGACCGATCTGCAACGCGGCGCGCCGCTGCCCTTCACGCTGCTCGGTGAGGCGATCGTGCTGTTCCTCGACGAGCACGGCCATCCGGCGGCGCTGAAAGACCGCTGCTGCCACCGCACCGCCAAGCTCAGCAAAGGCCGCTGCGTGAACGGCGCGCTGCAATGCGGCTACCACGGCTGGACGTACAACGCAGCCGGCCGCGTGATCCGCATTCCGCAGTACGGGCCAGAGCGTGCAATCCCGAGCGACTACTGCACGCCAGCCTACCGCTGCCAGGCGAAGTACGGCTACGCCTGGGTCGCGCTTGCTGAACCCATCGCACCCGTTCCCGAGATCCCCGAGTTCGAAGCGCCGGGTTGGCGCACCATTTTCCAGTTCTACGAGCGCTGGTCGACGAGCCCGCTGCGCGCGCTGGAAAACAGCTTCGACAACGCCCACTTCAGTTTCGTGCACCGCGCCACCTTCGGCGTGGAAGCGCAGCCCCAGCCGAGCCGCTACGAACTCGTCGAGAACGCGACCGGCTTTTACGCTGAGACCGTGGTCGCGGCGTCGAACCCGATCGCGTTTGCGCGCGTCAGCGGCAGCACCGAGGCGCTGACGCAGCGGCACATGCGCAACGCCTACTACCTGCCGTTCTCACGGCGCCTGGACATCGAATACCCAAGCGGCATCCGCCATGTCATCGTCAACTGCTTCACGCCCATCGACGACGCCAACATCCAGCTCGTGCAATGGCTGTTCCGCAACGACACCGAGGCCGACTGCCCAGCGCAGATGCTGATCGACTTCGACCATGTGATCACTCGCGAAGACAAAGACATCCTCGAATCGACCGACCCCGACGCGCTGGTGGACACGCGCCGGCGCGGCGTCGAATACTCGATGGACAGCGACCGCCCCGGCATGCTGATCCGCAAGAAGCTGATGGAGCTGCTCGCCGCGCACGGCGAGGCCGAGGTGCACGGCTGAGCCGGCTGTCCAGATGTCCGGCTGTCCGTCGTTCGTCCAATTCGCAACGACGGTAGGCGGGTTGGGACATAGGGTTCTCAAGCAATGTTCTTCGGAGTTCAGCAACCTGTGGAGGACCAGCCGCTCGGCGAGTTCGCATGAGCGCCTGTACCCGACCTTGCGTTCCTCGACTACTCGTAGCGCGTGGGAGACGTGCCCACGTCGAGCGAATGAGCGAATACACTCGGGCGCGTTTTTGAGGGGGACTTGATGCCGAAGGCTGTGTCGCTTTTTTCTGGGTGCGGGGGATCCGATGCCGGTGTCATCAACGCTGGCTTTGAGGTGGTGATGGCGAACGACATCTTGCCGTACGCGAAAGACGTTTACGTGGCAAATCACCCGGAGACTGACTACAGGCTTGGGAATGTCAGCAAGATCGACAAGTTTCCTGCTGCCGAGTTGCTCATCGGGTGCTATCCATGCCAGGGCTTCAGCCAGGGCGGAGTTCGCGAACCGTCCCGCAAGATCAACAAGCTGTACCTTGAGTTCGCGCGTGCTCTCACGCTGATTGCTCCCAAGGCATTCATTGTCGAGAACGTCTCGGGGATGGTACGCGCGAACTACGAACATCTGCTCAAAGATCAGATTAGGGTGTTCAAAAGGGCGGGGTATGCCGTCACCTCGGCGGTGCTCAACGCCGCCGACTACGGGGTTCCCCAAGACAGGCGTCGCATATTCATCGTTGGCACTCGAAAGGACCTTGCTGCCCCTTACACATTTCCGGATCCGACGCACGGCTCCGGAAGGTCGACGCCGCAGGCTTCAATTCGCGATGCCATTTCGGATCTTCCGAAATGGCCTGAGGGTGAGTTCTACGACTACGAGTTCCACTGGTACTACATGTCGCGCGACAGACGGCGTGGGTGGGACGAGCCGTCAAGAACCATCGTCGCCAACCCACGTCACATGCCATTGCACCCCATGAGCCCGACCATGGAAAAGCTGGAGCACAACGTCTGGCGCTTCGCGTCGGATGGCCCAGCTCGACGTTTTTCTTACCGCGAGGCCGCGCGAATTCAAGGCTTCGGCAAGCAGATGACCTTTCCAACCAATGAGCGCAGCTCGATGAACATGCGCTACACCGTGGTGGGCAACGCGGTGCCACCGCCGCTGTTTGAGGCCGTCGCGAAGGCGCTGCCCGATGTGTGGGCCTGATGATTCGGTCAGATGACTGCGAGCCCCATGGCCTCGGTGACCAACCGCAGATTTGGCGCGTGAGCACCCAGGTC
>JANOLJ010000085.1:0-12599 GCA_031419715.1 Burkholderiales bacterium | reverse complement strand
CGTGGACCACGGCCACCGCATCCTCGGCTTCGACGAACTTCTTCAGTCGCATGGGGTTCCCCTTATGCGACCAGTATGTGCTGCGTGCCCGAGCGAGCCCAGCGGGTTCGTACGCACGTCAGGCGCCCGGAGTGCCGGCCTATCATTGCGTGGCCAGCCGCTACTCCGCACCGTCATGGCCGCAGCGATCAGGAAAGACGAGATCAAGCGCCTGTCCGTGCAGCCCTACGACGGGCTGCGCGAGTTGGTGCGCTCGGGCGACCTCGTCTTCTGCTCGGGCTCGTACCTTTTCTCGGGCTTGATCCAGAAATTCACCGGCTCGGTGTGGAGCCATGTGGGCATCATCTACAACGACCCGAACCTGCAGCGCATCTTCATCCTTGAAAGTGAAACCGCGATCGGCGTGCGCCTGGCGCCGATGTCGAAATACCTGCGCGACTATCACGGCCGCAACCGACCCTACCGCGGCCAGATCGTCGTGGCGCGAATTCACCCCGAGGTCGATGCGCAAGGCATCAAACTCGCCATCAGCTTTGGCATGGACGAGTTGACCAAGCCCTACGACAACTTCGAGATCCTGCGCATCGCGATGCGCATCCTGTTTCGCATCGGGCGGCGCAGGCGCGACCGCAAGTACATTTGCTCCGAACTGGTCTACGACTGCTTTCGCCAGGCCGGCGTGAGCTTCAAGCTGAACGACAACTATGTGAGCCCCGACAACATCTGGAACGACGCCAGCGTGCAATGGACCCATCGCATCCTCTAGCCACTCTCGGCGGTGGGCCTGCGCCTGAGCGTGACTACGCGAGCCTGTTCACGCGCTCGCCGGCCGAGCAATTGCGCGCCTTTGCAGACATGCGCAGCCTGTACCCAACGCGCACCATCGCGCGTGGCGAGCGTGTGCGCGAACTGCCCGCGGGCACGCCGCTCGACATCCACTATCAAGCGGATGACCGCAGCCTGGGCGTCGCCGACTTCATGCGGCGCCGCCGCTGCGCCGGTGTGCTGGTGTTGCATCAGGGCCGTGTCGTGCTCGAGCGCTACGCCCTGGGCCACACGCCCGATACACGCTGGATCTCGTTTTCGATGGCCAAGTCGGTCACGTCCACGCTGGTCGGCGCGGCCTTGCACGACGGCTTGATTCACAGCCTGGACGACGCCGTCACGCTCACCGTGCCAGCATTGCGCGGCTCGGCGTATGAGGGCGTGACGATCCGCCAGGTGCTGCAAATGAGCTCCGGCGTGCGCTGGGTCGAAACCTACCTCGACCCGCAATCCGACCGGCGCGCGCTGCTGCAAATTCAGGCGCGTGAACAGCCCGGGGCCGTGATCGAGTACTTGCGCAAGCTGCCGCGCGTGGCCGAGCCCGGCACGCGCTTCAACTACAACACGGCGGAGACGTTTCTGCTCGGCGCTATCCTCGCGGGTGCTCTTCATGCCACGTCTCAGGGCACGATCAGCGACTACCTGTCGGAAAGAATCTGGCGCCCCTGCGGCATGCAGGCCGACGCCTACTGGCAGCTCGAATCGAAAGGCGGCCTGGAATTCGCCGGCAGCGGCCTGAGTGCGACGTTGCGTGACTACGCGCGCTTCGGCGCCTTCGTGTTGGCTGACGGCGTGATCGACGCCGGCTTGCCCACGAGCGAACGCGTGCTTCCCGAAGGTTGGGTCGCGCAGTCCACCGCCGTGAACGCCGGCTCGATGCTCGCACCGGGCAAGCTTGCCGGATTCGAGCCGCTCGGCTACGGCCACCAGTGGTGGACGTTTCCCGCACCCGCGGGGCGCCGGAGTTTCGGCGCGCTGGGCATCTTCGGCCAGCAAATTTACGTGGACGTCGACGCGCAACTCGTCATCGTGCTGCACAGCGCCTGGCCCGAGCCGGTGCATCAGCCCAGCCGTGCCGAGAGCTACGTCTTCTTCGATGCGGCGACACGCGCGCTGCGCGCCACCGCCTGAACAAATGCTTGCCGCGGCGTGCCGCGGGTTTCGATCAAAACCTGTAATTCGCGCCGAGCGACAGTGCATTGACCTTGTAGTTCGACGCGGCGATCGTGCCCTTGAACAAACGCGCCCACTCGACGTTGATCGTCGTGTTCTTCGTGATCGCGAAGTCGACACCCAGGCCGTACGACACATCGTTGTCCCAGTCGGAAACAGCGCCGCCGGGGCCGCTGGCGGTGACCTCACCACGCGAGTAGCCGAGCAAGCCGTACGCCGAGAACAGGTTCGTCATCGGCAGGATGCCCTTGGCGTAGAGCCCGTAGTAGGTGTCGATCTCGACGTTGACGCCGTTGTTGACGGAGTCGTCGGCAATGCCTTTTCCGAGCCGTGCTTCGACGGCAAAATTGGGGCTGGCCTGACTGCCGAGCCTGATGCCGAGCGCAGTGGGTTTGGCCGTCGAGAGCCCGTCAATGCGCACTTCGACGCGCGACAAGCTGCCGCCCACATAGGGGCCTTGTTGTGCCTGCACGGCGGCAACGCTTGCCAAGCCCAGCGCCAGTGCGGCGAATCTGATGGTGTTTGTCATGTGGAGCTTCCAAAAATGTGTAAGAAGACTTCACTCTAGGGGCTCGCACGCGGGGCGCCGGGTTATTTCGCCAACCCGTTGTTTGATGAGGCTTATGTGCGCCAGCCGCTAGACCGGGGCCCGTCAGGTACTGGCGAGAAAGGTGCCGATCCCGACCCCAGGGCACAGCCGACAAGAGCGCTGAATCAGCCTACCACTTGCCGGAACTACTGAGCCAAGACCTTATATTCGTCCGAGGTCATGGGCTCGAATGTCGCAGGTACGCCCCCGCGCAGCTCCACCAACACACGGCGTGCGTAAGGGGCATCCAAGCGATTGATTCGCTCGACTGCGGCGCTGACCGTCGAATGCTCAAGCAGAGCTGCGCGGAGGTCATCGACCAAATAGCGAGGAGCCCAGCCGATAAGATGGCAGTCGGCAGTCTGCAGTTGAACAGCGTATGTAGTTGCAGGATTGTTCACTTCGATTGCAACTTGTAGGTATTCGCCTTCGGACAAGCGCTCGGCGCGGTTCCGTGCAGCTTCGGAAACGTGCCGCAAGCCATGCAGGAAGAAGCGGCAGCGAACGGTTCCGTCGTCGAGCTTTCGCACTTTCGGAAAGACCTCCAGGCTGTCGGTCTGCCTCTCGCCACCGGTCAGCCCCAGAATCTCAATAGGATCTGCGTGCGAAGGATCCATGTCCAACCACCGCAGGTACTCGGCGAAATCCTTGCGATTGGGCTCCAGAATACGATTCCTGAACAAGGGAAACAGTTGGTTGGCCTCGTAGCGCCGCTCGAATTCTGGAAACGAAACCAGCGGCTCGAAACCGGCCCGGTCGTGCGCGTGCAGCGCACCCCGCGTGTAGCGAAACACGTACTCACGCCGGTCCTGGGAAGCATCTAGCCGCCCGATGGGGAACCATGCGCGCGTCGGGCTGGGCGCCTGCCAGGCGACAAAAAGGGTGCTCATTTCAAACTCTGGGTCAATGTGGCTTGCGCACGGAGAATCACTGCCTCGGGGAAACGTCGCGCAGGCTCAGATGCGCGCTGTTCCGGCAACAAGTCGACGATGGAACGTACGTCATGGGTCGCCAAGGAGGCAACACGCACAAGTGCTGGTCTGAAGAAAGCAGGATACGCCCTTGCCGCGACTTGCACCAACCGAAGGGGATTCTCGCCATGCGGGTCATTGGGACCTCTGAAGATGCCTCCTCGGCCCTTAGCAAGGTACCAGCCGATGCGCCCACCCCGCAGCAGTTCCGTGCGCCGCTCGTCGCGCAACTCCCGCCCCAGGGAGGAGGCGTGGTCGTAACTCGGGGCCACACTGAGTGCGAGCGCTCCTGGGGAGGCTTGGACCTGGATCAGGAGACCCCAGTTTTCGTGATGGCGATCCGTGTTGCCGATGAGCGCGTCCAATACCATGTAGCCAGCCAGCTCCGTCAGGATCGCGTCGGCGCGGTTCGGGCCAAATAGACCACGAATCGCGGATTCAATGTTCTCCAATGTATGGTCCGCTTGACTGAACGTCTTGCCTTTGTCATAGCCTGTCACGCGCAGAGCCAAGATTTCATTGCCGTGGACAAGGGCCTGACCTCCCTTCACGTCGACGAAATTGAGCGAAATCGAGCCACGTCGCCCTTGATACTCCGCCAGTTCTACCGTCGCCGCGCGGATCACGAGTGCTTTAGCGATCTCCGCTGCCGCCTTTTCGGCCCAGTCTTCGCCAGTGTCGGCGCGGGCTTCCTTGAACAACCATCGCTCGCCATTCAGAACCACCCAGAACTTGGGCTTGCTGCCAAGCTGCTCGGTATCTTCGCGAGCGTCCGCAGGGATTGTGACGATCGGATAGCTCATAAAGAATCCGAAGCAGTCTACTTCACGACAATGCACAGGCTGCACCTCGTCTTGTCCTGCGCGAGGCTTGCCACCGCAGACGAGGATGGTCCGTGGTCAGCTGCCGGGCGGCACCGTAGACTCTTGTGCGGCGCTCAAGTCACACTGGGGGAGTGAATGAATCTACAGAAATTAGTCGAACCCGACCGCGTTCACAAACATGTCTACACCGACCCGGAGATCTTCGATCTGGAGATGGAGCGCATTTGGGAGCGCACCTGGGTCTACTGCGGCCACGAGTCGCAGGTCAAGGCTCCCGGCGACTACCACGCGGTGACGATAGGCCGCCAGCCGATGATCATGGTGCGCCATGCCGACGGCGGCGTGCGTGTGCTCTACAACCGCTGCCCGCACCGCGGCGTGAAGATCGTCGGCAACCAGCGCGGCAACACCGGTGCCGCGTTTGTGTGCTCCTACCACGCGTGGAGTTTTCATCTCGACGGCAGCGTGCGCGCGATCCCGCTGGCCCAGGGCTACGAGGGCACGCGCATGACGCGCGACAACCCCGATTGCGGCATGAAGCGCGCGGCGCGCGTTGAAAGTTATCGTGGCTTTGTCTTCGCGAGTCTGGTCCACGAAGGCCCGGGCTTGAGCGAATTCCTCGGCGAAGCGCGCATTGCGTTTGACGACATGTGCGACCGCTCGCCCGTCGGCGAAGTGGAAGTCGTACCCGTCTGCCACCGCGTCATCCAGCATTCGAACTGGAAGTTCTTCATGGAGAACCAGCTCGACGCACTGCACCCGTCCGTGACGCACCAGTCCACCGGCATCGCGGCCGGGCGCGTCGAAAAGCGCGTGAAGGCCGAGACCGGTGCGGCGCCGCTCTACTACCACTACCTGTCCACGTTCGCGTCGAGCTTCGAGCTGTGGGACAGCGTGCAGACGATCAACTTCCCGCGCGGCCACGGCATCTTGAAGGCCTACATGGGCTTGCGCCCGCAGGACCCCGACACGCTGGAATACGAGGCGCTGCTCGTGAATGCCTACGGCAAGGAGAAAACGGAGGAGTACCTGTCGCGCAGCATTCACCATGTGCTCGTCTATCCGTACTTGTCGGTGCAATCGCCGTTGCAGCAGTTGCGCTGTTTGAGGCCGATCTCGGCGGACAAGACGCTGTCGGAGATCTGGCACTTCCGATTGAAGGGTGCGCCCGAGGCGATCTACCGCCGCAGCCTGTGGTACTACAACCTCGTCAACTCGCCGGCAACGATGATCAATGCCGACGACCTGGAGAACTGGACGAAAGGCCAATGGGGGCTCATGTCCAAGGGCGGCGACTGGGTGAGTTTTCACCGCTACTTCGGCGACGACCGGGTCGAAAACGGCGTCACCTACTCGAACCACGGCACGTCGGAAGCGGTGATGCGCAACCAGTTCGCGGCGTGGACGAAGTACCTGGCGGCGTGAAGGGCAGGCACAGCATGAGCACATCCAAAGCTATCCCCACCGCCGGCCCCGACTTCGAACACCTGCTCGCGCAGGATGTGGTGATCGAAGCAAATCAATCCGCGCAGCGCACCGGCGCACAGGCCGTCGAGCCCGACCACTCGCCGCGCGCACCTCAGGCCGGCACCGCGCTTGCGGCGAGCGGCCTGCCGGCAGCGGGCATCGTGAGCGCTGGCGATCTGCAGCGCGAGGTCGAGCAGTTCCTCTACCGGCAGGCCGAACTGCTGGACGGCAAATACTGGCAGGCGTGGATCGACCTGTTCGATGCGCAAGGCGTGTACTGGATGCCGGTGACCCCGGAGCAAACCGAATGGGAAGGCTCGCCGTCGATCTTTGCCGAAGACAAGCTGATGATGGAAATCCGCAAGGGCCGCGTCAGCCACCCGAACGCCTGGTCACAGGCGCCGATGTGGGAGACGAACCATCTGGTCAGCCACGTCGCGCTCGAAGCGGTCAATGACATTGAAATTCGCGTGCGCTCGCGCTTCCACATGATGGAGCTGCGCCGCGACAACGTGCGCCACTTCGGCGGGCGCTACCAGCACACGCTGCTGCGTGGCGCCGATGGTTCGCTACGGGTCAAGCTGCAACGCGTTGACCTGTTCAACGGCCAGGCGCCGTTTGACTATGTGTTGCAGGTGTGGGTCTGACACACCTGCAATCCCACGAGAAATTCGTCATCCCGGCGCACGCCGGGATCCAACGCTGTGCACCAAGACTCGCGACAAGGTCAAACCTTCAGCCTCTCGTTCTGCGGAAACATCGCGCGCCGCGCCTCGTCATCCATCTCCGTCTTGAAGGCGTGCCGGTCCTTCAGCGCGGCGGCGCGTTGCGCGGCAGGGCGTTCGTTCACCGCGTCGAAGAGCCGCTTCACATGGGGCAATTGCTCCCAGGCTTGCGCGCCCAGCGCGAACGGTATGGCGCGGGCCCAGCCCCACACCGCCATGTCGAGCAACGTGTAGCGCTCGCTCACCATCCACGGCCGGTCGGCGAGGTGGGCGTTCAGCAGCTTCCAGTGCCGCCAGGCTTCGAAGTCGTAGCGGTTCACGGCGTACGGCACGGGCTCGGGCGCGTAGTGCTTGAAGTGCACGCACTGGCCGGTGAACGGCCCGATGCCCGAGGCGGTGAACATCAGCCACGAGAGCATCGGCCCGCGGTCTTGCGGCGCGGGCAGGAACTGGCCGGTCTTGTCCGCCAGATAGAGCAGGATCGCGCTGCTGTCGAACACGGTGGCCGCGCCGTCCACGATCACCGGCACCTTGGCGTTCGGGTTCAACGCCAAGAACGCTGCGGTGTGCTGCTCGCCCTTGCGCGTGTCCACCGCGATCGCCTCGTAGGGCAGCCCAGCCTCTTCGAGAAACAGCGCCACCTTCATCGGGTTCGGGGCGAGGGAGTAGTAGAACTTCAGCATGGGGGCCTTCAGCGGCAGTTGGGAATGGGGGCATTGTCACGTGCGTTGACCCGGGCGCGCTTGGTCCGGCCAGGCGTACGCGCAGGATCAATGTCCGCGCGCTGCACGGCACCTGTGGCAATACCAGGCCTGGCACGAGCTGGACTTCGCCGGCCGGAGGGTTCAAGCCCGAGTGCATTCCCCAGTGCCGCCGCGGGCGCGGCAGTGGTACCTTGGCCGCAGGCGGAACAACAGCAGAGGGAGACTGCATGAATCGCATCGAGGCAGGGCCGCGTTGTCAAAACCCATGAGTCACGACACCAGGATCCGGCCCGCATGAGGAGGCCCGGGCGCATCGCATCCGCCGCGATCTTCGTCTTGCCGTTGCTCGCCTTGCTCGTGATCTGGGAGGCCGTGGTGCGCGGCTTCGACGTGAGCCCGCGGGTTTTTCCGGCGATCGCGCCGGTGGCGATGGCGGGAGCCGACGCTGTGCTCGACGGCACATTGATCCGCCACATCGGCGCGAGCCTCGGCCGCATCGCCCTGGGCACGCTGATCGGCATCATCGTGGGCGTGCCGCTGGGCATTGCGATGGGCATCAACCGCGGCGTTTCTACCTTCTTCACGCCGCTGCTGCGTTTTTTCTCGGTGCTCGCCGGCATCGCCTGGATACCGATTGCCACGCTGTGGTTCGGCTACGGCTTTGGCGCCATCACGTTCGTCATCTTCAATGCGGTGTTTTTCGTCGTCGCCTACAACACGCTGCTGGGCGTGACTGGCATTCCGATGCCACTGCGCCACGCCGCCGCATCGCTCGGCGCGGGCCGCTGGCAACTGCTCACCGAAGTGCTGCTGCCCGGCGCGCTGCCGAACATCGTGACCGGCATACGCACGGGCCTGGGCTTCGCGTGGCGCGGCCTGATCGCGGCTGAAATGATCGCCACCAACGTGGGCCTGGGCTACATGCTGTTCGTCGCGCGCGACTTCTATCGCACCGAGGTCATCGTGCTCGGCATGATCATCATCGGCTCGCTCTGGCTGCTGATTGACCGCTTGCTGCTCGCTCCGTTGGAGCGCTCGACGATCGAGCGCTGGGGCATGGTGAGGGCGGCATGAGTCGCCGGGCCGCTCAGCGCCACGAAGGGGTCCCTGCGGGTCCCTTGGCGGGTTCAGCAGTGCCAAGCACGGAGGAAGCCCAGTGAACGCCGCCTCCGTCTCACCCTGGCAGCGCCTCTGGGGCGCCTACGTGCGCTGGACGACGCGCTTCCCCGCGCTCGCGTCGCTCGTCCCCTTCGTGCCCGTCGTGCTGCTCTGGGCAGCGGTCGCGCGGTCCGGCATCTTTCCGCCGGTGTTCTTTCCCGGTCCGGTGGAAGTGATCGAGAAGTTCGGCACGTTGGTGTGGAACGGCATCCTGCCCGCCTACCTGGAAGACAGCGTGCTGCGCCTGGCGGCGGGTACGGCAGTGGGGTTGGCGATCGGCATACCGCTCGGGCTGCTGGTGGGCCTGAGCGATTCGGCGCACCGGCTGCTGTGGCCCGTGCTGCTGTTCTTCCAGGCGATCGGCGACATCGCCTGGCTGCCGATCCTGCTGATCTGGTTCGGCTTCGGCCTGACGACGATGATCTTCGTCATCGTCTACACCGTGCTCTTCCCGGTCGTGCTGAACACGGTGCTGGGCGTGCGCAGCGTGCCGCTGGAGCTGCACCGTGCGGCGCTGTCGCTCGGGGCGTCGAAGTTTCGGGTGGTCTGGGAGGTGGTGCTGCCCGGCGCGTTGCCCAACATCATGACCGGGCTGCGCAACGGCCTGGGTTTTGGCTGGCGCGCGCTGATCGCCGCCGAGATCATCGTCGGCACCAGCGGCATCGGCTTCATGATGTTCGACGCGCGCCGCGCCGGCTCGGTGGTCGAGATCATGCTGGGCATGGTGGTGCTGGGCGTGCTTTGGTACATCGTCGACAGTTGGGTGCTGGCGCCGATCGAGCGTGCCACCGGGGAACGCTGGGGCTTGGTCACTCGATGAGAACGACGCGATGAAAAGCCTGACGATCGAGCGCCTGCAGAAGACCTACTTCGACCCCTTCGCGGGCAAGCAGGTGAACGCGATCCGCGACATCTCGCTGAACGTTGACGCCGGAGACTTTGTCTCGGTGGTCGGGCCCTCGGGCTGCGGCAAGACGACGCTGCTGAACATGATCGCCGGCTTTCTTGCGCCCACCGGCGGCGAGATCCGCGTCGACGGCCGCGCGGTCGCCGGGCCGGGGCCGGACCGCGGCGTCGTGTTCCAGTCGTTCGCGCTATTCCCCTGGCGCACCGTGCTCGACAACGTCGCGTTCGGACCGAAGATGCGCGGCATGCCGAAGGGCAAGCGCCACGACATCGCGCGCGAATACCTGGCACTCGCGGGCCTGGCCCACGCCGCCGAGCGCTACCCGAATGAACTGTCGGGCGGCATGCAGCAGCGCGTGGGCGTGGTGCGCGCGCTCGCCAATGAACCCGCTGTGCTGCTGATGGACGAACCTTTCGCGAGTGTGGACGCGCAGACCCGCATGACGCTGCAGGAAGAACTGACGCGCATCTGGGCGCAGCGGCGCTCCACGGTACTGTTCATCACGCACGATGTGAACGAAGCGGTGTTCCTCGCGAATCGCGTCATCGTGCTGTCGCAGGGTGCCGTGCTCGACGACATTCCAGTTGACCTGCCGCGGCCGCGCTCGTGGGATGGGCTCATCGAAGACGCCGGCTTCAAGGCCTTGGCGGCGCGCGTTCTGCAGCAGGTGAGGGCGGCATGATGGTCGGTGTGAAGGTGGGTGCGAGGGTGGGTGCGAGGGTGGGTGCGAAGGTGGGTGCGAAGCGCGGTTCGACGCGCGCCACGAGTTTTGGCGGCCCAGGCGCAAGGATGCCGCCATGGGCATGATGCGCGAGGCCGCAGCATCGACCCGAGGCCGCATCGTGATCGGTGCGATCATCGCGCTTGTGCTGTGGAAAGTGGGCCTGGTGCTGGTGGCCCCGAGCAAGGTGATGCCCGGCTTCGTGCCCAACGCCAGGGGCCAGGTCAACGTGCTCGTGACGCTGCGCTTCACGCCGGAGCGGTTTCATGTGCTGGCGTTTCAGCAGCATGGTCGCGTCTCGGGAACGCAGGATGAATCGATCGAAGTGCGTGGCGTCAGCCTCGCGAAGCTGAACGCGGTGGCGCAGCCTTACTGGGTCAAGCGCGTCGCGCCGTTGCCCGCAGAATGAAGAACCAACCGAGGAGACCGAGATGAAAAGATGCAAGTGGCTGGGGTCGTGGCGTTTCGCCGCCACATCGTTGCTCGTGATCATGGCGCAAGTGGCAACGCTCGCCTTCACCGCCGCAGCGCCTGCGAGCGCCGTGGCGCAAACGCTCGTGAAACTGAAGGCCGGCATGGTGGCCGGCATCGACCAAGTCGGCCTGCCGATCGCGCTGGAGCGCGGCTTCTTCGAAAAGCATGGGCTCGACGTGATGGTGGCGCGCCCCTATGCCACCGGGGTCGATGCGCTGAACGCGTTGCAGGCGGGAGAGAGCGACATCGTGCAGGTGGGCGTGCCGATGATCGGCGCGGTGCTGCGCGGCATGGACCTGGTGGCCTTGGGCAACTACAGCGGCAGCGCCACGCGGTTGGGGTCGGATGCGACGATGGCGCTCGTGGCGCGCGAGGGCTCGGGCATCGACAAGAACAATCTGGGCACGTTGAAGGGCAAGAAGATCGCCGCGTCGTTCGGCACGATCAATCACCTGTATGCGCTCGCGCTGATCGAAAAAGCCGGGCTCACGCCGGCCGACGTGACGCTCGTCAACACGCCGCCGCCGGACATGACGGTCGCGCTGCTGGCCAAGGGCATTGACGCGTTTTCCGCCTGGGACCCGTGGCCCATCATCGCGCAGAAGGATGTGCCGGGCGCGTATGCGGTGATCCGCGGCGGCGACGTCATCTCCTACCTCGGCTTCAACGTCGCCACGCGCGGCTGGGTTGAGAAGAACGGCGAGGCGATCGAGAAATTCCTCGCCGCGGTGGCGGAGGGCGACAAGTGGATGCGCGCCAATCCCAAGCTCGCCGCGCAGGTGGCCACACGCTGGATCCCGGGGCTGAAACTCGATGTGGCGGAAGCCGCGATGCAGTTCAACATCCAGCAAAACGACCGGCGCCTGTCGGCGAACAACTACCGGGCGATGTGGGCGGCGCAGGACCGGTTGAACCGCCTGGGCATCCTGAAGGCGACGTTCGATGTGAACAAGCACATCGAGCCCAAGCACATGCTGAAGGTCATGAAAGACAAGCCCGAGTTGTTCTCCGACCTCCCGCCTATTCCCGCTGACGTGGCGATCGGGCCCGGCTTTGTCTTCAAGCCCTGAGCCTGCCGCGAGGCCGATGCGTCGCGTGCTCGTCACGGGTGCGACGAGCGGTATCGGCGCGGGCATCGCGCGCGCGTTCGCGGCCGCGGGTGATGCTGTGGTGGCGACCGGGGCCACCGACGCCGAGGTCGCCGCCGCGCGCGCGATGCCGGGCATCGAGCTGCGCCAGCTCGATGTGCGCGACGGCGCCGCGGTGATCGCGCTCGTCGAAGGCCTCGGCGAGCTCGATGTCGTTGTGAACTGTGCCGGCGTGATCCGTCGCGGCGCCGAGCACGACCCAGTGGCGTTCGCGGATACGGTGGACATCAACCTCACCGGCACGATGCGCGTCTGCGCCGCAGCGCGCGCCGGGCTGAAGGCGCGCGCCGGTTGCATCATCAACACCGCGTCGATGCTCAGCTTTTTCGGTGGCGGCCTCGTGCCGGGTTACAGCGCCAGCAAGGGCGGCGTCGCGCAACTGACCAAAAGCCTGGCGATCGCTTATGCGGTGGACGCCATCCGCGTGAACGCGGTGGCACCGGGCTGGATCGCCACAGCGCTGACGCAGGCGCTGAAGGACGACCCGGCACGCAGCGCGCCGATCCTGGCGCGCACGCCGCTGGGCCGCTGGGGCACGCCGGAAGACGTGGCCGGCCCGGTGCTCTTTCTCGCGAGCCCGGCGGCTCGGTTTGTCACCGGCGTGGTGCTGCCGGTCGATGGCGGCTATCTCATTGCATGAAGGAAAACAGATGATCGTTCAGCTGCCGGGCATCCAACCCGAGATCGCGATGCAGGCGATTCCCGACGACGAACGGGTCTGGGTGCCGCAGGCTCCGGGCGTCTGGTTCCGGCCATTGCTGCTCAATACCGTGACCGGCACCTGGTGCAACTTGCTGCGCGTGCGCAAGGCCGGAATGCTGTCGCGTCACATTCATCCGTCGTGGGTGACCGGCTATGTGATACGCGGCGCCTGGCGCTACCTGGAGCATGATTGGGTCGCCAAAGAAGGCTC
>JANOLJ010000084.1:0-2600 GCA_031419715.1 Burkholderiales bacterium | reverse complement strand
TGCGTGTCAGCCAATTCAGCATGCCGCCGGTTTCCTCCTCGGCCTTGCGTTCGATGGCCGCGGCCTGCGGCTCGGCCAACGATCCCAGGGCGCCGGCCACGCCGGCAGCCTTGGCGGCCATGAAGCGTGACTCCCAGGTGGCGCTGGCGCTGCCGATTCGCTCTGCCGGAACGGGTGCACCCACGGCCTTGTCGATCACTTCGCCGTCGAAGCGCTCGAACAGCTTGCCCAGACGCACCGCGTTGCCCACCACGTAGCGGCTGTAGAACTCGTCGATATAGAAGCGGTGCAGGGCCAGGTTGTAGAGCTTGCGTGCTTTGAGCAGCGCCGTGCCCGGAACCTCGGGTTGGTAGCGGCCCATGAACAGCGCCGTGGTCCAGGCCGAGACGAACATCAAGCCGATCGCCGCGGCCGCGAGATAACCCCACGCCGACTGGCTCGCCACCGTGGGGCTCAACGAGACCACGGGCGCCATGTAACTGCCGAACCAGGTGCCCTCCATGCCGCCGGGCAGGACGTCCAGCGCGTAGCCGATGACCAGCACGACGAGCAGGCTGACGACAGGCACCGCGAAGTGCCCTGGCTGCTTGTGTGCGCTGGCATGCGCGCCATGGTCATGGCCGTCGGCGCCATGCGCGTGGTCGTCGCCGCCGTGGCCGTGGCTGAAGATGCGATGCGCGATCGTCAGGCCGAAGTACACGGCCGTGAACAGTGCCATCGCGGCAGCCGCGAGCAGCACGTAGTAAGAGGCATTCAGGCCGCGCGCGCCAGTGACGCCGAACGCCTCGCCGAGGAAGGGGTAGGCGCCGATGGCGATCGAGCCCACCAGCACGGCCCAGTAGGCCACTGGAACGGGTGTGTGCCGGCTGTCGATCGCTCCCGGTTCGGGGAAGGCGTGAAAGTGGTGCAGGATCGACGGTGCGGTGAGGAACAGATAGCTCTTGAAGAAGGCGTGCGCCACTAGGTGGAAGATCGCCACCGGGTACGCGCCCAGGCCGCAGGCGACGAACATCAAGCCCAGTTGCGTCGTCGTTGAAAACGCCAGAATGCCTTTGATGTCGGTGAGCGCAAGGCCGACCGTTGCGCCATACACCGCCGTCAATGCACCGACCACCACCACTACGGCCATGGCCGCGGGTGCCATGTCGTAAATGGCGTGGGCGCGGGCCAGCATGTAGACGCCGGCGGTGACCATCGTCGCCGCGTGGATCAGCGCTGAGGATGGCGTTGGCCCTTCCATCGCCTTGGCCAGCCAGGTGCCCAGCGGCAACTGCGCCGACTTGCCGATCGCGCCGAGCAACAGGCACAGGCCGATGGCGTTGGCCGTGAAGGCATCCAGGCTCGACGCCTTGGCGAACACTTCCGTGTAATTGACCGAGCCGAGGTTGACGAAGATCAGAAAGATGCCGATCAGAAAGCCGGCGTCGCCGACGCGGTTCATGACAAACGCCTTGGTGCCGGCGCGCGCCGCCGAGGTGCGGTTGTAGTAGTGGCCGATCAGCAGGTAGGAACACACACCGACCGACTCCCAGCCGAGGAACAACATGACGAAGTTGTTGCCCATCACCAGCACCAGCATCGCGAACACGAACAGCGCGACGACGCTGAAGTAGCGCGTGAAGCTGAAGTCGCGGTGCATGTAGTTGCGCGAGAACATCGCGATCGCGAAGCTGAAGCCGCTGACGACGAGCATCATCACGGCGGACAGCGAGTCGATCAGGAACGCGAAGTCCACGGCCAGGTCGCCGGAGACCAACCAGCTGTAGACGATCACCTCGCGCGGTGTCGGGTCGATCAGCACCTGGGCGAAGACCCAGAGGCTGCCGACGAACGACACCAGGATCGAGCCGCAGGCGATGCGTTGCGTGGTGCGCCAGTCCCAGAAGGACTCGTTGGCGATCAGGTGGATGCCATTGGCCAACGCCGCCAGGAACGGGGCGAGAACAATGAGCGTGACGATGGTGTTGAAATCGAACATGACAGTGGCTTCCTGCGTTTCGTTCGGCGGTTCGTTGGGCGTTACTGCTTCCAGGCCTTGGCCGGCCGCGACACGAAGGCCGGTGGCAGGAAGCACTCGTACTTGCCCTTGTAGTAGGAGAACGAGTCGGGCACGGTCGGAATGGGCGTGAGCGGCTCATCGCGCTTTTCGAAACCGACGCCGGGAACGAAGGTGTTGCACTCGCCGGTTTCGGGGTCGATGACGGTGAACAAAATCCATTCGCCGTTGAGCAGCTCCTGAATCGCCGGCTGGCGGCCGTAGATCGCGCCGGCGATTTCCATCGTCGTCTCGGCGATCACCTGCAGGCGCATCGCTTCGTGCACTTCCGTCATCTGCGAAGGCAATCCGGTGCGCAGATCGCTGGCTGCGCCTTCCATGATCGCGAACATGCCGGTCACGTTGTGCGGTACCTTGGTGTCGCTGCCGTAGCGCTTGGTGTCCACCGTCGAGAAGTAGTACTCGAGGTTGATGCCCGCGCCCACCGGCCCGACGGCGAGCAAGGTGCGCTCAAGAATCTTGCCGTCCGGATCTTGCGTCGGGTCGTATGAGATGTTGAAGCCGCGCCGGTCGTAGAACAGGCCGTCGCACACCGAGCGGCGCC
>JANOLJ010000083.1:0-46914 GCA_031419715.1 Burkholderiales bacterium | reverse complement strand
ACATGTCTACAGATCTTGTCGGTCTCGGTCTTCGAGAAAACCGAGGTTTCACGCGCCTTGCAGCCCGATCGATCCCAACCCGACACACCCATCGCCGATAACCAGTTGATCTTGTTCGACTTTTAACCGGACACTACTGATTCACCATGAACCCTCGTATCGCGCTCGGTGTCACCGCTGAACTGGGTGCGGGCGAGATTGGCGGGTTGACCCTCGTTCCTGGCCTCTACAAGTGGAGTACCGGTGTTCTGATCTCGACGAATGTCACGCTGTCGGGTGGCCCGAACGATGTCTTCATCTTCCAGATCGCGGGAACCCTGACCCAGGCCAACGCGACCCGGGTGATGCTGACCGGCGGTGCACAAGCCAAGAACGTGTTCTGGCAGGTCGTCGGCGCCGTGACGATCGGCAGGACCGCGCACCTGGAAGGAAGCGTGTTGGGCGGGAAGATGCTTTCCGTGAGCACGGGTGCCTCGGCAAACGGCAGGCTGCTGGCACAGATCGCGGTCACTCTTCAACAAGATGCAGTGACCCAGCCCGCCCGGTAAGGTCGGCAGGGAGCACCTTGGCTGCGAGCAGGCAGGCCGCAGCAAATGTGCTCGTCTTGACCCGCGGAACTTTCCGCACCAGGGCAGTGGGGCTCGACCCCGCCCGTTCAAGCTGATCACGTTTCAACTTCCATTGGAGTTTCACCATGCGCACTCGTATCACTCTCGGAATTACCGTTGTTTCATTCGCGCTGCTCAGCGCCTCGGGCTGCACCGTCAAGCGCGGCCAGGAATCGGTGGCTGTCCATGTTGTCGACACCGTGATCACCACCACAGTGAAGGGCCCGTGAGCAAGGTGGCGCGCTTGCGCGCTCACGCGTGCGATTGCCATTGCCCACCGCAGGAAATTTGCAATCGGGCACGCGCCGATGGCGAGCAGCCGTGCGGCAAGTTGACCTGTCTCGTGCCGCTTCCGGCCCCCTGCGTTGCCACAAGATCGGCATTACCGCGCGGCGGGTCGCGAGGTGGGTCACCGATTGAGTGATCGAGATGATGGCGGCGCCCGCCGAAGGGGGTCGCAGGCCACTCGATGTCGAATCCGGAGCATTGCGACACTCCGGCGTGCGGTGATCGGTGCCGGCTTGGCGCTGACGCTGTCGATCCAGGAGCCTGTCGGACCTGGGGCGCCGAAAGCGAAAGTTGGCCCCAGCGAGGACAGTTTTTGCCGGATTCGCAGCCCCATAGCCCAGCTATGGGGCAAGAAGCTGGCGAAAAATGGACCGCTGCGGCCAATTTGCAGCCGACGCTCCCCAAGTCCGACAGTCTCCTAGACTCGGGCGTGCCTGCCCGATTGCTCACCCCCACCGAACTGGTCACCCGCTGCGACGCGGCATCGCTCGGACTGGACGACACCACGGGCGCGCCGCAAGGCACGCCCGCGGGCACTGGCACCCCCCACGCCATCGTCGGCCAGGAACGCGCGCGTGCCGCCGTCGAGTACGGCATCGCGATGGCGCGTCCCGGCCACCACCTGTTCGTGATGGGCCCACCGGGCTCGGGCAAGAAAACCCTGGTGCGTCAGGCGATCGCGGCGCAACTGGAGCGCTACACGGTGCAGCGTTTCGACTGGGTCTATGTCAACAATTTCGAACAACCGCAGCAGCCGCTCGCGCTGCAGCTTCCCCCCGGGCGCGGCGCACAGTTGCGCCGGCACATGCGCGAACTCGTCGACGACCTGCGCGCCACCTTGCCCGCAACGTTCGAATCGGAAGAGTACGTGAACGCGGTGGCGCGGCTGAACACCGAATTCAAGGAGCGCGCCGAGCAGGCCGTGCAGGCGGTGGGCGAAGCGGCACAACGCCAGGGCTTGGCGATGGCGCTGCGCCATTCGGTGCGCCTGCACAAGGAACACGCCGACCGCCTGCGCAGCTTGAAGCGATCGATGAGCGAGGTGGCGGTGCAAGCCGCGTTCGATGACGCGAAACAGCACTACGCCGACGCTCCGCGCGTGCTCGAATACCTCGACGCAGTGCGCTCCGACGTGCTCGCCAGGCCCGACATGTTCCGCGCCAGCACCGAAGCACGCAATCCGACGCCCGGAACGACCGACCTGGCGGGTTACGAGATCAACGTGCTCGTCGATCTCGGCACCGAGGGCTCGCCCATCGTCGTCGCCGATCACCCGACGCACGGCAACCTGGTGGGCCGCATCGGCCAGGTGGCGCGCATGGGAACGCTGCTCACCGACTACCGCTTCATCCAGGCGGGGTTTCTGCACCGCGCGAACGGCGGCTACCTGCTGATCGACGCGGCGAAACTGCTCGCCCAGCCGTTCGCCTGGGACGCACTGAAGCGCGCCTTGCTGCGCGCACACGTTCGCATCGAAGACCCGCCCGAAGCGCCCGGCCTCATCGCCACGGTGCCGCTTGAGCCCGAGCCGATTCCGCTGGCGCTCAAAGTCGTGCTGTTCGGCGAGCGCGAACTCGTGCTCCAGCTGCAGACCGACGACCCCGAGTTCAACCCATTGTTCCGCGTGATCGCCGACCTGGGCGACGAACTGCCGCGCGACGCCAACACCGAGCGCGCGCTGGCGTTGGCGCTGCGCTCGCAGGCACATGCCCAGGCGCTGCTGCCGGCGAGCAGCGACGCGATGGCACGCCTGCTCGAACACGGCTCGCGCCGCGCTGGCGACGCGACGCACATCAGCGCGTCGGTTCAGCATCTGCTCGACGTGTGGCTCGAAGCGGATCACATCGCACGCACGGCCAAGCGGCAGCGCATTGACGCGGCCGACGTTGCCGCGTCGATCGCCGCGCGGCGCAGCCGCTCCAGCCGCATCCACGAGAAATTGCAGCAGGACCTGGTGCGCGGCCATCAGATGATTGCAACCCAGGGTGAGCACATCGGCCAGGTGAACGGCCTGATGGTCTACGAAGTGGGCGACCAGATCTTCGGCGAGCCGGTGCGCATCAGCGCGACGACACGCCTGGGCGAAGGCGAGGTGGTGGACATCCAGCGCGAAACGCACCTCGGCGGGCCGCTGCACGCCAAGGGTGTGCTGATCCTCGGCGCTTTTCTCGCGACGCGCTATTCGCGCCTGCACGCGCACGCCATCCAGGCGAGCCTGGTGTTCGAGCAGAGCTACGGCCTGATCGAGGGCGACAGCGCGTCGCTCGCCGAACTCGTGGCGCTGCTGTCGTCGATCGGCGACATCCCCATCAAACAGTCACTCGCGATCACCGGCTCCGTGAACCAGTTCGGCGACGCGCAGGCGATCGGCGGCGTGAACGAGAAGATCGAGGGCTTCTTCGAGCTGTGCGCGGCGCGCGGCCTGGACGGCACGCACGGCGTGATCGTGCCGCACGCGAACGTCGCGCAACTGATGCTGAGCGACGAGGTGATCGAGGCCGCCGCGGCCGGGCGCTTCGCGATCCATTCGGTGCGCAATGTCGACGAGGCGATGGAGGTGCTCACCGGTTTGCCCGCCGGGCAGGCACTGGCGCCGCAGCGCGACAGCATCAACGGGCGCATCGCGGCGCGCCTGCGCGAGTACGCGGCGTTGCAGCGCGGCAAGCGCCAGTTCAGCCGGCGTCGCGGCAATGCGGCGGTGGGGCAAGGCAACGGCGAGGAAGAATGACGCTCAGCGAGACTGCCCCCGCACCGCGCGAGCGTGCTCGCCGCGTTCGACGCGCCCGACGTTGAGCGCGCCTACCGCGCCCAAGCCGAACGCTTGCGCCAACTCGAAGAGCGCGCAGCCTCACTCCCGAAACGTTCTTACCTGGGATGCGCACGCTATACTGATGTTGCATACAGTACGGGTTCATCGCGTCCAATCGACGCACAAGCACAAGCACCTCTTTGGCTGCCATGACTTTCAATCTTCAGCTCAGCCAGTCGTCGTTGCCTGGCCTGTGCCCTGTCACCGCGGCGGTCGAAGAGCTGGCCAACGCGGGCGGGGTCGAGGAGCGCGGGGCGATCTATACGCGCCGCGAGGTTGTGGACTTCATTCTCGACCTGACCGGCTACAGCAGCGACCGGCCACTGCACCAGATGAAGCTGCTGGAGCCATCGTTCGGCAATGGCGACTTCTTGTTCCCGGCGATTGACCGGCTGCTGCGCGCATGGAAATCGATGGGTCAGACTGCGTCGCCGCTGGAAGCATTGGGCGACTCCATCCGTGCAGTGGAGTTGCATCGCGACACGTTCAATCGAACACATGCAGGTCTCATTGCCCGACTCATGGGTGCCGGAATCGCTGCTCGGACCGCAGCGGCGATCGCGGATCGCTGGCTGCAGCACGGGGACTTTCTATTGACGCGGCTGCCCGAACGCTTTGACGTGGTCATCGGCAATCCTCCCTACGTGCGCCAAGAGATGATCCCGGACGTGCTGCTTGCCGAATACCGAAGCCGGTACACCACGGTCTACGACCGTGCGGACCTTTACATCCCATTCATTGAACGCTCGTTGCGGCTGCTGAACAAGGGCGGTGCGCTCGGGTTCATCTGCGCAGATCGCTGGATGAAAAACCGCTACGGCGGGCCGCTGCGTGCTCTGGTGGCCAAAGAGTTTCACCTGAAGGTCCACGTCGATATGACCGACACCTCGGCCTTCCATTCCGACGTGATCGCCTATCCCGCCATCACCATCATCACGCGCGAACGGCCGGGAATGACACGCCTGGCTTACAGGCCCGCGATCGACAGCGGGCTGTTGAGCGCACTGGCCACGCAGCTGACGGCGAGGCTTCTCCCGAAAGACTCTGAAACGGTGCGCGAGCTCGCTGGCGTCACTGCGGGATCCGAACCCTGGATTCTGGGCTCCTCGAACACGCTCGCCTTGGTGCGTCGCCTTGAGCAAGACTTCCCCACGATTGAAGAGGCCCGATGCAGAGTCGGTATCGGCGTCGCGACAGGGGCGGACCATGCCTTCATCGGCCCGTTCGATGCACTCGACGTGGAAGACGATCGCAAGCAGCCATTGGTGATGACCCGAGACATCTTGAACGGCAGGGTTGAATGGCGCGGATTTGGCGTCATCAACCCTTTCGCGGACGGCGGCGGCTTGGTCAATCTCGACGACTACCCCCGCCTGAAACGCTACCTCGAAGCGCGAAAGGACGAAATCGCAAGCCGTCACTGTGCTCAAAAGGCGCCGGCCAACTGGTACCGCACGATCGACCGCATCACTCCCTCACTGACGAAGAGGCCCAAGCTGCTGGTTCCGGACATCAAGGGCGAAGCACACATCGTCTACGAAGAAGGTCTGCTGTATCCCCACCACAATCTCTACTTCATCACCGCCGATGAATGGGATCTGCATGCACTGCAGGCGGTGCTGCTGTCGGGCATCGCCCGCTTGTTCGTCGCCACCTATTCGACCCGCATGCGCGGAGGGTTCCTCAGATTTCAGGCTCAGTACCTGAGGCGTATTCGTGTTCCGAGATGGGCGGATGTTTCGGACGAGATACGACAGGAGCTGATTCGTGCGGCGAAGACGAATGACCTGGTGGCGTGCAATCGCGCCGTCTTCGAGCTCTACAGCTTGTCCGAAGACGACAAGGCTGCTCTTGGGGCAGACGCTTGAGCGGCAAGATCGATATCGACGAACGACTGCAGGCGGCAGTCCAAAGTTATTGGGACGCACGTGGGGAGAACAAGGCAAAGCAGGTTGAGTCCGGCAAGATCGATGCCGGAACGCGCGGCGAGGTGACCGGCGGCACGCAGTTGGGGCGCTCGAAGTGCTGGTTGCCGACATCTTGTGCGAAGCTGGCTTGGATCGCCTTGATGTCCGGACGCGAACCTCCATGGAACTTCCCGGGTACTTTCGAGCCACGAAAAGTGGGATCTCATTGTCATCTCCGAAGGCCAACTGGTTCTCGCGATGGAGTTCAAATCGCAGGCCGCCGCATTGCGCGGCCATGCAGTGACGTTCCTCGGTAGCCAAAGGCGCTGACGGCGGGGCCTGCAACCCACTGCTGGGGCACGACCGATCGCACCTGTGGGTCGACCGCGCAACGGTAGCCCAGCAGCAGAGCGAGCGCCCATCGACAAAGGCCCGGCGGGGAAGGTTGACGCCGCGCGCGGCGGTGCTCTACTTTCGCAGCACGATGGTGAGCAACGCCGACGCGTCCTCAATCGCGGTGACACCGTGCTCCGCGTTGCCCGGCAGGTACAGCAGTTGCCCGGCACGCAGCACATGACTCTTGCCACCCGCCGTGACATCGATACACCCTTCGATGCACTGCAATGTGATATCGCCCGCCACCCTGTGCGGCGGCATGGCCTTGCCGGCGGGCAGCACCAGGCGCATCAACTCCAGGTGTTCCGACTTGAACAATGCCACGCTCTGCGCACCCGCCAGGCGCGGGCCCAGCGGCAGTACATCGATTGCGTCACCGGGGCTCGCGTGTGGGATGGCCATGCGCGACAGTATGCTCCGAGACAGATCCCTGCGCGAGCGCCAGCGCCGGCCTGCGCGCCACGAGGGTACAGAAGCGCTTCAGCGTGTTCGCGGGCGCCTCGAAGGCATCGAATTGCAGTTGCTCGACAGTCCAGCCGGCGAAGCGGCGTTGCAGCGGCGATGGCTCGAACAGGCAGAACCCCGCGGGGTCGAACATGTCGAGGTAGGTCGTGCCTTCGACGAGCACATTGACCACGGCGATGCCGCCCTCGCGCACATGGGCCTGCAAGTCGGAAAGCACCTTCCACGCGGTCGCGCAGTCGAAAAACATGAGCAGGCCGATGCAAACGATGCCGTCGTATTCGCGGGTCAACGGGCAATTGCGCAGGTCCGCGACCGATGCGACCACGCGATGGCCTTCGCGAGCGGCGCGCGCACGGATGTGTTCGATCGCGGCCGGGCTGGCGTCCAGCGCCGTCACAGCGCAGCCCGCGCCGGCCGCGGCAAAGGCCAGGTTGCCCAGGCCGCAACCGAAATCCAGCACCTCTCCCCGCAGGTAGGGCAGCGCGAGTTTTTCGAAGGGATTGAGCTGCAGCGCGTCGTCTTTGGCACGGCGGAACTGCTCATCGAAAAACGCGATGCTGCGGTTGTCTGTCATGCCCAGCCCCGCGCCAACAGCTTGCGTAATTCCTCCGTCCACAGCACCCCGCTCGCCACCGCCACGAGCGGCCACAGATCGGCCGGCGGGATCGGCACGGTGTGGAACAACTCATTCAGCGGCGCCCAGTACAACACGGCGACTTGCAGCACCACGCTGATCAACAGCCCGCCGAGCAGCCAGGGGTTGCGCAGGATGCGCAGGCGCAGTGCGAAGTGCCATGCAAGTACGGGATGAGTCAGGCTTCTGGCCAAGATAGGTCCAACACTTGTACCGCCAACCGGTGGCGATCTGCTGCGGGAATACGCTCTTCGAGCGCGATTCGAAGCTGCTCTGCGTCGCGCGGCTTGCGGCCTTCAGGGTGAGGTGCCGTCTTCACGCCAAACCACAGCACGAGGTACAGCCCATAGCCTTGCGAATCGGGGTCGATGGCATAGAGGCGCTGCAGTTGGTCGCGCCATGCCGTCCACAGGTTCGAATGGTCTTGCTTCTTCACCTCGATCGGCACCGCGATTCGCCGAACGTCGCGGATGAATTCGGCGCACAGGTCCACGCGTTTGTCCTGCGCCGCACTGCTCTCACGCCCAACCAGGATGTTCATAGGCTTGAGCCTCTCGCGCAGCCGGTCGAGCAGCAGATCGCGGCAGTCGTTCTCAACCTTCGGCGCGTGGCCCGCGTCGCGCCAGAAGAGTTTGAGTGCAAACGTATCGATGCCACGCCACTGCGCTTGCAGATCGCGCAAGTGCTGCATCACCAGGGCCCGCAGGTCGGCGGGGTTGGCGGGCGCCGAATTTGCCAACACGAGTGCTACCTCTGCCGGTTCAGGCGCGTGGAAACTCGCCTCGCGAGCGGCGACGGCCTGGGAGCGCAGGCTGTATTGCACCGTGTGGCTCCAGGCGCGCAGATTCCAGGACTGGGCCAGCTCAAGCAGCACCTCTTTGCCTTCGGCGCTGGACTCCGCCGCTAGCACGGAGAACAGTGTTCGCACCGTGTCGCCTCGATAGTGGGCGACGGTGACGATCCCGTCTGAATGCCATGAGTCTGGCACTGTGCTTGGCGCCAGTACCTCGATCAGGTGTTGGATAGCCTTGGGCAGGAGCCGCTGCGCAACCCGACTCAGCGTCGCTTGTTCGTGCAACGCGACGCCGAGGATGACGGCTCGGCGCTCGTTGCGGCCCACCAGCGCAGCCAGATCTTGCGCGGCCTGCGCCCGATAGGGCAGGTCCGCGACGAGCCAGCAAATGCGCTGAGCAGGATCCATCGCCTGCTGGCGCAGCTTCATGCTCACGAGGGCGAGCGCCTGGTCGCGATCGAGCAAGTGCAAAGCCGACAGCAAGTAGCGGTTCAACGTGCCGCGTGCAGCCTCGCTGGCGCGCAACGGAAACGCTTCGAGCAACGGGGGTACGGCCAAGCGCGCAAGCTCGGCATGATCACCCTCGCTGCCCAGTGCCCACAGTCCGGCGAAGAACTGGTTGCCCTTGCGCCTGAATTTCGGCCGTGCGTACTGCACCAGCACGGGAGCGACCCACTCGGGTCGATGGCGGGCCAAAGTGCGATACCAACCGGGCATCTCGCCGGTACCGTCGGTCAGGTAGTAGGCCACCAGGCGCTCGACCAACGCTCGGGGCCAACTGAGCGCGGTGCTCGTGTCGCGCTCGTGAACCAGGCGTGCGGCAAGCAAGGCGGCGGGTCGTATGTAGTGCTGCTTGCCCTTGACCTCCAGGGCAATCGCCTCTGCAACCGTGGGCAGGTCGGTGCGATCGAGAATCCGCGGCAACGCCGCGAGGACCGTCTGCGCGGTGGCCTCGTCACTGACGAGGTAGTTGCGGACGCGCTCCAGCGCTGTCTCGCCTCGAATGTTGCTGAACCCGTGCTCGTGGGCGACTGCGACGTGGTACAGCAAACCCGGTGCCGCAGAGCCGTCGAGCAGGGACGGGAGATGCGGTTCGAGGTTGCGCCTGCGTTTCTCCTCAGTTTCGAGTTGCCGAACGAGAGCCTGCCGCCTTCGGCGACCTCCGTCGCTCTTCCAATGGCCCAGCGGCATCGTCCAGGCGTCTTCAAGCCATCGCTGCGCGTCTGGCCAGCGTGCCTTGTGCGCTTGGACCCAGGCTTCGATTTGTTCCATCGATGGGCCGTCGAGGCCTGGCATCGGCTCGATGGTTGCGTGGGCTGCGCAAGAGAAGCAGTACTTCGCCAATTCGGGCTTTTGCGCGATTGCGGCTTGGTCCAACAGCCAGAACAGCCAGTCGTGCGGGCGCGATGCGCCGTGCAGGCGCACCTCCGTTTTCCAGAACGGCAAGTGGCCCTGTTCGTCGGCCCTTGTGTTCAACCATCCGATGGCCGTCACGGCCTTCATCCGGCCCGGCCGTTCGGCCAACCATGCGCGAACCATTTGCTGTCGATCTTCCAGTCGAGAGAACCCGTATTCGTCCAGACAAAAGCCCAACCAATCGTAGAGAGTCGTGTCCGAGGCCTGATCGCCTGCATGCTTGAGCGCGGCAGCGAGCACCTTGCTGGGCATCTTCGCTGCGTCGTAGTCGCGAACGTCAGTGATAGCCGGTTGCAGGCGCCGCCAACCTTCGGCCAATGCGGCGAACCCATCCTGCGGCGTCTGCGCCCATACGGCTCGATCCCAGAACATCCAGTACATGCCGAACAGACTGTGTCGCTTGGGCGTATGCCAATGGTCGAAGACCAGCGCGGGCGCAACGTACGCAGGGTAGAGGTCACACAGGAGTGCGCCGCACATCTCGTCGTCGCCGTCGGGTATTGCCCCCGTCTTGATGGCTTGCAGCCAGCTCATCGCCTTGCCGGCCACGAAACCAGTGCATCGTTTCCAGGCTCTATAGGCACCGACGCGCAAGTCGCTTGCCTTGCTACCGTCCTGAATCCATGGTTCGAGCAACGGGGCCAGCGACGGCATGGGCTCTCCATGCCGCAATGCATCGAACACACAATCGATGAAGCTGTCATGCCCAGGACCGCGCCGCGGATCGCGCAAGAGAGCCTCGTATTCGGCAGCCATGTCGGCCCTGGCCAGCGGGCCGAACGGGTGGCTGACCCACAGTGCGTTGCGGAACCAGGGGTCTTTCTCGGCCGCGTCCCGCAGCGCATGCAATACGCCCACGCGTTCATCGGCGCCAAGTGAAGCCGCATCGCCGTTGAGTACGAAGCCCAATGGGTCGAGCGCAATCAGGCGTGCGCGGCTGGGCACATGATGCACCGCCAACCATGCCCACAAGCCGCGCAGCGGCTCCACGGGCAAGCCATCGATGCCCTGCATCAGCGCCATCACGCGGCCAACGGGCAGCCCACCCTCGATGCGTTTCGCCAGCGACCGACCGGCCAGGAACTCGGCGATGCTTCGGTGGCGCGGAACGAGCACATCAGCCTCGCCGGCAAACACCTTGCTGCCAAGGGCCGCGGCTGGGTCGTACCAAGAGATCTCGCCGGGCAACTCGGAGGGCGCAACCGCATCCGCTGTGGCTGCGCCGCGCTTGGCGATGCCGCGTTTGCCACTCAAGAGAAGGAGCGCGCAAAGCATGCCGGCATCGTCGAGCACACGATCCGAGTCGCCTGCCCGAGGTTCCCTCGCCGCCAGGTGTTCGGCGTTGTGCTCGCGCGCCAGTTGCCCGCACGCTGCTTCATAGATTGCAGCGCGGGTTCGGGGCCGTGAGCCGCTGGCCGTTGCCTTGATCGTCAAGTCGAGCAGCAAGGGATTGCGCAACAACTCCGTCAACCCTGCATGCTCGGCTGCCAAAAGAAACGCCGGTGCGTCCGGCACCTCGTTGACCCGGCTGTTGAGGATGGCTTCGATGTCCTCATCCAGAAGCGGCTCGAGGTGCAGTTCGGCCACTTGTTCTCCAGCAACGACCTGTTTGAGTCGGTCTGTGTCGCTGCTGCCAAGCCAGTCGGCCTCGCGGCACGACAGACGAAAGCGCGGGCGGCCCGAATCGAGCAACCACTTGCGGATTGCATCGAATGGCAGCCGCCTGTCCTGGGCCCCTGCGCGAACTTCATCCAACCCGTCGATGAACGCCGTGCGCCCTGCAAGATCGGCCGGCGCAATTCCAGCGACAACATCGCGTGCGCTCAGCGGCACACCCGCGACGGCATTGCACTCGTCCTCAAATGCCCAAGACTTGCCTGCGCCAGGGTCACCGAGCAACACATAAGCGTAGAGCGCGCGCCACTCGGCCAAGGGTCGCGTCTCGCGACTGCCGGTCTGCGCATCGACTCGGGTAGCGCGGCGCTGGACTCGGGTCTCGGTCATGTGCAGGAGCTGCGTGCTACGTGAGGGTGTCACCGCGTCCAAAACGAAGCCGGTTGTTGCAGGAACTCGCCCAGCGGCAGCGCCTCGCTTCCAATCAGCCATGGTTTGGCGCTCGGGTGTCGCCGGCAGAACTCTTGCAGGCCCGAGTGGGTGCCGGCGGTCGCAGTCAGCTTGACTTCGATCGCCGCCAACTTTCCACGATGTTCAACGACGAAATCCACCTCCTTGTCGCGCTCATTCCAGTAGAAGAGCTTCGTATCGGCATCTGCCGTATTGAGCAAATGCGCGCCGACAGTGCTCTCGACCTGGCGGCCCCAATGGCTGCGGTCCATGCGTGCATCGTCGAACCCGTAACTGGACATGGCGGTCATCAAGGCGTTGTCGTGCACCTGGAACTTCGGCGGTGATGCGCGCTGGCGCACCACTTGGCCAGCGTACTTGTGCAGCCCGCTCAACAGGCCCGCTTGGCTCAACCTTGTCAAGTTTTCAGCCAAGGTCTGGGTATGGCCTCGACCCAGCATGCCGCTGGCTTTGTCCAGCGACAGGATCTGCCCTGAATACGCACAGCCCAGCTCGAACAATTGGCGCAGCAGCGCCGGCCTGTCCACGCGGTTCATGGCAAGCACGTCCCTGTCGATGCTCGGTTCGACGATCGCGTTGCGAACGTAGTCGCGCCAGCGCGCCTCGTCTGCGACCAAGGGTGCGCTGCCGGGGTAGCCGCCGAAGTGGATGTACTGGTCAAGCGTCATGTCGAACGCCTCGTTCATCTCTGTGAACGACCACTGGCTCATGCGCAGCAACTCGTAGCGGCCCATCAGGCTTTCGGTCAAGCCTTGTTGCATCAGCAGTGGCGCCGATCCAAGCAGCACCACATGCATCGGCGTGCCCTGCGCACGGTCAGCATCCCACAAGCCCTTGACCAGGCTCGACCACTGTTCGACTTTCTGGACTTCATCGACCACCAGCACAAAAGGCAATGGCGCTTGCGGGTTGCCTGGCTGCGCCGATTCCTGCCACGCGATTGCGCGCTCAACCGCGTTCGCCCATTGGGACTGCAACCACTGCGGCGACGGCGGCAGATGACCACTGCGCATCGCCGGTGTCGTCGGTGTCCCTGCCTCTGGCAGTGCCTGCGGGTCGGCCGCGATCATGTGAAATGAGGTGGGCGGCCTTTCACCGAGAACCTGGGAGACGAGGGTTGTTTTGCCCACCTGGCGCGGACCGGCGAGGATTTGCATGAGCCGCGGCCGTTCGCTCAGACGAGCCTTCAATTTGGCGGCGATAGGGCGGCGGTAGGAATGCTCCATTGGTGTCTTTACTATCACTGAGTAGATTTACTCAGTGATGTACTCTAGCGACTTTCGCCTGTCTTCGCAATCTCTGGGTTGCATCCCCAGTTGGCAGCTTCCCAGGCCTGTGCTCAATCCTTGCCCAACCTGAATTCAGCCCCGCGCCAACAGCTTGCGCAACTCTTCGGTCCACAACACGATGCTCGCCACCGCCACCAGCGGCAGCAGATCGATGGGCGGGATCGGCACGGTGTGGAACAGCTCGTTCAGCGGCGCCCAGTACAGCACGGCGACTTGCAGGACCACGCTGACCAGCAGCCCTCCCAGCAGCCAGGGGTTGCGCAGGATGCGCAGGCGCAGCGCCGAGTGCGTGGCGGACTGGCAGTTCAGCACGTTGAACCACTGGCACATCGCCAGCACCGTGAAGGTTTCGGTGCGCACCACCTCGAACGGCACGCCTTGCGCCTGGCGCCAGACAAACCAGCCGAACGTCGCCGCCACTGCGGCGGGCACGAGCAGCGCCACGCGGCGCAGCATCTCGGGGCTCAGCAAGCGGTCATCGCGCGGCACCGGCGCGCGGCGCATCTCGTCGCCCTCGGGCGGGTCCATCACCAGGTTCACGGTGAGCGTGCTCTCGGTGACGATGTTGACCCACAGGATCTGCACCGCCGACAACGGCAGGCGATAACCCAGCAGCAACGCCAGCAGCAGCACCACCACTTCGTCGATCGAGGTGATGAACAGGAACAGGATCACTTTCTTCAGGTTCGCGTAGACGACGCGGCCCTGCTCGACGGCGCCGACGATCGTGGCGAAGTTGTCGTCGGTGATGACGATCTTGGCCGCGCTCTTGGCCACTTCGGTGCCGGTGATGCCCATCGCGACGCCCACGTCGGCGCGCGCCAGCGCCGGCGCGTCGTTCACGCCGTCGCCCGTCATCGCGACCACGTCGCCGCGCGATTGCAGCGCCTCCACGATGCGCAGCTTTTGCGCCGGGTGCACGCGCGCGAACACGGCGATGTGCGGCAGCGCGTCGCGCAGGTCGGTCTCGTTCATGCGTTCCAGCTCGGCGCCGTCCACAGCTCGGTCGCCGTCGCCGCTGGCGCCGGCTTCGCGCGCGATGCCGAGTTCGCGTGCGATCGCCAGGCCGGTGAGCTTGTGGTCGCCCGTCACCATGATGGGCCGGATGCCCGCGGCGCGGCACTGCGCCACTGACACCTTGACCTCTTCGCGCGGCGGGTCGATCTGGCCGATCAGGCCAAGCAGCGTGGCGTGGCCGGAAAATGCGTCGAATCCGCCTTCGGCGGTGGCGCCGAATCCGCCCTCGGCGAGGGCGTTGACCCCGCCCTCGGCAGCGGCACCGAAGCCGACGCTCGACGCTTGTTTAGGGTCGGTCACCCCGGCCACGGCCAGCACGCGCAGCGCCCGCCCGGCCAGGGCTTCGACCGCGTCGCGCGCCGACTTCACAGCCGCCGCGCCATCGGCCCCGCACAGCCGCAGCACAGCTTCCGGCGCGCCTTTGATGAGCACCCCATGCGACGCCGCACCCGCGGCGTGGCGTGTCGCCATCATCTTGCGGTCGGAGTCGAACGGCAGTTCGGCTTCGCGCGGCGCGCGGCTACGCAGCTCGCGAACGTCGATGCCGTGTTTGGCCGCGGCGACGAGCAATGCGGCTTCGGTCGGGTCGCCGAGTACGCTCCACTGCGTGCGCTCGTCCTGCGGCGCAACGACCTCGGCGTCGTTGCAGAGCACCGCCGCGCGCAGCAAGGCGCCGATGGCACTTTCAGCGCCATCGGCGCGATCGACCGGTACGCCCGACTCGCTGAGCGCCCCCTGCGGCGCATAGCCCACGCCGGAGACATCGATCAGGCGGTTCCCCGGCAGCCACAGCGCGCTGACCGTCATCTCGTTGCGCGTCAGCGTGCCGGTCTTGTCGGTGCAGATCACGGTGGTGGAGCCGAGCGTTTCCACGGCGGACAGGCGCCGGATGATCGCGCCGCGCCCAGCCATGCGCTGCATGCCCACCGCCAGCGCGATCGTCATCGCCACCGGCAGGCCCTCGGGCACCATCGACACCATCTGGCTGATCGCGACCATGATCACATCGGCAAAAGCCAAGCCACGCAGCAGGCCGAGCAACATGACCGCGGCGAAGAGTAGCAGCGCGGCGACCACCAGGTAGCGGCCGAACTGGGCGATGCGCAACTCCAGCGGCGTCTTCGGCTCCTCGGCGTCTTCGGTGAGGCGCGCGATTCTGCCGACTTCGGTGTGCGTGCCCGTCGCGGTGACCATCGCGCGCGCACGCCCCGCCGTGATGTAGGTGCCCGAGAACACCATGTTGCGGCGATCCGCGAGCGCCGTGGCCTCAGGCAACGCGCCCACGCTCTTCGTCACCGGCACCGACTCGCCGGTAAGCGCGGCTTCGGCGGCAGCGAGCGCCGCGGCATCGATCAGCCGCGCGTCGGCGCCCACCGCGTCGCCCGCGGCGAGCAGAAGCACGTCGCCAGGCACGAGCTCGCGCGCGGCAATCGCCTGCTCGTGGCCGTCGCGTTGCACGCGCACCTGCAATGCCGAGAGCCGGCGCAACGCCGCCATGGAGCGCTCGGCGCGCCCTTCCTGGTACGCGCCGATCAGCGCATTGGCCAGCACCACGCCGAGGATCACCGCCGCGTCGCCAAAGTGGCCCATGCCCGCGGCGAGCGCCGCGGCAACGATGAGGATGTAGATCAGCGGGCTCTTGAACTGGCGCAGGAACACGAGCCACACCGAGCGCCGCGGCGGCTCGGGCAAGGCGTTCGGTCCGTGCTCGGCGCCGCGCAGCGCGACGTCCGGCGCCGACAGACCTTGCGCGGCGCTGCTCGCCAAGCGCTCCAGCGCGGTCGCGGTGTCCAGGGCGTGCCAGGCGGTGGCGTGGTTCATCGTCCGGCCTCGTGCATGATCCTTGCGCATTGCGGATGGAGAATGCAAATGCTGCGTTTCGATGCGTCGCCCAAACGACCCACCAACTTAAGCCTGAACGCCAAGGTGCTCGACAGGGCACGCGAGTTGGGCATGAACATTTCTCAGACGGTGGACGCACTGCTCGCGCAAGAGGTACAGCGGCGCTACTGGGAGCGCTGGAACGAGCAGAACAGGGAAGCGATCAGCGACTACAACGCACGCATCGAGCGCGACGGGCTGCCGCTGGCCAAGTACCGCACGTTCATGAAGGGTCGGTGATCTCATGGCGCGCTTCGACGCCTTTGCCAGTCATGATGCTGAATGGAAATCTCGCGGACCATCACACATTCCTGGGGACATGGGTCTCGATTGGGGCATGCCCTGGGCGTGCGCGGCTTGAGGGAAGTCAAAGGCGCGGCTCGTGGCGGCTGGCTTGCCTTGCCGCCGCCAAGGTAGGCTTGGCCTTCCGCGAGAACTGAGAAACTGCCCCATGCCCCGCACCACCCACCCCGAGCTGCACCGCACCGAACGCATCGGCTGGCTGCGCGCCGCCGTGCTCGGCGCGAACGACGGCATCGTCTCCACCGCGAGCCTGCTGGTGGGCGTCGCCGCAGCCGGCGCCGGGCGCAGCGAACTGCTGCTGGCCGGCGTTGCCGGGCTGATGGCCGGGGCGATGTCGATGGCCGCGGGCGAGTACGTGTCGGTCAGTTCGCAGTCCGACACCGAGTCCGCCGACATCGCACGCGAGCGCGTCGAGCTGCGCGAGCAACCCGAAGCCGAACACCGCGAACTCGGTGCGATTTACGAATCCCGCGGGCTCACGCCCGAACTCGCCGCGCAGGTGGCAGCGCAACTGATGCGTCACGACGCGCTCGGCGCGCATTCGCGCGATGAGCTGGGCATCTCCGCCACGCCCGCGGCGCGGCCGGTGCAGGCGGCGTTCACGTCGGCGCTCACCTTCACCGCTGGCGCCGCGCTGCCGCTGCTTGCGGCGCTGCTCGTGCCAGCAGCAAACGCGGAAGTCGCGATCGCGGCGACGGCACTGCTGTTCCTCATCGGCCTGGGCGCGCTGTCGGCCCGCGTGGGCGGCGCGCCCGTGGCAAAGGCCGCCGGGCGTGTCGCGTTCTGGGGAGCGCTGGCGATGGCGCTGACATTCGGCGTGGGCAAGTTGTTCGGCACGGTGATCTGATAGGCCGCATGCCAGTGTCGAGCAGCGTGGCAGGCGGCCTGGCACGGCATGGCATGCCGCCGGAGGTGGAAACAGGGCGGCGGTGGTGCCCCCGGGCGCAGGCACCATTCGCGGTGTCCTCAACTTATCCAGGGCGTCACGGTGTTGACGTGGCTGGGCGTCGCAGGCCTCGACGGTGCCCCGCGAGCGTGGGCCGGAGAACGGGGGCGCCGCCGTCGCCCTGCAGCCACGACGACGGCAGGCCGAAAGTCGGCAACGAGCGAGAAGCGAACGCCGATTTCCAGGCAATCGAGCGCCAATGGCTAGGAACTGATTCGCACCGACGCCTCGGCTCGCGCTGCCGCGCTTTCGCGCGACTGGGTTGATCCACGCCGCCCGCCGGCAGGCGCGGTTGATTTGCGTCAAGGCGTGCAGCCCCGGCGCACGGCACAGTCAGGCTCATGCGGTCCCGCCATGGGCTGCGGGGGTCTTCCATGTACAAGAAGCTGTTGGTCGCAGACGACGGAAGCGAACCCGGCACGGCCGCGTTGAACGAGGCCATCAAACTCGCCAAGGCCGATGGCGGCGAGTTGCATTTGGTGTTCGTGACCTATCACCCCAAGACGTTCGGGCACCCGATCATCAACCTCGCCGCTGTCGAGGAAGCGCTTGAGGCCGAAGGGAGAGGCGTTCTCGAACGCGCCGCCGCCCAGGCCCAGGCGGCCGGCGTGACGGCCTCCACCGCGATGGTTGAAGCGCGGCGCGAACCCATCGCCGCGACGCTGCTCGCCGAGGCGGCGCGCTGGAACGCCGACCTGATCGTCATGGGCACGCATGGGCGCCGCGGCTTCGGCCGCGCGGTGCTCGGCAGCGTCGCCGAGACGCTTTTGCACGCGACCACGCTGCCGGTGTTGATGATTCGCGCGCGCGGTTGACGTCGGGTTCATGACGGCCGCGCAACTGCTCACGGGAATCGTTGCGGCGTTGCTGCTGCAACTCGTCGCGGGCATCGGTTTCTCGGCATGGCGGCGCGGCCGCGATGGCGCGAAGGCGCCTGTGGCAGTGCAGCCCAACGCGAAGCAGCCGGCTGCCGGTGCCTGGCCCGGCTGGCGCAAGTTCCGCGTGGCGCGCCGTGAATTCGAGGACGCCGCGCACACGCAGTGCTCGTTCTATTTGGAGCCGCTCGACGGCGTGGCACTGCCGCCGTTTCGGCCGGGCCAGTTCCTCACGTTCGCATTGCAAGTCGCCGACCCGCTTGCCGCGCGGCCAGGCGCGCAGCGCGCCATCACGCGCTGTTACTCGTTGTCGGCGCCGCCCGATCCAGCCCGCTACCGGGTCACGACCAAGCGCGTCTCACCGCCGCAGGACAGGCCCGACGCGCCACCCGGCGTGTCATCGAACCACTTCCACGACCAAGTCCGCGAAGGTGAGGTGCTGGAGGTGAAGCCGCCCGCCGGGCACTTTTGCCTCGACACCGATCCGGGCGTTCCGGTCGTGCTGATCGCGGGCGGCATCGGCATCACGCCGCTGTTGAGCATGCTCGCCTGGTGCATCGATGAGCAGCCCGGGCGCGACGTGCATCTGTACTACGGCGTGCGCAACAGCGACGTGCATGCGTTCAAGGCGCGGCTCGAACAGTGGGCGCAGCAGCATGCACGGTTCCACCTGAGTATTGTGTACAGCCGCCCCGGCCCCGCCGACGTGCAGGGCCGGGACTACCAGCATGCCGGGCATGTGGACGCCGCGCTGCTGCAGCGCACCTTGCCGCACGGCCGCCAAGCCTTCTACGCCTGCGGCCCGGCGCCGCTGATGGAGAGCCTGGTTCCTGCGCTCGCCGCGTGGGGCGTGCCGCAGCACGACATTCACTTTGAGGCTTTCGGCCCGGCGTCGGTGCGCGCCGCGCGGCCCGAGCCAAGCACCGTGGACCCCACCGTCACGCCCGCGCTCGAAGTGCGATTCGACACCTCGGGCCGCACGCTGGAGTGGAACGGCCGCGATGAATCCCTGCTCGACTTCGCCGAGCGCCACGGCGTGCGCGTCGAGTCGGGCTGCCGCTCGGGCAGTTGCGGAACCTGCGAGACGAAGCTGCTCGCCGGTAGCGTGCGCTACTTGAGCCCGCCCGACCACGACGTGGCACCCGGCCACTGCCTGTTGTGCGTGGGCACGCCGGCATCCAACCTCGTCCTTGCGGCCTGAAAGACGCACAGCCCCATGGAAGCCAAGCTTCTGCGCCGCGAGGTATTGCCGTTTGCGCTGGCGTTCGCCGCGTTGGTGGCGGCTGCCCTGCTGTTCGACCGACTGCTGCACGCGCTGGGCGCCGCCTGGGTCGGCCGCTGGCTCGGCATCCCCGGAACGCTGCTGATCCTGCTGTCCTTCACCTACTCGCTGCGCAAGCGCGGGCTGATCCGCGTCGGTCAACCGGCGCGGCTGCTGCGCCTGCATCAGTTCATGGCGTGGTTCGGCTCGCTGCTCGTGCTGGTACACGCCGGCATCCACTTCAACGCGATCCTGGGCTGGTTGGCCGTGGCTGCGATGTTGATCGACGTGGGCAGCGGCCTGACCGGCAAGTTTTTGCTTGAGCGCTCGCGGCGCCGCCTGCAGCAGGCGCATTCGCGCATGAGTGAGCAAGGCCTGTCGGTCGAAGAACTCGAAGAGCGCCTGTATCGCGACAGCCTCACTTTTGACGTGATGAAACAGTGGCGCGCGGTGCACCTGCCGATCACACTCGCGTTCGCGGTGCTCGCGCTGGCCCACATCACGGCCGTGTTTCTGTTCTGGAGCTGGAGGTGAAACGCGGCTGGGTGCTGGCGCTGATCGCGCTGAACCTGGTGGTACTGGTCGCGCTCGCCTTCGTCTACCCGAACCTGATGATCAGCCCCGGCGTGCTGGTGCGCGGCCACGCCGAACTTGAGACGGACTGTTTCGCCTGCCATTCACCCTGGCGCGGTGCGGCTTCAAGCCGCTGCATCGCCTGCCACGCGCTGCCCGACATAGGGCTGCGCACATCAAAAGGCACGCCGCTGGTGGCGCGCACCGTGAAGGTGGCCTTCCACCAGGAGTTGACCGAGCAGAACTGCATGGCCTGCCACAGCGACCATGAAGGCCCCAAGCTCACGCAGCGCAGCCGCAAACCCTTCTCGCATGCATTGCTGCGCGCCACGACGCGCGAGCAGTGCGTGGGCTGCCACAAGGCGCCGGCCGACAACCTGCACCGGCGCGTTCAGGACAATTGCAAACTGTGCCACAGCCAGGACCGCTGGAAGCCGGCCACGCTGGATCACGCCAAGCTGTTCGTGCTCGACCGCGACCACAACGCAAAGTGCGCGACCTGCCACACCAACAATGACTACAGCCGCTACACCTGCTACGGCTGCCATGAACATCGGCAAGAAGAGATTCGCCGCAAGCACCAGGAGGAAGGAATCCGGAACTTCGAGAATTGCGTCGAGTGCCATCTCAGCGCCGATGAAGAGCCACGCAAGCAGGGCTCGCAGGAACAGCGCAAGTCCGAGTCAGAACACAAGCGCGAGCGAGATTGAGTCGGCGCATTGGCGGCGGGCGTCTGCCTGATGCGATCGAACGGCAACGGGTGTCAGGCGCCGGCCTCCATCGCCTCCGTGTAGCGCCCCTGGCATGCCGCCGCGTTCAAGCGGGCCCGCTTGAGCAGCGCGGTTTGAGCGTCACGCACTCGGGCAGGCTGCCCGCCCCAGGCCATTAGCGCCGGGTCGAGCAAGGCGCGTCCGTAAGAAAAGCTCAGCAGCCAGGGTTGCACGCCGTCGCGGTTCATCGCGTCCAGGTTCGCGCTCGCCTGCGCCGGGGTCTGCCCACCCGAGAGGAAGTTGATGCTCGGCACCGCGGCAGGAACGCAGCGGCGCAGTACGCGCAGCGTCTCGCGCGCCACCTCGGCCGGGCGGGCCGGGTGCGGATGCGCCTTGCCGGGCAGCACCATGCTTGGCTTGAGCACGATGTGCTCCAACGCCACGCCCTGCTCGAACAGGGCATTGAACACCTCGTGCAACACGGCTTGCGTGACTTCGGCGCAGCGCGCCATCGAATGACCGCCGTCGATCAGGACTTCGGGTTCCACGATGGGCACGACGCCCTGCTCCTGGCAGATCGCCGCGTATCGCGCCAGGGCTTGCGCATTGGCCTGGATTGCGCTGCGGCTCGGCAGCGTGTCGGTGATGTTGTAGACAGCGCGCCATTTCGCGAATCGAGCGCCCTGCTCCTTGTACGGCCCGAGGCGCTTGCCCAGCCCGTCCAGCCCTTGCGTGATTTCATCGCCCGGCGCGAGCGCGAGCGCGATCTTGCCTGCGTCCACCTTGACGCCGGGAACGATGCCCTGACGCGCCGCGACTTGCGGCAAGGGTGTGGCGTCCCCGGCGCGTTGCAGCAGTGTCTCCTCGAACAGGATCACGCCGCTGACGAACTCCCCCAAGCCCGGCGTTTCCAGAATCAGGCTGCGATAGGCGCGCCGGTTTTCGTCGGTCGGCTCCAGGCCGATCGCGGCGAAGCGCTTGGCGATCGTCGGTGCGCTCTCGTCCGCGGCAAGGATGCCCTTGCCGGATTGAACCAGCGCTTGCACGCTGCCCTGAAGTTCGCTTGCAATGCCCATCACCGCCTCCATACGCTGCCCGTCGAGTGCCGCAGTTTGAGCCGACGGCTTGCCCGCGTATTGATGCACGTCAACGTGGCATCGCAACTGCGCTCGTAGTCTGTAGCATGAGGTGAGGCGCTGACATGCAGCGCTCTGCCGCCATCGAAAGGAAACGCTATGACAACCTCACAGGGCAAGTACATCCGCTGGTTTGCGGAGTTGGGAATGGCCGACGTGCCGCTGGTGGGCGGCAAGAACGCATCGCTGGGCGAGATGTTCAGCGAACTCACTGCCCAGGGCGTGCGCGTGCCCAACGGTTTCGCGATCACCGCGCAGGCTTATCGCTACGTGCTCGATCGGGCCGAAGCCTGGCCGCGCTTGCACGAAGCGCTCGACGGCCTGGATCCGAGCGACGTGGACGACCTGGCGCGGCGCGCGCAGGCAGCCCGGGAGATCGTCTACGGCGCAAAGCTTCCCGATGATCTGGTCGCGCAGATCCGCTCCGCCTACACGCGGCTGCGCGGCGAATACGGCGACGACCTGACAGTCGCGGTGCGCAGCTCGGCCACGGCTGAAGACCTGCCCACCGCGAGCTTCGCTGGCCAGCATGAGACGTTCCTGAACATCAGCGGCGAGGCGCGCCTGCTCGACGCGGTACGCCAATGTTTCGCCAGCCTGTTCAAGGACCGTGCGATCAGCTATCGGCTGGCCAACGGCTTCGACCACTTCAAGGTGTTGCTATCCGTCGGCGTGATGAAGATGGTTCGCTCCGACATTGCGAGCAGCGGCGTGATCTTCTCGATCGACACCGAAACCGGCTTTCGCGACGTCGTCTTCATCACCGGCGCCTACGGTCTGGGCGAAACCGTCGTGCAGGGCACGGTCGACCCGGACGAGTTCTACGTGTTCAAGCCTACGCTCAAGGCCGGGCACCGCGCGGTGCTGCGACGCAAGTGCGGCGCCAAGGAAATCCGCATGGTGTACGCGAAGACCGCGGGCCGCGACACGACACGCATCATGCCGACCGCGGCGATTGAGCAGCGCCGCTATTGCATCAGCGACGCCGAGGTGCTGAGCCTGGCCGATGCCGCGGTCCTTATCGAAGACCACTACAGCCGCAAACACGGTAGACCCACGCCGATGGACGTGGAATGGGCCAAGGACGGCCTGGACGGCCAGCTCTACATCGTGCAAGCCCGCCCCGAAACCGTGGCGTCGCGGCGCGAGCCCGGCATGCTCGAAGAATTCACCTTGGGGGCGAAGGGCAAACCCTGTGCGAGCGGGCGTGCGGTGGGCGCCCGGGTCGCTTCGGGCAAGGCGCGCGTGATTGCCGATGTCACCCAGCTCAACCAGTTCAAGCCCGGCGAGGTGCTGATCGCCGACACGACGATGCCCGACTGGGGCACGGTGATGAAAACCGCCGCCGCGGTGGTCACGAACCGCGGCGGTCGCACCTGCCACGCCGCGATCGTCGCCCGCGAGCTCGGCATTCCCGCTGTGGTGGGCTGCGAGTCGGCGACGAGCGCGATCAAGACCGGCGACGAGGTCACGGTGTCGTGCGCCGAAGGCAGCGTCGGCCAGGTCTACGCCGGCATCGTTGCGGTGACGGTGATGCGCACCGACTTGACAACGCTCGCGCGCCCGCGCACCCACATCATGGTCAACGTCGGCAACCCGGATGCGGCGTTCCAGACCGGCCTGCTGCCGACCGACGGTGTGGGCCTGGCGCGCCTGGAATTCATCGTCGCCGAGCACATCAGGGTGCACCCGATGGCGCTGTTGCACCCACAGCGCATCGCCGACGCGCAGGTGCGCGCGCAGATCGAGCGCCTCACCGAGGGCTACGCGCGGCCGGCGGACTTCTTCGTGCGCGAACTGGCCGAAGGCGTGGCGACGATCGCCGCGGCGTTTTACCCGAAGCCGGTGATCGTGCGTCTGTCGGACTTCAAGACCAACGAATACGCGAGCCTGTTGGGCGGCCGCTGGTTCGAACCCGTCGAGGCGAACCCGATGATCGGATTTCGTGGCGCTTCGCGCTATGCGCACCCGAACTACGCCGAAGGGTTCGCCCTGGAATGCGCTGCGATGAAGCGCGTGCGCGACGACATGGGCCTGAGCAACGTCAAGCTGATGATTCCGTTCTGCCGGCGCGTCGAGGAAGGCGAGCGTGTGCTCGCGGCGATGGCCGAGCATGGCTTGAAGCGCGGCGTGAACGGCCTGGAGATCTACGTGATGTGCGAGATCCCGAACAACGTGATCCAGATCGACGCGTTTGCCAGGCTGTTCGACGGCTTCTCGATCGGCTCGAACGACCTGACGCAACTGCTGCTCGGTGTCGACCGCGACTCTGAACTCGTCGCGTTCGACTTCGACGAACGCGACCCCGGCGTGAAGGAAATGATCCGCCAGACGGTCGAGGGTGCGCGGCGCAACCGGCGCCACTGCGGCATCTGCGGCCAAGCGCCTTCGGATTATCCTGAGGTGGTGCAGTACCTGGTGGAACTGGGCATCGATTCGATCAGCGTCACGCCCGACACCTTGCTGCAAGTCACGCGTGACGTGCTTGCCGCGGAACAGCGCCTGGGCCGGCGACCCCGTGAATCAGCCACAACGAAGGAGCTGCAATGAGCCCGCCCATCTCGTCGATGATGAAGACCCAGGTCTGGTCGGTGGGCATGGACGACACCGTCGGCAAGATCGAGGAATTCATGAAGGAGCATGACCTGTCATGGGTTCCCGTGAGCGAGCCGCGCGGCAGGGTGGTGGGCGCCATTACCGCGAACGACCTGCTTCAATTCCACGTTCGCCGTGGCGACCCCGCTGTCACGGCGGCGTGGCAGATCTGCACTTACAAGCCGATTGCCGTGGCGCTGGACACCAGCGTCAGCGAGGTGGCGCGCCTGATGCTTCGATACAAGGCGCACCACGTCGTCGTGATGGACAACGAACGCATCGTCGGCGTCGTGTCCTCGCTTGATTTCGTGCGCCAGCTCGCCTGATGCGCCCCTTGCGCCGCGGCAAGGCCGCTGCTTCACTTTCGCGCGTGGCGGTGCGCGCCGGATGACTCCGTCACTTGCAAAGCAGCACAGGCACCTCGGCCAGGTGCGCGACACGTTGCGCCACCGAACCGATGAAGAAGCTGCCCAGCGCGCCGCAGCCATGCGTGCCCATCGCGATCTGGCGGCCCCGAACTCCTGGTGGGCGGTGCGCACGATCTCAGCGGCGGGCTCGCCCACCCGAGCAACCTTGGCGCTCACCGTCAAGCCAGCGCCGAGCGCCTGGCTTTCCGCATCAGCGAGCAGGCGCTCCTGGTAAGAGCATCGCAATCGACCTCTACTTCACCTGGATCCGCGCCAGGTACTCAAGCAAATCGGCCATCTGCTGGCGCGCCTCGTGTTCGGGGTCACCCGCCCGGGCGGTGCCCGCCGGGGCGGGCGCGCGGAACACGCTTCCCCACACCGGCATTTCGCGCGGGCCGTGTGCACCGGCCCGCGGTGCAACCCGGCCATCGATGTTGTTCAACACTCGCAGCGACGGGAATACACCCCCGTGGCGTTTCGCCAGCGATGTCAGATCGGTAGGTGCCTGAACCAGGTGCGCAACCATGGGACCGTCGCCTCTGCCTGACTTGCCATGGCAGCTCGCACAGAACCTCAGAAAGTTAGTCCGGCCGGCGTCCGACGCCTCTTGTGCATGAACCAGCCCTGGCGCTTGCATCGCCACCGCGAACCAGAGGGCCGTGACAAGCCAGCGCGTCACACTAAAACTCCGGCATTTCCGCGCCGCCCGCGGTTTCGGTCGCGCCTTGCTTGGGCTTGGGTGCGTTCGCGATCAAGCAATCGACGCTGAGAATCAGGCTCGCAATCGAGCCGGCGTTCTGCAGCGCCAGGCGCGTCACCTTCGCCGGGTCGATGACACCCATCTGCAACAAGTCGCCATAGGTGCGCGTCGCCGCGTTGTAGCCGAAGGCCCGGTCCGACGCCTCGTCGACCTTGGCCAACACCACCGAGGGCTCGACACCGGCGTTGCCGACGATGCGCCGCAGCGGCTCTTCGAGCGCACGCGCCACAAGGCGAATTCCAGAGTCCTCGTCGAGGTTCGCACCCTTCAGATCAGCCAGCACACGGCGCGCGCGCAGCAGTGCCACGCCGCCACCGGGAACGATGCCCTCTTCGATCGCGGCACGCGTGGCGTGCAGCGCGTCCTCAACGCGGATCTTGCGTTCTTTCAACTCAGTTTCTGTCGCCGCGCCGACCTTGATGAGCGCCACACCGCCCGACAGCTTGGCGATGCGTTCGTCGAGCTTCTCGCGGTCATAGTCGCTGGTCGTGGCGTCGCGCTCTTTGCGGATCGCGGCGATACGTTCCTTGATCGCCGCGCCCGTGCCGCCACCGCCGATCAGCGTCGTGTCTTCCTTGCCGACCTCGACGCGCTTGGCACGCCCGAGATCGGCGAGCGTGGCCTTCTCGAGCGTCAACCCGATCTCGTCGCTCACGACCTTTGCGCCGAGCAGGATGGCAATGTCTTGCAGCATCGCCTTGCGCCGGTCGCCGAATCCCGGCGCCTTGACCGCGCAGGTCTTGAACGTTCCGCGGATCGTGTTGATGACGAGCGTGGCGAGCGCGTCGCTTTCAACGTCTTCGGCAATGATGAGCAGCGGCCGGCCCGCCTTCACCACTTCTTCGAGCAGCGGCAACAGGTCCTTGATCGACGACAGCTTCTTGTCGCACAGCAGGCACGCCACATCCTCGAGCACCACACTTTGGCGTTCCGCGTTGTTGATGAAATACGGCGACAGGTAGCCGCGGTCGAACTGCAACCCTTCGACGACTTCGAGTTCGCTCTGCAAGCCCGAACCGTCTTCGATCGAGATCGCGCCTTCGCGCCCGACCTTGTCGATCGCGCTGGCGAGCAACTCGCCGATCGACGCATCGTTGTTCGCCGAAATCGCCGCGACGTGGGAGATCTCTTGCGAACTCGCGCACGGCCGGGCGATCGCCTTCAGTTCGGCGACGACGGCCTCGATAGCGCGCTCCATGCCGCGCTTCAGCTCCATCGGGTTCATACCGCCGGCGAGATAGCGCAGGCCTTCGTGGATCATGGTGTGCGCGAGCACGGTGGCAGTGGTCGTGCCGTCGCCGGCTTTTTCGCTGGTGCGCGACGCCACCTCGCGCAGCAGTTGCGCGCCCATGTTCTCGAATCGGTCTTCAAGCTCGACCGACTTCGCCACGAGCACGCCGGAGTTCACCACCTGCGGCGCGCCGAAATCGCGCTCCAGGATCACGGTGCGACCGCGCGGCCCGAGCGTCACCTTCACGGCGTCGGCCAGGATGTCCACGCCGCGCCGGATCTTGTCGCGCGCGGCTTCATGAAAGATGAGTTGTTTGGCTGACATGTCGTTGCTCCAAACCGCGGCATGGGCCCGCTACTGCAATACGCGCTCGGTGGGCGCCAGCGCGTCCTGGATGAACTCGCCGAGTGCTTCCACGCTCGGAATGCTGATGTCGCGCCGCCCCTTCTCGTTGAAGCGGATCACGCCGCTGCGCGCCATGCGGCACAGCGCCCGGCTCACCGTCTCCAGCGTCATGCCCAGCGTATTGCCGATCTCGGCGCGCGTCATGCGCAGCGTGATCTGGTCGGTGCGCAGGTCGCGCTCATGCAGGCGCTCGGCCCAGATCTTCAGGAAGTCGGCGACTCGCGCATCCGCCGGCAGCGTGCCCAGCGAGAGCAGCGAGTCGCGATCGCGCACGATCTGCCCGCTCATCGCGGCGTGCACCACCGCCATCAGCGCCGGCACGCTGGCGCAGGTGCGCAGCAGCGTGTCGTAGCGGAAGGTCCAGATCTCGCCGGTGTCCATCGCGATTGCGTCGCAGCCGTAGTGGCCGCTGGCGATGCCATCGAACCCCAGCCAGTCGCCCTTGAAGTGCAGGCCCACGACCTGCTCGCGCCCGTCGGCCGAGAAGTTGACGCTGCGCACCATGCCCGAGTTGACGATGTGCAGCGAGGTGCAAGGCTCGCCCCCGCCGTGCACCAAGTCTCCCGCGTGCACCATGCGGCGCGTGAACGGCACGTGGGCTTCAAGCAGCGCCAGTGCTTCGCGCCAGGGCTGGGGCGCCCGCGGCGGGGCAGACATCGTCGCGGCCCGGCGGCCTTCGAACAACGGCAACTCCGGGGCTGTCAGGGCGCGCGGCAGCGCGGCGCGCAGGGCTTGGGTCTCGTGCTGGGCGGTTGGGGCATTCATCGAGTCGCTCCTGGTCGTTGGTTGTGATGATGGGTTGACGCATGTCAGGTTAGGCCGGGTGTGCAAATGCTTGATCAATCGCAAAGCATGCTTCGGTAACAGTGGGTGAATGATCTGTAAACGCGGGTCGCGGCCGGTGTCGCGCAATGCCTCAAGACGGCCCGCGCCCTGCCTTGTCCGAGCGCAACGTGTTTCGCGCGGCGCGACGCTAGGCTATCGCTGCCTTCACACGGGATGCCCGATGCCCGCTCGTACCGCTGCCGACCCGCCCACGCCCACACCCATCGCGGGCAAGCCCACGCGGCGCGAGAGCCTGCACTACCTGACGCAGCGCGCCTACGCGCTGGTGCTGGCTGGCGGGCGCGGCAGCCGGCTGATGCAACTCACCGACTGGCGCGCCAAGCCCGCGATGCCGTTCGCCGGCAAGCTGAAGATCATCGACTTCGCGCTCAGCAATTGCGTCAACTCAGGCATTCGGCGCATCGCCGTGCTGACACAGTACAAGTCGCAGAGCCTGATCCGCCACATCGAGCGTGGCTGGGGGTTTCTTGAATCGAGCCTGGGCGAGTTCGTCGACGTCGTGCCGGCGCAGCAGCGCCTGGACGACACCTGGTACAGCGGTACGGCCAACGCCGTCTACCAGAACCTGGACATCGTGCGCGAGGCCGACCCGAAGTACGTGTTCGTGCTCGGCGGCGACCATGTCTACAAGATGGACTACGCGCGCATGCTGGAAGAGCATGTGGCGCGCGGTGCCGAGCTGTCGCTCGCCTACATCGACGTGCCGCTCGCGCAGGCCTGCGACTTCGGCGTGATCCGCGTCGACGCCGACGCGCACGTCACCGCCTTCGAGGAAAAGCCGCCGCACCCGCTGCCGTGCCCGGAGCAACCCGGACGCGCTTTGGTGAACATGGGCGTGTACCTGTTCAACATGAAGTTTCTGTGCGAACAACTCGCGCGCGACGCGCTGGACACGGCTTCGACCCACGACTTCGGTCACGACCTGCTGCCGTTCCTGGTTCGCACCCACCGCGTCTTCGCGCACCGCTTCACTGACAGTTGCGTGAACATCGTCGAGGGTCGACCCTATTGGCGCGACGTCGGCACCGTCGACGCCTACTGGGAGGCGAACATTGACCTCACCGCCGTCGTTCCCGAACTCAACCTGTATGACCCGGCCTGGCCGATCATGAGCCTGCAGCAGCAGTTGGCGCCCGCCAAGTTCGTGTTCGACGAAGACGGGCGTTGCGGCATGGCGGTGAATTCACTCGTCTCCAGCGGCTGCATCGTGAGCGGCGCGACGGTGCGACGCTCGGTGCTTTTTTCGAACGTGCGGGTGGGTGAGCACAGCGTGATCGAAGACGCCGTGATCCTGCCGAACGTGGTGGTGGGCCGCAACGTCACGTTGCGCCGCGTGGTGGTGGACAAGAACTGCGCGCTGCCCGACGGTTTCAAGGCCGGCGTCTACCCCGCCGAAGACCGCGGCCGCTTCCACGTCACCGAACGCGGCGTGACGCTGATCACACCGAAGATGCTTGAAGCGTAGCGACGGGCGGCGACGCGGCAGCGCGGCGCCGACGACGCCGATGGCCCTGCCCATCAGATGTCTGGCGTGCCTTGCCGGGTCTGTTCACGAGACTGTCTCCGGCAAATCGGCCGGCACAATGCATGCGACAAATCCAACCCGGCCCGATGGGCCCACAAGCCGGCCCCCAGCGAACCCCAGCCATGCGCCAACTCACCGGACACGACGCGAGCCTGCTCTACTCGGAGACGCTGCACGCGAACGCCAACCTCACTGCCAACGTCACCTACGTCCAGATCTACGACCAGCGCACCGCGCCGGGCGGCAAGCTGCGCTTCAAGAGCATCCTGTCGCACATCGAGAGCCGCCTGCACCTCTGCTCCTTGTTCCGCAACAAGCTGCTGCGCGTGCCTTTCGAACTCGACGCGCCGTACTGGACCGAGGACGAGCACTTCAACCTCGAACACCACGTTCGCCACATCGCCCTGCCCAAACCCGGAGACTGGCGCCAGTTCTGCATCCAGGCCTCGCGCATCCACGCGCGTGCGCTCGACATGACCCGGCCGCTGTGGGAGATCTACGTGGTCGAGGGACTGGACAGCTTCGACGACCTGCCGGTGGGCAGTTTCGCGCTGCTCACGAAGGTCCATCATGCCGCGGTTGACGCCGCGTGTCGCGCGCAGATCGTCGAGGTGCTGCACGACACGACGCGCCGGCCACCCCAGCCCGCGCCGGCGCAACCGTGGTTTCCGCAGGAGCCGCCCGGCGCATTCGCGCTGGCATGCATGGGCGCTGTCAGTTCCATGCTGGCACCGTGGAAGCTGATGAACCCGCTGCTGCGTTTCGCGCCGGCCGCGCTGGCGTTCGCGTCGGAGGTGTTTCGGCCCAGTGCCGAGCCGACCGCGACACGCTTCAACGCCGTGGCCTCGCCGCATCGGGTGTTCGACACCCGGCGCTTCATGCAAAGCGAGTTCGACCGCATCCGCGCGCTCGTGCCCGGTGCGACGCGCGGCGACGCCGTGCTCGCGGTCTGCGCCGGGGGCCTGCGGCGCTATCTGCTGGCCCACGCCGAGTTGCCGCGGGACGATCTGGCGGCGATCGCGCCGATCGGTGTCGGTGTCGGTGTCGGTGTCGGCATTGACGAAAGTGACAGCAACAGCGACGCCCAGACCCCGGCCGAACGCCCGTGGTTGCGGGTTCAGCTCGGAACCCATCTCACCGACCCGGTGCAGCGCCTGGCATGGATCCAGCGCCAGACCGCCGCGTCGCCAGCCGTGGCCCCTGCGGTAGCCCTCACCGATCGGACCGCTGCGCTTCACGGCATGCAGCTCGCCAGCTGCACGATCAGCCCTGTGCCGGGGTCCTCTGTGCCGCTGTTTCTGCACGGCGCGCGCATGACGTACTTCTCCGCCATCCTGCCGATTTCCGACGGCATGGGCCTGGCCTATGCAGTCACGAGTTACGACGGGCGCATCGTGATTTCGCCGACCTCCTGCCGCGAGCTGATGCCCGACCCGCACGCCTTCACGCAGTGCCTGCGCGACAGTTTTCAAGAGCTGCTGGCGCTGGCTGTTCCGGCGCCGGCCGCGAAACAGCGCGCCACGTCAGGCAGCAAGCCCCGCGCTAAACCGGCACCGCCTCGTGCGTCAGCATCCGATACGCATAGCCCAAGGCCCCGGACGGCTCGAACCGCCTCCACTGCCCTTCCGGTTGGGACAACCGCTCGGCGACGATCCACAGCACCACGGCGTTGAAACCCAGTCCGATGTGGCTGCCGCGCACTCGGCGCGCCGCGCAAGGGCAAGGCATATTCGGCGTTGACAGCTTTGCACTATTCTGTCGCTCTTTGCACTCGACCCTCCCACCATGCCAGCCCGCGCCGACCCCGCTGATACCGTTCTGATGAGGCATGCCGCCGCGGCCACGGGCGCGTCAAGATGCATACCGCCATCGACCTGCGCAACATCTGAGGTGGCAGCATGAAGACCCTGCGCAAAGTCAAGATCGAAGGCTTCAAGTCGATCGAGAGGGCGGAGCTGATGCTCGGCGACCTCAATGTCGTCATCGGCGCCAACGGCTCCGGCAAGTCCAACCTTATCGGCGTGTTCAGGCTGCTGGAGCGTGTGCTGTCACACAACCTCCAGGTCTATTTGGCCTCGGAACCGGATCGGTTCCTGCATCACGGCAGGCGCGTGACGCCAGCGCTCTCGCTCGACTTCGCGTTCGGCCAGAACGCCTACGGCTTCAAGCTTAAGGCAGTACAGGACACACTGATCTTCGAGACCGAAAGCGTCGAGTACAGCGGCTACTGGAGCTATAGCGAGCCACTGGCAGTTGGCCACAAGGAGAGCAGGCTCGAAGCCGCTGCGGAGTCCCACAAGAACAAGATTCCGAAGTTCGTGTTCCCGATCGTACGCAACCTGGTCGTTTATCACTTCCACGACACATCGGATTCGTCTCCGGCCAAGCAGACGAGTGACGCTGACGACAACCGATTCTTTCGCCCGGACGCCGCCAACCTGCCCGCCTATCTGTATTGGCTTCAAGAGAAGCACCCGACGCAGTTTCGATACATCGAGGAGCATGTACGCTTGGTGGCGCCGTTCTTCGAGCGCTTCGTGCTCGCGCCGTCCAAGCTCAACGAGAAGAAGATCAAGCTCGAGTGGCGCCAGAAAGGGTCGGACGCCTACTTCGATGCGTACTCGCTGTCGGACGGAACGCTGCGCTTCATCTGCCTGGCGACCCTCCTGCTTCAGCCCAACCCGCCCGCATTGATTCTTCTCGACGAGCCAGAGCTGGGGCTGCACCCGTTCGCCATTCGGATCCTGGCAGAAATGCTGGAGGCGGCGTCCGGGCGCGTGCAGGTGCTGCTGGCAACCCAGTCAGTGACATTGCTGAACCACTTTGCGCCGCGCGACGTTCTTGTCGCAAGCAACGACGGGCTGCGCACGACTTTCGAGCGGGTCGATGAGAACAAACTCAAGTCGTGGTTGGATGACTTCAGCCTCGGTGAGTTGTGGGAGAAGAATGTCTTGGGGGGCCGCCCGTGACGCGGCTGCAGATGCTGGTGGAAGGCCAGTCCGAGGAAATTTTCGTCAAACGAACGCTCACGCCCTACCTGGAAGAGCGCGGCGTCTATGTGCAGCCGCCTGTCGTGTTGTGGACCAAGCGAAACCCTACTGGCGGCGGCTCTCGGGGCGGTGTCTCGAACTGGACCCAGATTTGCAAGAGCCTCTTGCCATTGCTGCGCGACACCGATGCCTGGGTGACAACCCTGCTGGATTTCTACGGGCTGCCCGATGACGTGCCGGGCTGCCTGAAGGCACGTGGGCCAGGCGATCCGCGGACGCTGATTGCGGCCTTGCAAGACGAAATCTCGGCAGCGCTGGGCCATCCACGATTCATCCCATTTCTGGCCTTACACGAGTTCGAGTCATGGATATTCTGTGGCCCCGACGCCGTGGCAGCCCACTTTGATCGCGCCCCGTTGGCAGGCAAGGTGCAGCAAGCCCAGGCTCAGGCAGGTGGGCCCGAGTTGATCAACCAGGGCGAGGGCACGCATCCGAAGGCGCGATTGAAGTCGATGGTGTCGGCATACAAGGAGACGTCGGACGGCCCGACGTTGCTGGGCAAGATCGGCATACCGGCCATTCAAGCCTCATGCCCGCACTTTGCGCATTGGCTTGCGCGCATGGAAGCACTGGCAGTGGCCTCGCGATGATCGAAACCACCTCTAAACCGGCACCGCCTCGTGCGTCAGCATCCGATACGCATAGCCCAAGGCCCCGGACGGCTCGAACCGCTTCCACTGCCCTTCCGGTTGGGACAACCGCTCGGCGACGATCCACAGCACCACGGCGTTGAAACCCAGTCCGATGTGGCTGCCGGGGACGCGGATGTTCTCGTGCAGCGCCGGATCGCCGTCAACGGTGGCCTCCTGAGGCGGCACGATGCCGTCGCTGAGCGAATACAGGCAGCTCAGCGGCAACGGCAGGTTCACGCGTTCACGCAGTTTCTTGGTGCGCGGCTGCATGCTGTGCGCACTCGGCCCCAACGGATGGGCAATCAACCGGTACATCGCCTTGACGAGCGCCGGCGAGGCGCTGCCTTGCGCGTCCACGCTGATCGGGCTGCCCAGCGTGACGACGCAGCGCACGCAATCGGGCAACTGATGCGCGCCGTACAGCGCGAACACGCCCCCCAGGCTCCAACCCACCAGACTGACCTTGCGGCCCGACTCATGGCGCAGGTAGCGGATCTTCTGCTCCAGCGCGCTGGCGTGCTTGGCGTGGAAGCCGACGTTGCGCCCCAGGCCCCAGGTCTGCACCGCGTAGCCTCGGTTGCGCAGGAACAGCTCCAGGCCGATCAGCGACTTCTCGCTGCCCATGAAGCCCGGCAGCAGCAGCACCGGATGCCCGTCGCCGCGCGGCGCGCTCGCCAGTATCGGCAGCGTCAACGGCAACGCCGCGAGCTCCAACAGGGCGCGCAATTCGAACGCGGAAAACGCGGACTTGGGTTGCCCGGTGTGGGTGTGTCGGGTCGCCATGCCGTGCATCATAGGAGGCCGCCGGGCTTTGCCTCAGAGCGGCCTCGACAGCGTTGCGCCCCAGCGGCGTTCATAGCGCGCTCCTGAACTGATGCAGTCTCCACAGCGATGCTGGATAGGCCGCGTACCGTCGTGATTCTTGATATGCATCAATCGGTCTGCGCGTGTTGCTCGCGACACTTGCCTTTTCTCAACGGCGCACGCATGCCCGACTCGCCCTGGTTCGCCATCGAAGCTGACGGCATTCACGTGACGTTGCGGCTCGCGGGCGCGTGGCGGCTGCCGCGCTTGGCCGAAATCGAAGCCGATCTGGCCGCGTTGACGCTGCCCGCCATCCCGACGATCGACGGCCACGCGCTAGCGCAGATGGACAGCGCCTGCACGCTCGTGCTGCTGCGCGCATTGCAGCATGCCGGCGTTGACGTTCGTGCGGACGCACTGCGCTGGGTGGGGCTGAGCGAGGTTCATACGCGCATCGTCGAGCAGGTTCGCGGCCACCTCGACGCGCTTGCCGCCCCGCCCGCGCCGCCGCGCCACGGTGTGCTCGCGCAGCTGGGGCGTCACGCCGTCGCGCTGGGCACGCTGCTGCACGGCCATGTGAACTTTCTCGGGGCCACGGTCGCGGCGCTGGGTGAAGTGGTGCTCAAACCGCGCCGACTGCGGCCGCGCGAGTTGACGGTGCAGCTCGAGCAGACGGGTTTGAACGCGATTCCCGTGGTCGCGCTCGTGACCCTGCTGATCGGCGTGGTGATCGCCTACCTGCTCGGTTTGCAGGCAGAGAAATACGGCGCCAACATCTTTGTCGTCGACGGCGTGGCGATCGGCGCGACGCGCGAATTCGCGCCGATCATCGTCGCCGTCATCGTCGCCGGGCGCTCCGGCGCGGCGTTCACGGCGCAGCTCGGCTCGATGCGACTGACGGAAGAGATCGACGCGATCCGCACGCTTGGCCTGTCGCCGTGGCAGGTGCTCGTCGTACCGCGCGTGCTCGCGCTGATGCTCGCGCTGCCGCTGCTGGTGTTCGTTGGCGACGTGATGAGCTTGGCTGGCGCGATGGCGATCGCCGGGCCGATGCTCGACATCACGCCGGCAGCGTTCATGGCGCGGCTGCGCGAAGCGCTCGATGCGCGCCATGTCTTCGTCGGCCTGGCCAAGGCGCCGGTGTTCGCACTGTTCATCGCCGTGATCGGCACGCGCATGGGCATGACGGTCGGCCGCGACACGCGGGCGGTGGGCGAGGCCACGACGTCGACCGTCGTGCAGAGCATCGTCGCGGTGATCCTGCTCGACGCAGGCTTTGCCGTGCTGCTGCAGGAGCTGGACCTGTGACGCCGCACATGAACGCCGTGATCGAGGTCGAAGCCGTGCAGACGCGTTTCGGCGCGCAAGCGGTGCACGACGACGTGAGCTTCACTATCGCGCGCGGCACGCTCGTCGGGCTGATCGGCGCCAGCGGCAGCGGCAAGTCGGTGCTGCTGCGCGAATTGATCGGCCTGCAGCGCCCGAGCGCAGGCCGCGTGCGCCTGCTCGGCACCGACATGTGGAGCGCGCCTGCGCGCGAGCTTGACGCCGTGCGGCAACGCTTCGGCATGATGTTCCAGGACGGCGCGCTGTTCTCCTCGTTGACCGTCGCGCAGAACGTCGCCGTGCCGCTGCGCGAGCACACCCGGCTCACGCCGGCGAGCATCGAAGCGCTGGTCGGATTGCGCTTGCTGCAAGCCGGGCTGGCGCTCGATGCGGGCACGAAGATGCCCAGCGAGTTGTCGGGCGGCATGCGCAAGCGCGCGGCCGTCGCGCGCGCGATTGCGCTTGAGCCCGAGATCCTGTTCCTCGACGAGCCGACCTCGGGGCTGGACCCCATCACCGCGCGCGGCTTCGACCGCCTGGTGCGCTCGCTCGTCGACAACCTGGGCATCACCGTGTTGCTGGCGACGCACGATCTGGACACCCTGCGCGGCGTGGTCGATCGAGTGATCGTGCTGGCCCGCGGCACGGTGCTGGCGGACGGCAGCGTGCGCGACGTGATGGCGTCGGACGATCCCTGGATTGCCGAGTACTTCGCGGTTCATGCCCTGGCCGACACAGGAGTGAACCATGGAAGCTGAAGCGCGCTATACCTGGGTTGGCGCGGCGGTGCTCGCGCTGGTGGTTGCGCTCGTCGCCAGCGTGCTGTGGCTGAAGGACTTCGGCGGCAAGAACAACTTCACGATCTACACCATCAATTTCGAGAGGCAGGCGCTCGACGGCCTGGAGGTCGGTGGCGCCGTCAAGCTGCGCGGCATCAAGGTCGGTCGCGTCGAAGACTATGCGCTGGCCAGCGACAAGTTGAACCGCGTACACGTCGAGGTGCGGATCGACCGGCGCGCACCGATACGCACCAACACCTTGGCGGTGATTCAGCGCAACCTTGTCACCGACATCGCAGCGATCGAACTCGTGACGCCCGAGCCACCCGGCCCGGCGCTGACCGCCGTGCCGCTGGGCGAGCGCTATCCAGTCATCGCCGAAGGCGGCTCGGAGTTCGATGAGCTGTCCGCTCGTGTCAGCAGAATTGGCGATATGGCCGCCGTGACGCTGAACAACCTGAACCAGTTACTCAGCGCCGACAATCGACAAGCCGTGATGGCCACGCTGCGCAACCTGCGCGATCTGTCGGCCGGGTTCAACCAGCGTCTGGGCGCGCTCGACCGCACGCTTGCCCGCGTCGACGGCGCGGCCAAAGACGTCGGCGGCGCGGCAAAGGACGTCGGCGGCGCCGCGACCCAGCTGGGCCTTGCCGGCGAGCGAATCGCCGGAACCACGGAGCGCACGGGCGAGCACCTGGACGCGACGTTCATGCGCGTGGAGCGCACGCTCGACGAGGCGCGCCACGCAATCGATCGTGTCGCCTCGGCAAGCACCGCGGTGCAGCAGCAGGCCGTCGCGACCGCGCGCCGCCTCGAAGATACTGCCGGCAACGTCGAGGGCCAACTGGACGCGGCAGTCGGTGAATTGCGGCTCAGCATCGAAACCGCGACCCGTGTATTCGATCGCCTGCGCGACCCGCGCGCCGCGCTGCTCGGGCCGGGCAAGGCGCAGCTCGGGCCCGGGGAGCAGGTGCCATGAGCGCCACGCTCGCCGGCACGACGCGCAGGACTGCGCTGCTCGCGCCACTCGGGCTCGCGGCATGCATGTCGATCGGCATCGGCGGCGAAGCCGCACCGCACACGCACCACGAGCTGCACGATGCAGCGCGGGCGTCGACGCGGCGCGCCGAACCCCTGGTGGGCGCGCTGTCGATCCAGCCGATGCCGGCGGACGCGCTCGCCGACACGGCGTCGATCGCGTATTCGCGGCGCGCCCATGAGTTCGCTTTCTACCAGCTCGCCTCCTGGTCCGAGCGGCCCGTGCGGCAACTGCCGCGGCTCTTGCAACGCCGCCTCGAAGCACGCGGCGTCGCCACGGCGATAGGCATGTTCGGCGAGCCGATGCGCGCTGACTGGCTCCTCACGGTCGGCATCGACACACTGCACCACGACGTGAGCACGGCACCCGGCCAGGCGCGCCTGGCGCTGACCGCCGAGCTGTTCGACCGACGCAGCCGCAGCCGCGTCGCACGCCGGCAGTTCGAGGCCAGCGCTCTCGTCATCACGGCCGATTCGGCTGCCGCAGCTGCCGCCATGTCGCAAGCGGTGGGGCTGGTGTTCGACGCCCTGGTGCCTTGGCTCGAAACCGAGTTGTCCAGTGCTACCGCGACGCAGCGCAGTCCGCGATGATGAAAGCGGCGACCGATGCGCGCGACGGTTCGCCCGACGCGCAGCGCTGACGTAAGAAGGCCCGCCAAGCCTTGCGGCCTGACGGGCCCTGGTGGAGACGCCCGAGCGGGCCTGTTGGCACTCGATCGGTCTGAGGATGTCTCCTACCCGCGCGGTGTGCGTGACACCGCACCCCTGCCCACAGATGGGCAGAGCCTCAACGTCGCTGTCAAGTCCGCAGCACTGGCCATTTCTCCGACAGCAATTTCACTTTACTACGTATCGCGCCGCAGGCATTGATCCAGCGCAGACCACAGTGATCGAGTCCGCGATGGCGGCGATCATGACTCCACTTTGATCTCGTTGACGACGTTCAGCACGCCCGGCGCCGACCAGGCTGCGCCGAACGCGGCGTTGCGTTCGGCCCAGGAATCGACCGTGCCGCGCAGCGTCACCGCCGCGCCGCTGACCATCACCTCGATGTGCTTGGCTTCGCGCTCGGCGTGACGCGCCATCGCGTCGCGGATGCGGTCCGCCACCTTGGCCGGAGTGACAGCCGGCTTCAGCGTGAGTGCATTGCTGATGCCCACCACACCCGTCAGGTTGCGCACCGCCTTCTCGGCGTTGCGGCGCTGGTATTCCCAATCGACTTCCCCTTTGAGCGTGACCCAGCCCTTCTCGACCTTGGCCTGGATGCGCTCGGCCGGCACCAGCGCGTGCCACTGCAGCGCCGTCTCCACCGCGGTGGCGACTTCCGAATCGCTGCGCTTGTGTCCAGGCTCCAATTTCACGTCGAGTTCCACGGCGATCGCCTTCACGCCCTGCACGCGCTGCACGGCGCGCTCGATCGCATACTTTTCGGCGAAGGTGGCGAGGTGTCCGCTGAGCGTGACCACCCCATCCGCCGCGGCGATGCCGACATGGCTTGCATTGATCGCCGGGTCCCACTCCAGTTCGGCGGTCACGTCTTTCTTGAGTTGTGCATCGGTCTTCATGATTCCACTCCTTGTTCATCCCATCACGTGGCGCGCAGCCGCCGCAGCGCTGCAAAGCGCGGAGGCACCGACCATGGCCGTCCGCATCGCCCGATACATGCTAAGCAGAGCCCTCGCGCGCGCCTTGCGCAAGCGCAAGCGCCAGCGCGCAATCGGGTGTCGGGTGTCGCGGCGGGCTACTGCCAGCCGAAGTGCCGGATGTAGTAGCGCTTCATCGCGGTGGCCAGCGCCGCGTAGCCGAGCAGGATCGCGGCGGGCTGAATTCCTTCCAAATGGGCCGGCCCTGCAGACCGAAGCCGACAACCGCAAGCTCTACACGATGAAGGACTGATCGCCTACCTGGCGCGCTGATACGCTGGGCGCGTGCTGCGCTCGCAACGTGCCGGCGGCGACGCCCCACCGGTCGCGCCGCGTCACCCGACCGGGGCGAGAGGCGCGGGCCCGGGCTCGACTTCGAAGTCCATCGCAATCGCCTTCACGCCTTGAACACACCGCAGGGCGCGTTCGATCGCGTCCATGTCGGAGATGCGGCGCAGGCAACCCGTCAGCATGACGATGCCGTCGCCGACGCGAACGCCCACATGGATCGGCTCGATCGACGCATCGCGCTGCAATTCCGCAAGCACCTCCTGCCTCAATCGCGCATCCGTTTTCATTGCCGCTCTCCGATCGCTTCGCCTGTGGCGGCAATATTGACCGATCCCCGAACTTCAGGGCACCACCGAAATGAGTGGTCCCGCGCCGAACCGGCCGGGACGCGCTGGCGCCGCGCTTGACTGAGCGCAATACATCGTGGCTTCGCCGGGAGCAACCTTCGGCTGTGCCTGTATCGCGGGACTCGCGATGCGTGGCGGCACGCTCCTGGAAGACCGAACCCATGACCCACCCCGTCAAGCCACACCAGCGCAAACGCGCGCCCGAGGCGCAACCTGCCCCGGCACCGACAGTTCTCGATGGCAGCCCGTTGCGAGAGCGCCCCGGCCTGCCCGATGGGCCGGCGGGCCCCACGCGCATGAACATCGAAAGCGTCGACGAGAACCAGGCCGAATCGATGCAGAGCCCCGCGGCCGAGCCCGAACCGGGCGTGCCTGGTTTCATTGAGTCGACTGACGACGAGGACGGCGACGCGCATTTGCCACCCGGCCTGGAACCGACCTGAAAGGCAAAGGCCATGTCCATGGACGAATCCACCACCGCATCGGCCGCGCTTCCCGAGGGCGTGATCGCGCTCGTGCCGATGCGCAACGTCGTGCTCTTCCCGCATGTGTTGATACCGGTCACGGTGGGCCGGCCCAAGTCGGTCGCGGCGGTGAATCAGGCCTTGGCCGCCAAGACGGCGTTCGGCATCGTCCTGCAAAAGAGTCCATCGGCCGACGATCCCGGCCTGGACGGGCTGCACACGATCGGCACGCTGGCCAACATCGTCCAGCACCAGAGCAGCGAAGACGGCCAGATCCACGCCGTGTGCCAGGGCTTGCAGCGCATGCGCATCGTCGAGCTGGTGCCGGGCCACCCGTTCCTCGCCGCGCGCATCGAACACCTCGAAGAGCCGCACGCCGTGTCGACGCAGGCCCAGGCGCTGGCCATGCAGTTGCGCGAGCGCGGCATGGAAATCCTGTCGATGATGCCGGGCGTTCCCGCCGAGATGGCGCATGTGCTGCAGGCGACGCGCTCGCCGTCTCAGCTCGCCGATCTGGCGGCGAGCCTGCTCGACATCGAACCCGCCGAGAAGCAGTTGCTGCTCGAGACCCAGGGCAGCGAAGAGCGGCTGGAGAAGGTGCTCGAGGTCGTCGCGCAGCGCCTCGAGGTGCTGCGCCTGTCCAAGAAAATCGGCGCGCGCACGAAGGAGCAGATGGACGACCGGCAACGCCGCTTCATCCTTGAAGAACAGTTGAAGGCGATCAAGAAGGAACTCGGCGAGGACGGCGACAACGCGCAGGAGATCGCCACGCTGGGCAACGCGATCGCCGCCGCGAAGATGCCCGCCGATACCGAAGCGCATGTGCGCAAGGAGTTGCAGCGCCTGCAGCGCATGCATGAAGGGTCGAGCGAGTCCTCGATGCTGCGCACCTGGATCGACTGGATGACCGAGTTGCCGTGGGCGGAGCCTGCCGACCTGGCGATCGACATCGCGCAGGCGCGCCACGTCCTGGAGGCGGACCACTTCGGTCTGGATCGGGTGAAACGGCGCATCGTCGAGTTCCTCGCCGTGAAGAAGCTCAATCCGCGGGGGCGCGCGCCGATCCTGTGTTTCGTCGGTCCGCCCGGGGTGGGCAAGACTTCGCTCGGGCAGAGCGTGGCGCGCGCGATTGGCCGGCCCTTCGTGCGCGTCTCGCTCGGCGGCGTGCACGACGAAGCCGAAATCCGCGGCCACCGCCGCACCTATGTCGGCGCGATGCCCGGCATCATCGTGAGCAACCTGCGCAAGGCCGGCGTGCGCGACGCGGTGATGATGCTCGACGAAGTCGACAAGATGTCGGCGAGCATGCAGGGCGACCCGTCGGCGGCGCTGCTCGAGGTGCTCGACCCGGAGCAGAACTCGACGTTCCGCGACAACTATCTGGGCGTGCCGTTCGACCTGAGCCGCGTCGTCTTCATCGCCACCGCGAACGTGATCGACAACATCCCCGGTCCGGTGCGCGACCGCATGGAAGTGATCGACCTGCCCGGCTATACGTTAGAGGAGAAGGAGCAGATCGCGCGCAGCTACCTGGTGCGGCGCCAGCGCGAGGCCTGCGGGTTGCGCGAAGACCAGTTCGATCTGAGCGACGCGGCGCTGCGCCGCATCGCCGGCAGCTACACGCGCGAAGCCGGGGTGCGCCAGCTCGAGCGCGAAATCGGCCGCGTGATGCGCGGCGCGGCGCTGCGCATCGCCGACGGCAGCGCCGAGCGCGTGCACGTGGACGACGCCGACCTCGAGGCCCTGCTCGGCCCGCCGACGACGGAGCACGAAGTCGCGCTGCGCAGCGGCCTGGCCGGTGTCGCGACGGGCCTGGCCTGGACGCCCGTGGGCGGCGACATCCTGTTCATCGAGGCGACGCGCATCGCGGGCAGCGGCAAGCTGATCCTGACCGGCCAGCTCGGCGACGTGATGAAGGAAAGCGCGCAGGCCGCGCTGACACTGGTCAAGGCGCGCGCCGCGCAGCTGAACCTGTCGTCAAGCCTGTTCGAGCATGTCGACGTGCATGTGCATGTGCCGGCCGGCGCGATTCCGAAAGACGGGCCGAGTGCCGGCGTCGCGATGTTCATCGCACTCACCTCGTTGTTCGGCGACCGACCGGTGCGACCCGATTGCGCGATGACCGGCGAGATCAGCCTGCGCGGTCTGGTGCTGCCGGTGGGCGGCATCAAGGAAAAGGTGCTCGCGGCGCAGCGCGCCGGCTTGAAGACCGTGCTGCTACCGGCGCGCAACCGCAAGGACGTGCACGACATTCCCGAGGCGACGCGCCAGGCCCTGCAATTCGTCTGGCTGGAGACGGTGGACGACGCCGTGGCCGCCGCGCTGGGCGAACTCGAGCAGCGGCGCGACGCGGAGTTCCAACTCGTCTGACGCTCACGACTTGCGGGATGCGGGATGCGTGGCGCGTGGTGCGCGGCGCACGCCGCGACGCCGGATGCCGCTCAGGCAGCGGTCTTGCGTGCGCGAACCTTCTTCGCGGGCGCGGCCTTTTTTTCCGGGCGCTTTCTTGGCGCCGGCTTCGCGACCACTGCCTTCGTCGACGCCGGCACCGCACCGCTGCGCTTCTCGGCCTGGCGCACCGCCTTGTCGAGCGCCTTCTGCGCCTTCGCGATCACCTTGTGCAGCCGGGCTTCGGCCTTCTTCAGCACCGACTCGATCTTGTCTTGCGCGACGCCGGTCTTCGCGCGCGCCGCGGCCTTGGCCTTGGCGAGTTCAGCCACGGCGGCGCCGCGCACCTGATCGACCTTGGCCTGCACGGCGTTGCGCACGTGCTTGGCGGCATCGCTCACGCTGTCCACAGCCATCGACAGTTCGGGGTTCGCGGGTTTGCGTATGGGCATGATTGCTCCTTGTATGGCGACCATTCACTGTAGCGCGGGACCGTCCGATCCAGCTGCCGCCACAGGTGGGCGACCGGGCCTGCCATGAGCAAAATCAAGGCCGACGCATCGCGATGCGAACCATGCCTCGCTGCGCACCGCTACGCCATGCCGCGCTGCCCAGGCCTTGGCCTTACCTCACGCGGCAAGGTTCCAAACGAGCGGCCAACTCGGCAGCATGCGCGTCGTCGCCAGAGTTCCGAGGCGACAGTCTCCAACATTGAAGATGCCCTCGAGATAACTTCGGGCGGCTGCGTCCGCGGCGCCGAGGCGAAACTTCTTCAGTTGCAACGGCACGATGTCCAGGCGCTGCAAGCTGCCGTCGCCCAGGCCGAGCGTCGCGAAGTACAGGCACCCGACATCGCTGCGCAGGCTGCCATGCGCGCTGATGCCTTCATAGTCGTTGATCAGGTCGCCGCAGCCGTAGAGAATCAACTTGCTCCGGTAGACCTCGACCGGCATCGGGTGGTGCGACGAATGCCCGTGCACGACGTCGGCCGCGCCTAGATCAATCAGGCGATGCGCAAACTCGCGGTGCGCGTTCGGCACCGCCAACCCCCAGTTGCCACCCCAGTGCAGCGAGATCACGATCCGGTCGCCCGTGTTGCGCCGACGCCTCACGTCGTCGGCGAGCGTGCGCACGGTCTCGTCCGACAGATCGGGCAACAACGCGACGCCGGGGCGCCGCGGTCCGGCCGCCCAGCCCGCCGCGACACCGCTGCTCTCAGCGGCGAAACCGAACACCAGAAGATGGCCCGCTGTCGGCAGCGGCAATGCCGCCGGGGCCCAGGCCGCTTCACCGTCGGCGCCAGCGCCCGCTGTTTGCAGCCCCTGCTGGTGCAAGACCTGCAGCGTCTCGAGCAGGCCGGCGCGACCCCAGTCGAGCACATGGTTGTTCGCGAGCACGCAACAATCGATGCGGGCGGCGCTCAGGCAATCGACGTTGGCCGGGTGCATGCGATAGTGGATGCCGCGCGCACACCGGCGACACGCTTCACCGCCTGTTCGACGGCGTGCTTCGCCGCGAACGTGTGCAGGTGGCCGGTGAGGATCACGACCCCTTTGTCCACCGCCACGCCCACGTGAGTGGCGTCTATTGCCGGATCCCACTCCAGTTCATTGACGACGTCTTGCTTCAACTGTGCGTCGGTCTTCGTCATTGCGGATTCTCCTTGCGTCAGCCCAGCTGACACCCCGATGAATCTAGGCTCGCCACGCGCGCAAGCGTTGAGATGCCGCAATGATTGACCCTGCCGCGCCGAACTTGAGCCGCGTCAACACGTGTCCCGCGCACGGCATGACACTCGATCGCGGTGAGTTCGAGCCCGAGGTGAGACGGGCCGACGATTCACGTTGCGATGCGCCAATTCTTCGAAGCCCGCCTCGTCAACGCACCCTTCGGCGACCCGGGCCTGCATGTCGACTTCCGCGATCAGCGGCGCGCGCTGCTGTTCGACCTGGGCGACATCGGCGTGCTGCCGCCACGCAAGCTGTTGCGCGTGTCGCATGCGTTCGTCACGCACAGCCACATGGACCACTTCTTCGGTTTCGACCAGTTCGTTCGCGTCGTGCTCGGGCGCAAGCCCGGTGTCGTGCTGTTCGGCGGGCCCGGCTACATCGACCAGGTGGAACACAAGCTGCACGCGTACACCTGGAACGTCGTGCACCGTTACGCCGAATTGGCGATCGACGTGCGCGAGATCGGCACGCAGGGGCATGCTCAGCGCGCGCGCTTTTCCAGCCGCGCCGGGTTCGCGCGCGAGTCATGTGCGGCGCTCGAACTGAACGGCGACACGCTGCTCGACGAAACGCTGTTTCGCGTGCGCGGCCGCTTCGTCGATCACGGCACGCCTTGCCTGGCGTTCGCGATCGAAGAGAAGGCGCATGTCAACGTCGCGAAGGATCGCCTTGCCGCGCTCGGCGTCTCCACCGGCGCCTGGCTGCGCGAGTTGAAGCACGCGGTGCTGACGGGTGCGCCGGACTCGACGCCGCTCCCGGTGCAATGGCGCGACGCTCGCGGCGAGCATCAGATGACCCGGCCACTCGGTGAGCTGCGCGACGTGGTGCTCAATGTCGGCGCTGGCCTGCGGGTGGGCTACGTGACCGATCTGCGGTTCACAGAGGCAAACGTCGAAGCGCTGGCGCAGCTTCTGATCGCCCCCAGGGCCGGGCCAGCCCGGCCCGTCCCCCGTGGGGGTTCAAGCAAAGTGGCAGAGCCACATTTGCTCGAGGGCGGCGTGGACCGCCTGTTCATCGAAAGCGTGTTCCTGAACGCCGACCTGGACCACGCGGCGCGCAAGAACCACCTCACGGCGCGCCAAGCCGGCGAGATTGCGCGACGCGTGGGCGCCAAGGCGGTGGTGCCGTTCCACTTCTCGCCGCGCTACGCGGGCCGCGAGGCGGAACTGATCGCCGAAGTGAACGCAGCAGCTCAGGCGCTGCCGTCGCACGCGTAGCCACCAAGCCCGGTGGACAACCCCGCGCTGTGACGTGCGCAAGGCTGTCAACAGCCGAGAGCTTGCCTGACGAGCCTGCCGGGCTCATCATGCTTCGTCACGCACCGCCAGGCCATGCTCCAGTGCCCACGCCTTGGCCTTCGCGATCGCAATGCGAATCGCCATGCCCTCGTCCATGCCTTCGGCAAGCAGCGCGTTCGCGATCGCTATGGCCTTGTGCCGGGCGATCTGGCTTGAGGCAACGCTGAACAAGTCCCTGACGGCGCGCGCATCCCCGTCTCGGGCGGTCTGCCGCGTTGCAAATCCTCGCCATAGCCCCGGCTATGGCTGCGGTTTGCGCCTTGCAGCCCATCCCGACACGGGGCGCGCGCACTCGCAGGGACTTGTTCAGCGTTGCCTTGCGTGCTTCATCGCCGCCGGGAAGTAGTCATCGCTCCAGGGCATTGTGCGGCGGTCGGGTTTGCGCGGTGAGCCTCAGGCAAGTAGCAGGTATCAACTCGGCCCCGCTTGGCGCGCCAGGACGGCATCGACTTCACCGCGGTGCGTGCGTTCAACGACCTGCCCTATGCGGTTGCGAACCAGCAAGTCGACTACGCGGTGCGCAACGGCCACGTTCCAGTCGGTTTCTGGCGCGCGCCCGGACAGCAGAACGAGTTCTATCGCGAATGCTTCATCGATGAACTGGCGATCGCCGCGGGCAAGGACCCGGTGGAGTACCGGCTGTCGATGCTCGAGGCGGGCGACAAGCACCGTCTGGTGCTGCAGGCGGTGGCGCAGGCCGCAGGCTGGGGAACGCCATTGCCGGCGGGCTGGCAACGCGGCGTCGCGCTCGCGTATGGCTTCGGCAGTTACGCCGCCATGGTCGCGGAGGTTTCGGTGAGCGCAAACGGCGAACCCAAAGTCCATCGCATCGTCGTCGCCATCGACTCGGGCTACGTGGTGAATCCGGACACCTGCCGCGCGCAGGCCGAAAGCAATGTCGTGTTCGGCCTGGGCGCGGTGCTCTACCAGGAGAACAACGTGAAGAGCGGACGCATCGTCGAATCGAACTTCCACGACTTCCCGCTGCTGACGTTTGCCCAGATGCCCAAGGTCGAGACCATGCTCGTGCCCACGGGCGGTTTCTGGGGTGGGCACGGCGAACCGGCCATCCTTCCGCTGGCACCTGCCGTGTGCAACGCGGTCTCGCGCGCCACCGGCAAGCGCGTCCGAACGCTGCCGCTCAAGCACCACGACCTGCGCCGGGCATGAGTGCCGCGGAGCCGGTGCAGTCCCTGCAAGGCTTCCGCGTACGCGCGAACCATGCGGCGCGGTTGACGCCGCGCAAGCGCCAGGTGGCGCGGCGCTGGCATTCTGGGCCGCTGTCGCTGCGTTGAAAGCGCCCCCAGGGCGACGACATACGTCTTCCGCCCCAAGGGCCACGCAGGGGCCCCTTCGTGGCCCCTGGGATTGAGCAAGTGGCAAAGCCACATCTACTCGAGAGGTGACCATGAGCCGCCACCACGCCAACCTGATCCGCACGATCTTCCACGACCCGCCCAGCGGCAACGTGCACTGGCGCGACATCGAATCGCTGCTCAAGCATGTCGGCGCGTCGCTGGAGCCGCTTTCGGGAGCGAGGATACGCGTGACACTCAATCGCATGGAAGACGTGCTGCACCGGCCGCACCACAGCAACGTGCTCGACGCGAGCGCGCTGCTGCACCTGCGCGGCTTCCTCGCGCGCTCAGGCGTCACGCCCTCGCTCTACGAAACGAAGAGGGCGGCTGGCTGAACGCCGATGGGAGGTTCCGCGATGCCCAAGCGCTCCCTTGCACTGTCCAAGGTCTACACTGTTCTCGAGCCGGGGCCCGTCGTGCTGCTGACGACGGCGTACAACGGCAGGCGCAACGTGATGGCGATGTCGTGGCACACGATGATGGAGTTCGAGCCGCCACTGGTGGGTTGCATCGTCAGCGCTCGCCATTGCAGCTTCGATGCCCTGCAGGCAACGCGTCAATGCGTACTCAACGTGCCGACGGCGGAGCTGGCCACGAAGGTGGTG
>JANOLJ010000082.1:0-1558 GCA_031419715.1 Burkholderiales bacterium | reverse complement strand
GCGGGCTCGGCAACGGGCGGCTTCTTGCCGACGCTGTTCCACAGCTTCTTCGCGCCGTCGGCAACCTTGGGCGCGTTGCTGATGACCTCGCCCCAAGGCACGCTTTTGAGTACGGTGAGCCAGCCGATTGCCATGGTCGATCCTAACGCGTCAGGCGCATCGAAAGGCGCGCCGCTGCAACGCTCACTTTGCGCCGTGCTCGCTGCGCAGGATTTGCGCGGCCTGAACCATCGCCCGCAGTTTGCCGCTTGCCACGTCGCGTGGCAGGTACTTCATGCCGCAGTCCGGCGCGAGGATGATGCGCTCCTTGGCGACGTACGGCAGCGCGCGGCGCACGCGCGCTGCCACCACCTCGGGTGTCTCGATCGCCATGTTCGACAAGTCGATGCAGCCGACCATGACCTGCTTGTCGGGCAGTTCGGCGAGCACTTTGCAGTCGAGGTTCGACTGCGCGGTTTCGATCGAGATCTGTTTGCAACCGCAGCCGCGCAATTCGGGCAAGAAGGAATAGCCGCTCGGCCGTGCGTGGATGATCGCGGCGTAGCCGAAGCAGATGTGCACGGCCGTGGTTCCCGTGATGCCCTCCAGCGCGCGGTTCAACGCCTTCAGGCCGTACTGGCGCGCTTTCTCGGGGCGCGCCTGCATATAGGGCTCGTCGATCTGCACCACATCGGCACCGGCCGCGAACAGGTCGCGTATCTCCGCGTTCACCGCTTCGGCATAGGCCAGCGCCCCTTCCTCTTCGCTCTTGTAGAAATCGTTCTGCGCCTGCTGGAACATCGTGAACGGGCCCGGCACGGTGATCTTGACCTGGCGCTTCGTATGCCGCTTCAGGAACAACAGGTCTTCGACTTCCACCGCGTGGCGGCGCTTGATCTTGCCGACGATGCGCGGCACCGGGTTCGGGTGGCCAGAGCGATCCAGCGCGGTGCCGGGGTTGTCGATGTCCACGCCGTCGAGCGCGGTGGCGAAGCGGTTCGAATAACTCTCGCGGCGGATCTCGCCGTCGCTCACAATGTCCAGGCCCGCGTCTTCCTGCGCGCGTATCGCGAGCAGCGTCGCGTCTTCCCAGGCCTGTTGCAGGTGCGGCTCGGCGACACGCCACAGCTCCTTCGCGCGCACCCGCGGCGGGAAGCGGCCGGCGAGCTTCTCGCGGTCGATTAGCCAGTCGGGTTGCGGGAAACTGCCGACGATGGTGGTGGGGAAGAGCATGCGTTTTCCTCGTTCGATCGGGATCATGGGGAATTGCAGGATTGGCGAGGCCATCGTACTCGCAGCCGGATGCAGCCGCGGCGCGGAAGAGTCTTGGTACAGTGCTGCGCATGTCCGACGTTGGTTACTCCGGTACGCCATTGCCAAAGAAACGCTGCTCGCCAAGGAGGCGCTGCGCTTGCGCAAATTGCTCAAGCCCGACGCCGTGCTGTGGATCTCCTGGCCGAAGAAAGCGGCGAAGGTGTCGACCGACATCACCGAAGACGTGATTCGCGAAGTCCTGCTGCCGATGGGCTGGGTCGACGTCAAAGTGTGCGCGGTGAATGCCACCTGGTCCGGGCTGAAG
>JANOLJ010000081.1:0-8960 GCA_031419715.1 Burkholderiales bacterium | reverse complement strand
AGAACGTACCCCAGGCCGCCTGCCACGCTGCTCGACATCTGCACGCAGCGAGCAACGAAGGTCAAGGCCAAGGCCAAGGCCAAGAACGGACCGCTATTCCCATGCAGTCGAGTGCGAATCGGTATCAGACGATGGCCAGCGCCTGCGCCAAGTCAGCGCGCAAGTCGCCAAGGTCTTCGACTCCGACCGACAACCGCACCAGCGCATCGCCGATGCCCAGCTTGGCGCGGGTCTCGGCGGGAATGGTGGCGTGCGTCATGATGGCCGGGTGCTCGATGAGGCTCTCCACGCCGCCCAAACTTTCGGCAAGCGAGAAGATGCGCACGGCTTCGAGGAAGCGCCGGGCACCGGCCAAGTCGGTCTTCAGGTCCAGCGAAATCATGCCGCCATATCCTCCCGTGCCTCCTCCCGTGCCCCCGCCCGTGCTACCTCCAGCGGCCCCACCACCGGTGCCACCCTGCCCCAGCATCTGGCGCCGCGCCAGCGCGTGCTGCGGGTGCGATTCCAGCCCGGGGTAGCGCACGCGCGCCACCTTGGGTTGCGCCTCCAGCCACTGCGCCAGCGCTAGCGCATTGCTGCAATGGCGCTCCATGCGCAGCGCCAGCGTCTTCACGCCGCGCAGCGCGAGAAAACTGTCGAACGGCCCGGCGATCGCGCCCACGGCGTTTTGCAGGAACTCGAGCCGTTCGCGCCACTCCTTCTGGCGCGGCTCGGTGCCAACGATCGCCACGCCACCGATCACGTCGGAGTGGCCGTTCAAGTACTTCGTCGTCGAGTGCACGACGATGTCGAAACCCAGTTCGAGCGGGCGCTGCACCCAGGGGCTGGCGAACGTGTTGTCGGCCACCGCGATCAGGTTGTGCTCGCGCGCGATCTGCGCAAGTGCCGCGAGGTCGGCGAGCTTGAGCAGCGGGTTGCTCGGCGTCTCGACCCACAGCACGCGCGTTTGGGGTGTGATCGCGGCGCGCAACGCCTTCAGATCCGACAGATCGACGAACGAGAAGCGCGTCCCCGCGCTGCGCGTGCGCACGCGCTCGAACAATCGGTAGGTTCCACCATACAGGTCGTCGCTCGCCACGACATGCGAGCCGGCGTCGACGAGTTCCAACACCGTCGCAATCGCCGCCAGCCCGGAGGCGAAGGCAAACGCCTGCGCACCGCTCTCCAGGTCAGCAACGCAGCGCTCAAACGCGAAGCGCGTCGGGTTGTGGGAGCGGCCGTAGTCCAGCCCCTTGTGCACGCCGGGGCTGCTTTGCACATAGGTCGAGGTCGCATAGATCGGCGGCATGATGGCGCCGGTGCTGGGGTCGGGCGACTGCCCAGCGTGGATGGTGCGCGTGGCGAAGCTTTGTTTTGCGGCCACTGCACTGTCCTTCTCGGATTTCATCATCGGGTCCTTCGCAAGTGGTTGAGCAGGTCGAAGCGCGTGATCAGGCCATGGAATCCCGACCCATCGGCAATGATGGCGACCAGCCCACTGGCGAGCACGCGGCGCAGCGTGGGCAGGTCGGCGCTGGGCGGCAGGGTCTGCAGCTGCGTGCTCATCGCGCCGCGCACCGGCTGACTGTAGCGCGACGCATCTTCCTGCACATGCAGCAGCAGGTCCGATTCGTCGATCACACCGGCAAGCCGCCCCGCATCGAGCACTGGCAACTGCTGCACATCGGCCAGGCGCATGCGCTGGAAGGCGGTGAGCAGCGTGTCCTGCGGGCCCACGCTGATCACGCTACCGTCTTCGGTGCGCCGCGCGATCAGATCGCGCAGGTCGCCGTAGCGGCGTTGCTTGAGCAGGCCTTCGTCGATCATCCAGGCGTCGTTGTAGACCTTGCTGAGGTAGCGCGTGCCGGTGTCGCAAACAAAACTGACGACACGCAGCGGCTCGGTCTGGGCGCGGCAAAAGCGCAGTGCCGCGGCGAGCAGCGTGCCGGTGGACGAACCGCCGAGCAGTCCTTCGGCCTTGAGCAGCGCGCGCGCCGCGCCGAAGCTTTCGTCATCGGGAATCGAATAGGCGTGCTTCACTGCCGACAAATCGCAGATTGACGGTACGAAGTCTTCGCCGATGCCCTCCACCGCCCAGGAACCCGGGGCACCGTGTTTGCCGGTGAGGATCAGGTCGCGCAGGATCGAACCCACGGGGTCGGCCAGCACGAATTCGAGCCGCGGTTGCACGCGTCGGAAGAAGTTCGCCAGGCCCGTCAGCGTGCCGCCCGAACCGACACCCACGACGACGGCGTCCAGCTCGTGGCCGCATTGCTGCCAGATTTCCGGGCCGGTGGAGGTTTCATGCGCCAGCGGGTTCGCCGGGTTGTTGAACTGGTCGGCAAAGAATGATCCCGGAATCTCCTTCGCCAAGCGTGCCGCGTAGTCCTGGTAGTACTCGGCATGGCCCTTGCCCACATCGCTGCGCGTCATGTGCACCTCGGCGCCCAAGGCCTTGAGGTGGAGCACTTTTTCCGTCGACATCTTGTCGGGAACGACGAGCACGACGCGGTAGCCCTTGGCGCGCGCCACCAGCGCCAGGCCAAGCCCCGTGTTGCCGGCGGTGGCCTCGATCACGGTGCCGCCCGGCTGCAGCCGCCCGTCGCGCTCGGCGGCTTCGATCATCGAGCGCCCGACGCGGTCTTTGATCGAGCCCCCGGGGTTTTGCGACTCCAACTTGAGCAACAGGGTGCACGGGCCGGTGTCGATGCGGGTCACGGGAACCAGCGGCGTATTGCCGATCAGGTCCAGCACGGCGGGGTGTTGAGATTGCTTCATGGGCGAGTTATCGGAGCGCAGCCGCCATCTGTCAACCCGAGCGGCGCCCGTGGGTTCGCCACATTCGGCACTATTGCCTTCGCGGCGGCGTGGCGCTGGTATTCTTACTCCGCACTCCAGCCACGCAGCCGGCCCATCGCCATGAAAGAAGAAGGCCCCACCACCCGCGTCGTGCACTCCGACCGGCGCTTTGGCGTCGAGCACGGCGCCATCCACAAACCCGTGCACAGCTCGGTGCAGTACGGGTTCGACCGCGCTGAAGACTTGATCGGCGTGTTCCAGGGCACGTTGAAGAACCACTTCAACTATGCGCGCCAGGGCACGCCCACTACCGCTGCGCTCGAAGCCCTGGTGACGAACCTTGAGCAGGGGCGCGGCACGGTGTGTTTCGCCACCGGCATGGCGGCGCTGACTGCGGTGTTCCTCACCTTGCTGCGCAGCGGCGATCACATGGTGTCGAGCCAGCATGTGTTCGGCAATACGAACAGCCTGTTCGGCACGCTGGGCGACCTTGGCATCAGCGTGGGCAAGGTCGACGCTGACTCGGTTGCCGCGGTGGAGTCTGCGTTGCGGCCGCAAACCCGCATCGTCTTCGTCGAGACCGTCGCCAACCCGGGAACGCAGATTCCCGACCTGGCGGGCATTGGCGAACTGTGCCGCGAGCGCGGTCTGCTCTATGTGGTGGACAACACCGTCACCTCGCCGGCACTCTTCCTGCCGCGCCGCGTGGGTGCGGGGCTGGTGGTGAACTCGCTGACGAAAACCATCGCCGGCCACGGCGCGGCGCTCGGCGGCGCCGTCACCGACACCGGCCTGTACGACTGGAGCCAGTACCCCAACATCTTTGCCAACTATCGGCAGGGTGACGCCGCTGGCTGGGGCTTGCAACAATTTCGCAAGAATGGCCTGCGCGACATGGGCGGCTCGTTGTCGTCGGAACAAGCGCACCAGATCAGCCTGGGCGCCGAGACGATGGCATTGCGCGTCGCCCACACCAGTGCCACGGCACTGGCGCTTGCCCGGTTCCTGCAAGCGCAGCCCGGCGTGGCTGCTGTGCATTACCCGATGTTGGAAACGCATCGTCAGCACGCACGGGCGCGCCAACTCTTCGGTGCGGGTTCGTGGCTGCTGGCGTTCGAGCTGCGCGAGCCCGAAGCGATGCTCCCTGTGCTGAACCGAATGCAGTTGGCGATCAAGGCCACCGGCCTGGGCGACACGCGCACCCTCGTGATTCCGGTGGCGCAAACGATCTATTGGGAAATGGGCGCGAGCGGGCGCGCCCAGATGGGAATTGCCGAAGGCCTGATCCGCGTTTCGGTGGGACTGGAAGACGCGGCCGATCTGATTGCCGACTTCGAACAGGCGCTAGGCTGATTCGGGAACACCGCATGGTGGGTTTGCGCACGCTCATCCTGGTCACTGCGTTGATGGCAACGGGGGTGGCGGCTGAGCACGCGGGTGCTGCCGAGCTGACCCGCGCACAGGCGCTGGCCGCGCTCAGCCACAGCGACGCCAGCCAGCGCCTGCTGGGCGTGCAGCGGCTTGCGCAAATCGGCACGATGGCCGACGCCGATCGCCTGATCGGCGCCTTGGCCGACGATGACGCGCAGCTGCGTGTCGTCACCGCCGCGGCGGTATGGCAAATCTGGAGCCGCTCCGGTGACGCCGCAATCGACCGACTGTTCGCGCGCGGCATCGAACAGATGCAGGCAGCCCAACTCGATGAAGCGCTCGCCACATTCACCGAGATCGTGCGCCGCAAGCCGGTGTTCGCTGAAGGCTGGAACAAGCGCGCTACGGTCTACTTTCTGCTCGGTCGCCATGAAGAATCGCTGAAGGACTGCGACGAAGTTCTGAAACGCAACCGTTATCACTTCGGCGCGCTGTCGGGTGCCGGCCAAATCCATCTGCAACTCGGCAATGCGCAACAGGCGCTGGAATTCTTTCGCCGGGCGGTGCAGGTCAACCCCGGACTTGAGGGTCCGGCGCAGATGATTCCGCTGCTGGAGCAATTGCTGCTCGACAAGCGCCGGGAGTCGATCTGATGCGGTGGCGCGTCGAGCGCCGACACGCTCACCGGCCGCCACAGCTTGGCACCCTTTTGTCGATGGGCGGGCGATCGCCGTGACTTCGATCGCCTCAGTAATGACAGGCATTGCTGACAATTCTTTGCCACGGCCGCATCAGATCATGGGTGCGACAGATGCAGGAACAAACGGAACCGGGCCTGATGGACAGAACTGCAAACCGAAACTCATTTCTGATGCAACGTGGTTTCACATTGATCGAATTGATGATTGCCGTCGTGATCGCGGCGGTACTGATGGCCGTGGCGTACCCGAACTACCGCGATTACGCGCTGCGCGCCCGCATCGGCGAGGCGACGATCAACTTGCAGGGCATGCGCACCGTGGCCGAGCGCTGGTTCCAGGACAAGCGCACTTATGTCGGCATGCCTTGTGCGACGACCGAGGCGATGACGAGTTTCGCTTTCACTTGCACGCCGACGCCCAGCGCGACGGCCTACACGATCGTCGCCACCGGGCAGAGCACGATGGCCAACTTCGTCTACACCATCAATCACGGCAATACGCGGCGCACGACGGGGCTGCCCAGCGGTTGGTCGGGCGCATCGAACACGTCGACATGCTGGGTGCGCAACAAGGGCGGCGCATCCTGAGTCGAACCCGCCGCGGCCAGTTCGGCGTTACCGCGATTGAGCTGATCTTCACCGTCGCACTGGTGGCGGTATTGATGCCGATCGCCGTGCCGTCGTTTACCTCGTGGCTGGAACGCTATCGCATCCGTGGTGCCGCCGAGGCGATACATACCGACATCCAGCTCGCGCGTGCCGAAGCGCTGGCACGCAACGCCAGCGTCCGGTTCGCGGAGAAGGACTTTCTCGACTCCGTGAAGGCCGCGCTCGCCGACACCGGTTTTCCCGCCAGCCGCCTGCAGCTCGAAGTGACGGAGGGCCTGCTGCTCGACCCGACACCCGAGACCCTGAAAAAAATCGCCGGCCTGGTGGAGTGCGGGGTTCGGTTCGCGATCGACGACTTCGGCATGGGCTATTCGTCGCTCGCGTTCCTCAAGACGTTTCCACTGCACACCTTGAAGATCGACCGCATGTTCGTCAACGAGATCGCGCATCAGGCGCGCGATGCGGCGATCGTGCACGCCATCATCGACCTCGGGCATGGCCTGGGCTTGCGCGTCACGGCAGAGGGCGTCGAAACCGCGGAGCAGTTCGCCGCGTTGCGCGCGCTCGGTTGCGACACCCTGCAGGGCTTCCTGTTCGCCAGGCCCTTGCCCGCCGCGCAGCTTCAAGCTCTGCTGCAACGACCGGGCGCGGTGCTCGACGATGACGCGCCGATTCCGGGGTGGTCGGGCTCGATGGCGGCGCTGCTCAACCCGGTGTAACCACGGCCGCACTGAGCTGGCGCAGTGCCTGCTCGAAGACTTCGGGCGGCTGGCCACCCTGGATGAGATGGCGCTCGTTGATGATCACCGACGGCACCGCGCTGATGCCCAGGTCTTGCCAATGGCGTTCGGATTCGCGCACCTCGGCCGAGTACTCATCGGACTCCAGGATGGTGCGCGCTCGCACGGCGTCCAGCCCCACGTCGCCGGCCGCGCGCACCAGAACCTCGATGTCGCCCGGGTTCTCGGCGCGCGTGTGATACGCGGCGAGCAGCGCGTGCTTGAGTTCGCGTTGCTTGCCTTGCAGGCCCGCCCAATGCAGCATGCGGTGCGCGTTGAAAGTGTTCCAGACGCGCGGCCGCTCGCCGAAAGTGAAGCCGACATCGGCGCCGCGCTGGCGCAGCGCCTCGCGGCCTTGCGCGAGTTCGGCGGGTGTCTTGCCGTATTTCTTCGACAGGTGCTGCACCGTGTCTTCGCCCTCGGTGGGCATCAAAGGGTTCAGCTCGAAAGGTTGGAAATGCAACTCCACGGCAATGGAGTCACCCAGCTTGGCGAGCGCGATCTCCAGCGCGTTCAAGCCCACGGCGCACCAGGGGCAGGCGACGTCGGAAACAAAGTCGATTTTCATCCCGGGCGGCTTGGCTGGGGTTATTTTGGCGCTGCCTCGGCCTTGGCCGTCGCCGCGGTCGGCAGGCCATTGGCCCGTGCCACGAAGTCGGCGAGCATCGGCACGAAACGCTCGCCCTGGCCCGCCGCTTCCATCGCGGCGAAGTTGTTCTTCACCAGCGTCTGCAGGTTGTTCACCGCACCCACTTCATTGGCCATGGCGGCGAGATAGCGCATGTCTTTGTGCGCATTCGCGATGGTGAACTTGTGGGCGTTCGGGTCGGCTTCGAGCGACCACTTCATGAAGGTGTCGTAAAAGCCGCTGCGCATGCGCCCGGAGCCGACGACGGCATGAAACTGCTCGATCGTCAAACCCGCCTTGCGCGCGATCGCCAGGCCTTCGGCGAAGAGCGCCGCATAACCCATCGCGATGAAGTTGTTGATGAGCTTCATCTTGTGCCCCAGGCCCAGCGGCCCGAGGTGCACCACGTTGCCGGCCCACAAGCGCAGCACCGGCTCGATGGTCTTGAAGGTCTGCGCGTCGGCACCCACCATCGTGTCAAGCGTGCCCTCTTCGGCTTCCTTGGGCGTGCGCGACAGCGGTGCGTCCACCAGCGTCATGCCCTTGGCTTTCAACTCTTCGCCAAGCACAAGGGTCGAGACTGGATTGGACGTTGAACAGTCGATGACGATCAGCCCGGCTTTGGCACTCGCCAGAATGCCGTCGGGGCCACGCAACAGCGCCTCGACCTGCGGCGAGCCCGTCACGCACAGGTGCACGATGTCGCAGGCTTGTGCCAGTTCACGCGCCGTCTTCGCTTCGCGCGCACCGAGTGAGACCAGGTGCTCGACGGGGGAGCGGCTCCGATGACCCATCACGACCAGCGGGTAGCCCTTCGTCACGATGTTCTTCGCCATGCCGTGGCCCATCAGGCCCACGCCGATGAAACCGATTGTCGGTGTGCTCATGCTTTTTTCTTCGTCCCATTCAATGTTCGGTAAGCACGAATCACCTGGCTGTCGTCGGCCTTGCCGTGGCCCTGGCCGGATGCTGCGAGAAACATCTGGTGCGCGGCGGCCGCCAGCGGCGTGGCCTGGCGGTTCAAACGGCCCTGGTCGAGCACGATGCCCAGGTCCTTGACGAAGATGTCCACCGCGCTCGTCACTGGTGGGTTGTCTTGCAGCATCTTCGGCCCGCGGTCGCCCCACATCCAGGAGTTGCCGGCCGAGACGGAGATGATCTCGTGCATGGTTTGCAGCGACAGGCCCGCCGTCTCGGCGACGTTCATCGCCTCCGCGGCCGCCGCGATGTGGACGCCGCACAAGAGCTGATTGATCATCTTCGCCGTCGAACCCAGGCCGGCTTTTTCGCCCACATGGAAGATGCGCTTGGCGGTGGCTTGCAACGCCGGCAGCGCGCGCTCCAGGTCGGCCTTCGGCCCGGAACACATGATCGTCAGCGCGCCATCGCGCGCGCCGACCACGCCGCCCGAGACCGGCGCGTCGAGCATCGCCAGGCCGCAATCGGCCAGGCGTGCGGCCAGGTGCGCCGCCTGGGCCGGCGGCTGGGTGCACGCGGCCACGACGAGGGCGCCGCGCGGCAAGGCTTCTTCGGCGCCGCCTTGGCCATCGGCGTCGCCGAACAGCACGCGTTCGGCCTGGTCGCCGTTCACGACCATCAGCCACAGCAGGTCGACGTCTTGCGCCACGTCTGCCAGCGACTCGGCGACTTCGCCGCCCGCCGCCGCCAGGTTCGCCAGCGCCTGCGGCTGCAGGTCGTAGCCGCGCACCGTGTGGCCCGCCTTGATGAGATTCGCCGCCATGGGCTGCCCCATCGCGCCCAGACCGATGATGCCGACGCGCATCGCGTATTCCTTATTCCTTGACGGACCCGGTCATGCCGGACACGTAGTACTCAACGAAGAACGAATAGATGAACGCCACCGGCAGCGAGCCGAACAGCGCGCCAGCCATCAGCGAGCCCCAGTGGTAAACGTCGCCTTCCACGAGTTCGGTGACCACGCCCACCGGCAGCGTCTTGAGCTCGCTGGATGACACGAAAGTGAGCGCATAGATGAACTCGTTCCACGACAGCGTGAAGGCAAAGATGCCCGCGGAAATAAGCCCCGGCACCGCCAGCGGCAGCACGATCTTGGTGAGGATCTGCCAGCGCGTCG
>JANOLJ010000080.1:0-4975 GCA_031419715.1 Burkholderiales bacterium | reverse complement strand
AGTCGCCCCGCCGGATGTGCACGCCCACCAGCGGGCGGTCGCGATAGGGCTCGAAGGTGTTGCGGATCACGTCGATCAAATCGGGCCGCAGCTTGACGCGCTGCGCCGTGGGCAGATAGACCTTGCGCAACAGGTGCTCCGGGCCGTAGTGTGTGCGCAGGTTGACGTTGGTGTAGCGGTGGAGCTGATCAAACCCCTCGAACGATTCGCCTTTGAGCTTGACGCTGTTCAGACGCCCCAGCAGGCCACGGCCGCGCCGCTGCGCGCCCACCACATGCAGGGCATCGAGGTCGCGCCAGTCGAGGCAAACTTCGTGGCCGAAGTACTCGGAGATCATGAACGCCATCGCCAGCGCTTCCAGCCGGGAGCTCAGGCCAACGTACTCGGTGATGAAAACCCTGCGTTTCACGCTGCGGCGGCCGGCTTGCTCTTGGGCACGCGGCCCATCAGGTAGAACTCGTTGTTGGGCTGCATCGAGGTCATGTTCGCCATGCGGTTGGACAGCCCGAACAGCGCCGTGATCGCGCCGATGTCCCAGGCGTCTTCATCGGTGAAGCCATGCTCGCGGAGCATCGCAAAGTCGCTTTCGCCCAGGGCCGCGGAATCGCTGCACACCTTCACCGCGAAGTCGAGCATGGCGCGCTGGCGCGGCGTGATGTTCGCCTTGCGGTAGTTCACCGCCACCTGGTCGGCGAGCAACGAGTTCTTTTCATAGACGCGCAGGATCGCGCCGTGTGCGACCACGCAATACAAGCAATTGTTGATGCCGCTCGTGGCGACGACGATCATTTCCTTCTCGCCCTTGGTCAGCCCGTTCGGGCCAGAGGGTGGGCGCAGCATCAACGCGTCGTGGTACGCGAAGAACGCGCGAAATTCTTCGGGGCGATGCGCAAATGCCAGAAATACGTTCGGCACGAAACCCGCTTTTTCTTGGACCTCAAGAATTTTCTCGCGCAGGTCCGCTGGCAGCTTGTCGATCGGCGGAACGGGAAAGCGGCTGATGGCTTGGCTCATGGTCAACTCCTGAATTGCAATGCGTGCAGCCGAGCATATAACCCGCCGAGCCGCAGCAGCTCGGCGTGGCTGCCGCTCTCGACGATGCGCCCACCATCCAGCGCAACGATGCGGTCGGCACGCTCGATCGTGGACAGGCGGTGTGCGATCACCAGGCTCGTGCGGCCGCGCATCAGCGTTTCCAGCGCCTGCTGTACGAGCCGCTCCGATTCGGAATCGAGCGCCGACGTGGCTTCGTCGAGGATCAGGATCGGCGCGTCTTTGTAGATCGCGCGGGCGATGGCCAAACGCTGCCGCTGGCCGCCCGAGAGCCGCTCGCCGTTGTGGCCGATGAGCGTGTCGATGCCTTGCGGCAGCGCCTGGACGAAGTCGAGCAGGTTCGCGCCGCGCAGCGCCGCGCTCACCTTGTCGCGGTCCGCGGGGTCTTGCCCGCTGCCCAACGCGACATTCGCCGCCACGCTGTCATTGAACAGCACGACGTCCTGGCTCACCAGCGCGAACTGGCGCCGCAATGCCTTGACGTCCCATTGCGCCATTGCCACGCCGTCCAGGCTGAGCAGGCCGCTGCTGGGCTCCAGGAATCGCGGCAACAGATTGACCAGCGTCGACTTGCCCGCACCCGATGGGCCGACCAGCGCGACCGATTCGCCCACTTCAAGGCGCAAGCTCAAGCCACTCAATGCCGGGCTGGAGGCGCTTGGGTACTGCAGCGTCACGTCATGCAATTCGAGTTCACCGCGTGCGCGCGCCGGGGCGTGGCCGCCGCCGCTTTCACTGGCCGTTTGATCGATCAGCGCCACGCCGCGCTCCAGCGCCGCCACGCCGCGCGTGATCGGGCCGGCGACTTCCGACAGGTGCTTCACCGGCGCCACCAGCATCAGCATCGCGGTGACAAAGGCTGCGAACTCGCCCACCGTACCGCCCTGCGTGCCGCTTTGCCACAACGCGAGCACGATCACCCCGGACAGCGCGCACGCGGCAAGCACTTGCGTGAGCGGCGTCATCGTCGCCGAGGCCACAACGGATTTGATCGCGAGCCGGCGCAGCGTTTCGCTGACGCTCTCGAAGCGGCCCGCCTGGGTGGCTTGCGCGTTGTGCAGGCGCACGATGCGCCAGGCGAGCACGTTCTCCTCGACCACGTAGGCAAGCTGGTCCATCGCCTTCTGCCCCTGGATGACGAGCCGATGCAGGCGCCGGCTCAAGGCGCGCATCACGAGCGCGAGCGCCGGGAACAGCACGCCGATGAATGCGGTGAGCTGCCAATTCAGCCACAGCAGGTAGGCCAGTAGCGCGACCAGCGTCAGTGAGTCCTTCACCAGCGTCAACAGCGAATTCACGAGTTGTCCGGCGCCGCCCTGCACCTCGTAGGTCAGCGTGTTGATCAGGCTCGACGCCGACTGGCGCGTGAACAGCGCTGGCTGGGCGTTGAGCAGGCGTTCGAACATCGCCTTGCGCATCGCCAGCGTGCCGCGGTTGGCCACCCAGGCCAAGCCATACTGCGCCACAAACCCGGCGGCGCCGCGCACCGCGAACAAGCCGATCAGCACCACGGGTACCAGCCACAGCGGCAAGGTGCCCGCCTTGAAGCCGGTGTCGAGCAGTGGCTGCATCAGCGCCGGGATCATCGGCTCGGTAGACGCCGCCACGACCGCGGCCAGGACGACCGCGACCACGCCGCGCCGGCTGTTGCGGAAGTAAGGCGCGATGCGCCGGATGCGCTGTGTCAGCGTCTGACCTGTCGGGCCCGTTTCCGCCTTGGTCTCGCCTGGCGCGCCGCTCATTGGGGCACCCTTCGGCATGGGCCACGAAGGGGCCCCTTCGCGGCCCATGCCGGTCCCGCCGAGCGGGAATGAGCCCCTTCGGGTGGCCGGGCGGGCCTCATGCCGGCGGCTCCGGACGTTGTGGCGGGTGTTCGAGGAACATCAGCTTGACGTACTTGTAGTAGGTGTACTCGGCGTTGTAGATCGCCAGCATCAGCCCGTGCCGGCCGTCGAGCAGGCCCAGGCGCACGAAGTAGGTGCGGATGAAAGCAAACATGCCATGCAGCACGCCCTTCCACACGCCACCCGTCTTGCCGCGCGCATGCATGTCGCGTGCATGACCGGTTGAATAGCGATCCAGTTTTTCCAGCACGTCGTGCAGGTTCGGGTAGCTGAAGTGGATCAGCGGGCTCTTCAATTCGCCGATACGGCCGCCGACCGTCATGTGGGCATGCAAGAAGTGATCGGTGAACCCGGACTTGACGCGCCGCCCGAGCCGCAGCGTGTAGTCGGGGCGCCAGCCGCCGTGCTGGATGAAGCGCCCGCAAAACTCGGAGACTCGCGGGATGCGCCAGCCGTCGTGCGTGCCGGCGCGAATCGCGACCAGGACTTCATCGCGCAGCGCTGGGCTGATGCGCTCGTCGGCGTCGAGCGAGAGTACCCATTCGGTGTTTGCCCATTCGATGCCGCGTGCCACTTGCGGTCCGTAGCCCGGCCAGTCGGTTTCGACGACACGGGCGCCAGCTTCACGCGCCGTTCGCACGGTGGCGTCTTGGCTGCGCGAGTCGAGCACCAGCACCTCATCGGCGAAGGATGCGCTGGCGATGCACTGTGCAATGTTGCCTTCTTCATTCTTCGCGACGATGACCACGGTGAGCGAATGGGGGTTCGGCGGCATGGTCCAGGAGGCTGTCGGGCTATCAGGTAGCCCGCATCGGGCTTGCGGGCAAGGAAATAGGGCGCGCCCTCTATCATTGCCATTGTCGCCGATCCCTCCAATGCCACCGTCGGCACGGCCCGACCGCCGCGCCCCAATGCCCCCATGAAAAGAAGAACCCTGATTCATCTGGCCGCCAGCGCCGCGGTTGCCCCTGTCGCGCTCGGCCATTGGGGCGTGGCGCGCGCCCAATTCCGCGTAGAAATCTCCGGCGTCGGCGCGACCCAATTGCCCATTGCCATCACGCGCTTTCGCGATGAAGAAAGATCGGGTCAGGCGATCTCCACCATCGTGCGCGCGGATCTTGAGCGCAGCGGCGCGTTTCGCGGCATCGACACGAATGCGGCGCTGGATGAAACGGCGCGCCCGGTGATGCCCGAGTGGCGCACGCGCGCGGCCGACGCGCTCGTGGCCGGCTCGGTGGCGCGCCTAGCCGATGGCCGATTCGACGTTCGCTTCAAATTGTGGGACGTCGTCAAGGGCGTCGAGCTGGGTGGCCAGAGCAACGCCGTGGACGCGAGTGACCTGCGCCTGGCCGCGCACCGCATCGCCGACTACATCTATGAAAAGCTGACGGGAGAGAAGGGCGTGTTCTCGACGCGCATCGCCTACGTCACGCGCGGCGGCGGGCGCTTCACGCTGCGCGTGGCCGACGCCGACGGCGAAGGCGGGCAGGTGGCGCTGAACAGCGCCGAGTCGATCATCTCGCCGGCGTGGTCGCCCGACGGGCGCGAACTCGCCTATGTGTCGTTCGAGAGCCAGAAGGCCGTGGTGTACGTGCAAGAAGTTGCCTCGGGCAAGCGCCGCGCATTGGCCAATTTCCGGGGCTCCAACAGCGCCCCGGCGTGGTCGCCTGACGGCCAGCAGCTCGCGGTGACGCTGTCGCGGGACGGTGGCTCGCAGCTCTACCTGCTGAACCGCGATGGCAACAACTTGCGGCGCCTGACGAACAGCCCGGCGATCGACACCGAACCCGTGTTCGCCCCCGACGGCCGGGGCATCTACTTCGTCAGTGACCGCGGCGGCACGCCGCAGATCTACCGCACGCTGGTGAACGGCTCGGCGGTTGAGCGCATCACATTTGCAAGCAGCTACAACATCAGCCCGGCCATCAGCCCGGATGGCCGCACGATGGCCTATATTTCGCGCCTGGGCAACGACTTTCGCCTGCACACGCTGGATTTGTCGGCAGCCAACGCCCAAGGCGTGGGCTTGACCGACACCACCGACGACGAGAGCCCGAGCTTCGCCCCCAACGGGCGCC
>JANOLJ010000079.1:0-4435 GCA_031419715.1 Burkholderiales bacterium | reverse complement strand
GGTCTTCGATGCCAGCAAACCCGACGGCACGCCACGCAAGCTGATGGATGTCTCGCGGCTGCGCGCATTGGGCTGGCAGGCGAGCATCGGGCTTGAAGATGGCTTGCGCGATGCTTACCGCTGGTTCGTTCAACATGAGTCGACAGCGCGCCATTGACGGCGACGCCGCAGCCGGACATTGATCTTGTCGAAAAGAGATTGAAGGCAGTGCTCGCCCGTTACGGGCTTGGCGGGAGATAGCGATGCAACGAAAGCGCAATCACGAAGGTATAGACAACGTGCTGGTCGACCTCGGGTTTGAGGACGCGGAGGAATTGACCGCAAAGACCACGCTCGCCGTGAAGTTCAACGAATTGCTTGACAAGCGGCGGCTCAGCCAGACGGAGGCAGCGGCGATCACCGGCATGACGCAGCCCAAGGTGTCACAGGTGCGTCGGTACAAGCTTCGGAACATCGCTCTTGAGCGTCTGATGCAGGCGCTCGTATCGCTCGACCAGCGTGTGGAGATCGTCGTTCGACCGGCACGTCGCACAGATCCCGCCGGCATCACGGTAGCGGCATGAAAAGCGCGGTACCTTGCGCCGCAATGAGGTTGCCCGAAGAATCGAGGAGGACATGAAGGACTGCCGACTGGTGTCTGCGGTGCGCGTCGAATGAAATCAATTGCATCGCCGATCCTCAGCGTCGTGATGCCATCGCTGAACCAGCACGATTACCTCGGCGCAGCGGTTCGAAGCGTCATGTCGCAGGGCATCGAAGCCCTGGAACTGGTTGTGATGGACGGGGGCTCCACCGACGGCAGCCTCGACCTGTTGGCCGAACTCACGGCGGAATCTGCAGGACGCCTGCGCTGGTTCTCCGCGCCGGACGACGGCGCGGCGCAGGCGATTCACAGCGCGATTCTCGAAGCGCGTGCACCGCTTATGGGTTGGCTCAATTCCGACGATCTTTACACCGCGGGCGCTGTGCAGCGGGCAGTCGAACACCTGGCGAGCCAGCCTCATCAAGTGATGGTGTACGGCCACGGCGAGCATGTCGACGCTGCGGGCGCCCTGCTCGCGCCCTACCCGTCCCGGCCGCCCGACACGCCGCTCGCGGCCTTTGCCGACGGCTGCTTCATCTGCCAGCCCACGGTGTTCTTCCGCCGCGACGCCTATCTGTCCAGCGGCGGGCTCGACAGCACGCTGCGCACCGCGTTCGATTTCGAACTCTGGCTGCGCTTGTTCAAGGCGCACCCCGGCGGCATCGGCTTCGTGGATGCGGTGCAGGCGCAAACACGGCTGCACGCGGGCGCGATCACGCTGCGCCTGCGCGAGAAGGTGGCGCTGGAGGGCATGGAGGTGTTGCACCGCCATCTCGGCAGCGCACCGCCACACTGGTTGCTCACGCACCTGGATGAGTTGCTCGCGCAGCACCCGTTTCACACGCAACCCAAGGCGCTGGGTCCGGCCTGGTCTGCGCTGGTGCAGCAGGCTCGCGGCTGGCTGTCACCCGACACGCGTGCCATGCTGGAACGGCGCGCGCAAGACGATCGCCGGCTGGCGCTGGCCAGCGCGGCGCTCGGCGCAACGGTTTATGCCGACGGCTGGGCCGGCCCGGTGCTCGACGTGCGCTTGTGGCAACCAGCCACGCCGGCACGCGCCGTCGTGCTCGAGTGCGTGCACGCCGCGCCTGGCGGCGGGCGTTTGGCGCTGAGCATCGTGGCACCCGACGGCCGTGTCGACACGGTGCAGGTCGAAGGCAATGGACCGTTCGAGCTGGTGCTCGATGTTCCCGACCGCCGCCCGCTGTCGCGTTCGATATTTCGGGTGGCGAGCGCGGGTGGCTTTGTTCCGGCCGAACACGAGCCGGGCTCCAGCGACCGGCGCCGGCTGGCGTTCAGGCTGCTCGCGCTTCGGCTGCTGCCGGTGGCTTGCTGAAGAACAGGAAAACGCCGAGTTCGCCACCGTGGTCGGTGAACTCGAGGTGAAGGCTGAGCACACCCGCACTCTGCAGCACGAACATCAGTTCGCTCAGGTTGTAGGCGTTCATCTGCATCGAGGGGTCGCCGTGGATCTCACTGGGCACATCAGTTGGCTGCGGTTGCGCGGCATGACTGCTGATCCAACTGCGCCAACCCTTGCGTGGCGCAGGTGGCGGCACGGGGCGTGGTGGTGGCTGGCCGAAGCTGCCAGCGTGATAGCGCTTGCCGTAGGTCACCTGCAACGCACCGCAGCCGCCGTCAGCTACCAGGTCAACGAGGCGGCGGAACAGTTGCCGCCCTCGCACGATGTCGATGTGCTGCAACACGATGCACGAGTGCACGAGATCAAACCGCTGTGTCACGCTGGACAAGGTGTCATCCGACGGCAGCAACGACACATTGGCCAGGCCGCGCTCGCCGCAAACGCGGCGCGCTTCGGCCAGCATGGCCGGCGCAACGTCGACACCGACGACTTGCTCCACGCGTTCGGCCAATCCCACCAGCACGCGGCCGACGCCGCAGCCGAAGTCCAGTGCACTCTTGGGCACGAATTTCGCGTCGAGATGGCGTTTGCAGGTGTCGAGCACATAGTGCGCGTGGTCTCGACCGGATTCGAAGAACTGCGCCTTGGCGGCTGCGTCGAGATGGGTCGCCCGGTACTGCGGGTCCGTGATGACGGCGAAATAGGGGTCGCGTTCGCCCCAAAGGCGCCAGGCGTGATCGGTTGTCATGCTGGCGGCCATCTGCAATTCACTTCGTCGTGTTGACCAGGTTCAGCACCGGGTAGGTGATTGAGAACACCATGTTCAGGAACTTCTGCAGTTCGGCGGCTGGCGCATTGCTGACGTAGACGATGTCGCGGTCGTTGATCGCGAAACTGCGCATTGCGAAGAAGCTCGACGGGTCGCGCATGTCGAGCCGATACACCACCGGCACCATGCCTTCGGGCGTCACAGCCACTGGCGAACGCGGCCAATCCAGGGCGTCTTTGCGTTCGAAGCGGAAGATGAATACACCTTGCGGGCTGGCCCGGGAGTCGAGCAGACCGCCGACACGGGCCAAGCCTTGCGCCAGCGAGATGCCCTGGGCTTCGAAGCTGATCTCCTCCTGACGCCCGGTGGCGCCCAGCGCGGTAAAGCTGCCGGTCTGAAACAGCGCTGTGACTACGTCCCCGGCGCGCAACTGCACGTTCTGGCGTGGGTCGCGAATCACGGTATCCAGCGGCAGGGTATGGAACTGGTTGCCGCGCGTGATCTGCACGGTGGTTTTGTGTACCGGCTGGCGCACCCCGCTGGCCGCGGCCAAAGCGTCGAGCAGGCGTTCGCGGCCGGCGGTGAGCGGCATGCGCAAGCTTTGCGTCACTTCGCCGACCACGGTGACGGTGGCCGAGACATTGCGCGTTTGGCGCACCAGCACCTCGGGCTTGTTGGCTCGCCCCTTGAGGCGCTGCACCACTTCGGCCGCCACACTCTGCGGCGTTTCACCCGCGGCGCGGATGCGCCCGGCAAACGGCACGCTGACGAAGCCTTCGGCATCGACGATCTGTTCCGGCAGGGTGAAGGCACCGGCCGTGGCGAGTACACGCGGATCCGCAGGGCTGGCGGCGAACAGCGCCGCAGGCGGTGACTCCCAGATCAGTATCTCCAGGCCATCGCCTCGGCCAATGACCAAGCCGCCACGGCCATCATCGGCCAGATCTTCGGAGAACAACCTTTGCACGCGCTGGGCGAGCAAACGACGCGTCACGCCTTCGTCGATGTCGACCAACTGCACAGCGGCCATGCCCGGCCGGCTCGCGCCACGCTCCAACTCGGCGAGCGCCGGGCCGTTGGTGGGCATCTGGCTGCACCCGCCGAGCATGAGTGCCATCCAGAAGGCGCGGCCCGCGCTGGCGAAACAACAATGGGTCATCGGCAAGCCAGTGGGACTGGGCAGGTGGAGGTCAAACTAGGGATACCGCGACTGCTGGATACCTGTTCGAATGCTCGTCCGCGACAGGCGCGGCCCAGGGTCAGAACTGGCCAGATGCTCATGTCGCAATCCTAGACAACGAGCGCCTTCTCCGGTTCCAGATAAGGGGACTGCTTGCGAGCCTTTTCGACGCTTAGAACCTTGGGTTGCAGACCCCATGTACAGCCGAACTGAACCCCGCGCCGCTGCCGGACCCGCGGGTACCGCACCGTATGCGGCTCATCGAGCGAACTGCGGACGTATGCGCATGATCGCGGTTTGCCTCACGCTGATTGGGCTCGCAACTGCGGCTCAGGCCGCGCCACCGCTGTGGTATGTACACACTGGCGGACTGTCTTACCATTTTCAGGAGACACGTGCGCCGGACCGCAAGTGGCGGGATCAGCACGCCGGCCTGGGCCTGGAGCGCCGCACGGATGACGGCGATGGCATGGAAACGCGCTGGACCGGTGGCGTGATGCAAGACTCGCGCAGCTTCTGGGGTGGCTATGCGGGTGCCGC
>JANOLJ010000078.1:0-7382 GCA_031419715.1 Burkholderiales bacterium | reverse complement strand
ACCCGATCAACGTCGAGCACGCGGCGCTGGGGCTGCCGCCGATCGAAAACGCGGTCACGCACCCGGCTGACCACAGGGTGCTGCGAGTGGCCATGTGGTCGGTGGTGTTCCTGCTGATGGCAGTCACCATCGCGCTGGCTTCCCGCCTTTTCGACCAGCCGCTGGGCGCCAGCGGCTTCGAGCTGATTGGCAAGGCGCTGTCCAGCAGAGAGTTCTGGACTGCCGTCGCCGTGGGTCTGTTGGCGCAGACCGTTGACGGCGCCCTGGGCATGGCCTACGGCATCACCAGCACCAGTTTCCTGCTGGCCACTGGCAGCAGCCCTGCGGTGGCCAGTGCCTCGGTGCACATTGCCGAGGTCTTCACCACCGGGGTGTCAGGCATCTCGCACATCAAGCTGGGCAATGTGAACAAGAGCCTGTTCCTGCGCCTGCTGGTGCCCGGCATGATCGGCGCCGCCGCCGGGGCCTGGGTCGTGTCCAGCGTCGACGGCGCGGCCATCAAACCCTACATCGCCGCCTACCTGTTGCTGATGGGTCTGTACGTGATCAGCAAGATCTTCCGCAAGATCAAACCGCGCCGCGCAGAGCCCAGGCATGTGGCCAAGCTTGGTCTTTTCGGCGGCTTTGTGGACGCGGCGGGCGGCGGCGGCTGGGGTCCCGTCGTGACCACCACACTGGTGGGCACCGGCAACGACCCACGCATGACCATCGGCTCGGTGAACCTGGCCGAGTTCTTCCTGACCTTTGTCAGCGCTGGCGTGTTTGCCATGCTGGTGGATCAAAACCCCTGGGTGACGGTGGCCGGCCTGGTGATCGGCGGATTGTTCGCCGCACCCTTTGCCGCCTTGCTCACCAGACGCCTGCATACCAAGGCTTTGCTGGCACTCGTCGGCAGTGTCATTGTGCTGATCAGCGCCTTCAACATCTACAAGTCCGTGGCCTGAAGGCCAAGCGAGCACTGCCCGTACCGCAAAGGCGGGTTGAAGATCGTCGCGGACATCCACAGCCCAGCAGAGGTGCGTTTCATCCTTGAACACGATAGTGCTTTTGCGCTGACTTGTCGCAGGTCAAGCGCGAACCCCGGCCGACGCGCAGAATCGAACCCTTGCGAAGGAGCCCGCGATGACGATGAGCGACGAACTGGCCAAGCTGCAAGACCTGCATCAGCGCGGCGCGCTGACCGACGAAGAGTTCGCGCGTGCCAAGGCGCGTGTCATGGATGGAGCTTCGGCTTCGTCGGCCTCAGCAGGTGCAGGGGCCGGAGCCGGCGCCGCACAGCCAGGGCCTGCGCTGGCGGCGATCAACGCGCTGCGGCGCAGCCGCTCGGACCGCTGGATTGCCGGCGTCTGCGGCGGTATCGCGCGGGCGACCGCCGTGGACTCATGGGTCTGGAGGCTGCTGTTCGCCGCGCTGCTGTTGTGTGGCGGCTTGGGCGTCATTGTCTACCTGCTGCTCTGGATCTTTGTGCCAAGCGAGTGAGCGATTGAGCCGAGCGGCCGCATGCCTCTGGCTAGCTAAACTCCAAGGCCTGGTCTCGGGACGCTATGCATGACCTCCATCGCCTTGTTTGAAGCCGAAAATAGGCTGTCGGAATTGATCGAACGCGTGCTGGCGGGCGAGGAATTCGTGATCACGCGGAGCGGCCAGCCAGTGGCTCGACTGTCTTGTGCCGGGCGCCATGACTCCGCGTGGCGGCAGCAGTGCTCTGGCGCAGAGCTTGTCCGGGCGCGCTCAGCGCAATTTGAACGCCGACAGGTCGATGCTCGATCGGCCTTCGAGCACCTGCTGCGCGAGCGCCTCGCCCAACGCGGCGGAGTGTTTGAAGCCGTGGCCCGAGCATGCTGACACCACGATCGCCGGCTCGACGCTCGGGTGCCGGCCGATGATGAAGCGCGCATCCGCTGCCACTGTGTAGAGGCACGCCGCGGCGTGCGTGCGCCCCGTGGACACGCCGCGCAGGCGCCCGCTCACATGGGCGGCATGCATCGCGGCGGACTCGGTCGCGCTGACCTCGCGGTCCGCCGTGTCAGGCGTCGTGTCGGCCTCATGCTGCTGCGTTCCAACCTTCACGCCGGCATGTGCGTCGGCCAACGGAATGCCGTAGAACGCCTGCGTCGACAACGGGCCGTGCGACCAGATGAAAATCGGGCAGCGCCCGGGCGCGTATTGCGCCGGGTCGTCAGGCTGGAACCAATGCAAGCTCTGGCGCCGCACTGTCAGCGCCTGCGCGAATCGCCCACCCGCCAACGCCGGGTTCCACGCGCCAGCACTCAACACGGCGCGTGCCGCCCGGTAGGTGCCACTGCTCGCGGTGGTGACGGCCACACCCGCGCCATCGGCAACGATGGAGGTCACCGCCTGGCCGGTGACGATGTGCGCACCGGCGCGCTGCGCCAGCTCAAGCTGCGCGGAAATGCACTGTTCCGGGCGCACAAAGCCGGCGCCGGGCTCATAGCAGCCATGCTCGTCGCCGCGCAGCGCGAATTGCGGGAAGCGGCGGGTGATCGCCGCGGCATCAAGAACCTCGTGCGCGATGCCGAATTGCCGCGCCACGGCGATCGTGTTGCCGACGAAGTCGGACTGACCATGCATTTCGGTGCCGCCGCGCGCGGCGCCCATCACCAGCCCGCCGCATTGCACGAGCAATTCGACATCCAGCACGGCTTCAATGTCGCGCCAGATCTCGTGCGAGCGCTGCACCAGCGGCACGTATTGCGGCCCTTCGCCGACCGCGATGCGCGTGATGCGCGTCGCGCCGTGGCTCGAGCCCTGGCCGTGCGGCGGCGTGTAGCGGTCGATGCCCAGCACGCGCGCACCGCGTTTGCTGAGCTGGTACAGCGTGGCGCTGCCCATCGCGCCCAGGCCGATGATGATGGCGTCGTAGTTCAATTCGCGGCTCCATCGGCGATGGCGCTGCCCGGCCCTGGCAGCGCCGCCGCGGGCAGGGCGTCGCGCGGCGCGGCATTGGCGGGGGTGCCTGTGAGAGCGTCTGTGCGGGTGTCCGCGCGGGTGTCCGCGTCCAGATGCGCAATCGCATTCGCGTAGTAAGCAACGATCTCCCCCGCATCGGGCGCCACGCAAAAAATTCCATCCTCCTCGACCACCATGTGGCGTTGCACGAGCATGCGCAGGCCCACACCGAAGGCGTAGTCCTGGTCCTGGCGCGGAATGTATTGGTGTGCGCCGTGCACCTGCAGGCGCGCCATGCGTTCGTGCATCGCCGCTTTCAGTTCCAGCTCCGACCAGCGGCGCAGCGGGTCACTGGTGAACAGCGAGGCGACAAGCGAGACCGGCAGCACCGGAATCACCTGGCCGATTCGGCGCATCAACTGGTCGGCGACGCGCGTCACCTGCAGCTTGCGCTGTGCGTCGGGCAGATCGGAGAAGCGCACGCCGTTCTCGCGGCACCAGGCGCGCATCGACAGCGGCGCGCCGAAGTTCACGCAGGCGTAGCCGAAGCGGTGCCAGGTGCCGTTCAGTGCGCGCCACAACTGGCCGCCCCAAAAAGCGAACAGCGTCTTGATCGACTTGACGCGCCCTGGGCGTTTTGCGTCAGGGTGGAGTTTGAGCAGTTGCGTGCGGTCCTCTAACACGCGGTCGTAGTTCAGCCCGACCGGCAGGAATACAAGGTCACGCCGACCGTCGGACTCGCGTTCGTCAAAGCCTTTAAGCATGTAGTCGAGCAGACCGAAGCGCGGCGCGCGCAGCTTGCCATCGAGCGTCAGCCCGCCTTCGGGAAACATCGCCTGAGTCACGCCGGCCTCGGTGGCCATTTGCACATAGCGCGACAGCACAACGCGGTACAGCGGATCGCCGGAATTGCGCCGCACGAAGAATGCACCCATCGAGCGGATCAACTGCTGCAAGCCCCAGATGCGCGCCCACTCGCCCACGGCATACGACAGCGTCACTTTCTCGGCGGCGAGGAACGACACGAGGATGTAGTCCATGTTGCTGCGGTGGTTCATGACGAACACGAGCGTGGACTTGGGCGAGATGTCGCGCAGCAGGGCTTCGTCGGCAAAGCCGATGCGCACGCGGTACAGGAGCCGCGCGATGGCGCGCGAAAGCGAATAGCCAATGCGGAAATAGATGTAGGCGTTGAACGACGGCACGATCTCGCGCGCATAGCGGTCGATGCGGTGCACCACCTGCGCGAGCGCCTCGCCGCTGCTGGCGGCATGCTCTGTCGCCGCGGCCTGGACCTTCGGGTCGTTGCTGAGGCGGTCGATCAGCGTCTGGCGGCGCGTGAGTTTGAACGAGGGCAACTCCATCGCCAGCGTGGAGTTCACGCGCGCAATCACCCGGTTCAGGCGGCGCCGCAAGTACCAGCGCATGCCCGGCGCGAGCAACAGCACCAGAATGCTCCAGCCGGCCAGCGCCACGAGCAGCGCCAACAGCCAGAACGGTACGGCGACACTGTCGGTCATGGCACGCTGGCCATCTTGGCGGTCCTCGTTGTGCGCGATGATTACAGCATGGATGCGAGCCCAGTCGCATTCGGTTCAACCCCGAGGACTACACCGGTGCAGGTACTGTTTGTTCATGGCATGGGCCGTTCGCCGTTGTCGGGTTGGCCGCTGTTGTGGCACTTGAAGCGCGCTGGCTTGACGACGCGCACTTTCGGCTATGCGGTGAGCGTGGAAGACTTTGCGGCGATCCGTCGGCGCCTGGTGGTGAGAATCATCGCGCTTGCCGCGCGCGAAGACTATGTGCTGGTGGGCCACTCGCTCGGCGGCGTGTTGGTTCGGGCGGCGGTGAATGCACTGCCGGCGCATGCGCGCAAGCCCCGCCATGTGTTCCTGCTGGGTTCGCCGCAGCAACCGGCGCGCCTGGCGCAGGGCCTGCGGGCGAACCCGCTGTACCGCGCGCTCACCCGCGACTGCGGCCAGTTGCTCGGCTCGAAAGAACGCATGGCGGCGGTGGGCGCGGTGTCCGTGCCCACGACCAGCATTGCCGGCGTGGGCGGCTCGTCGCGCCGCTTCACGGCGTTCCCGGGCGAACTGAATGACGGCGTCGTGTCGCTCGCGGAAGTCAGCGCCGCCTGGATTACCGACAAGATTCAACTGCCGACGATCCACACGCTGCTGCCGATGAGTCAGGGTGTGGCGCAACTGATACTCGAGCGACTGCGGTAGAAGCAACGGCACCAGGAGGTTGACGATGGTGAAGGTGGCAACTCGGATCTTTGACGCCCGGCCGGACCGGCTTGATTTTCGCGACCTGCCGTACCGCCCACCGCTGCGCTCGTTGCCGCCGTGCTTTCCCGCAACTGGGCTGAAGCCGCTGGTGGCCAGCTATGTGGCGCAAGGCCTGGTGCTGGACCAGGGCTTGGAAGGCGCGTGCACCGGCTTCGGCCTGGCCAGCGTCGTCAACTACCTGCTCTGGACGCGCCACCTGTTGGCCGGCGCTAGGTGCGAATTCTTCTCCGTCAGCCCGCGCATGCTCTACGAGTTGGCGAAGCGCTACGACGAATGGCCTGGCACCGACTACGACGGCTCGAGCTGCCGCGGCGCCCTCAAGGGTTGGCACAAACACGGCGTGTGCAGTGCTCCTTCGTGGCCGTATCCGTTGGACGACGCAGGCAAGCCGGTCTTCGTGCGCCCGGTCCCGGGCTGGGAGGTCGATGCCGGGGCGCGGCCGCTGGGGGTGTACTACCGAATCGAGCGGGCGTCCATCGTCGACCTGCAATCGGCGATTGTCGACATCGGCGCGGTCTACGTGTCGGCAAACGTGCATGACGGCTGGGACGCTCTCGTCACGGCGCGGCGCACCGGGCCCCCGGCGAACCACGAGGCCTTGCCCGTCATCGCGCCGCCGACGAAGCCCAAGCAGTTGGGCGGGCACGCGTTCGCACTCGTGGGCTTCAATGAACGCGGTTTCGTCGTCCAGAATTCCTGGGGCCGCAAATGGGGCGCGTCCGGCTTCGCGGTGCTGCCGTATGACGATTGGGTGGTGCACGGCACCGACGCCTGGGCGTGTGCTCTCGGGGTTCCGGTGGTGCTGCCTGCATTGTCGGGTGGACGTGTCGGCGCGTCTCGGCCGGTGGTGGCGTCGCGCTGGCGTGTGGCGAGCGGCCACACGTTGACCGGCCTGGAGCGCGCCACCCGGGTCGCCGACAACCCGGCCGATGACCCGTGGCCGATCGACCACCCGTTCAATTGCAAGGCCTATCAACCCTGGTCCACCGACCAGGCCTACCGGCACACACTGGTCACCGGCAATGACGGCACCTTGCTCGTCACCGATTTCACCCGCGCCGCGACCGATGCCGCGGGCCTGGCCGAAGAACTGGTGTTCGACGCCCCGAAGGCGTGGTTCGCGGCGCAGCGTGCGCGCTCAAGCTCGCGCACCCTGAAGCTGGCGATTTATGCCCATGGCGGCCTGAACGCACAGAGCGAATCGATCGACCGGATCCGCGTGCTCGCGCCGTACTTCGAGGCGAACGGCATCTACCCGCTGTTCCTGACGTGGAAAACCGGAGCCGGCGAAACGCTGGGCCAGATGGTGCAAGACGGCGCGCGCAAATTGTTCGGCGACATGTCGCAGCGCGCCGGCGGTGTGCTCGACATGCTGGGCGACGCCAAGGACCGCTCGATCGAGGCGTTGGCGCATGTGCTGGCCAAGGGCATCTGGAGCGAGATGCGCGAGAACGCGCGCCGCTCGGTCGAGGCGGACCACGGCGTGGACTATCTGGTGCGCTATCTCGTCGCGCTGCACGCCGACCTCGCCGCGCGCGGCGATGCGCTTGAGGTGCACCTGATCGGCCATTCGGCGGGCTCCATCGTGCTCGGCCACATGCTCGACAGCCTGGCTGCGCGCTCGCCTGTGAGTGGCAGTGACCAGCGCTTGCACGTCAACACCTGCAGCTTGTACGCCGCCGCGTGCTCGGTGCGCTTCGCGGTGGACCACTATGTGAAGGCAGCGAATTCGGATGTGCTGAGTCTGGACAAGCTCTGGTTGTACGTGCTGTCGGACCGCAACGAAAAAGACGATGGCCTGCCGTCGCCCGAGATTCCGGCTTATGGCAAGTCGCTGCTCTATCTCGTGTCACGCGCACTCGACGACGCGCGCAAGATGCCGTTGCTCGGGTTCGAGCGCGCGCTGGATCCGAAATACGCGAGCGACGCGGACCAGTGGAATGGCACCGAGCTGGAAGCGCTTCGAGCCTGGCAGGCGGCGTGGGCGCCGCAGCGCTCATCCGCGGGTGAGACCTTGCTCAAAGTGCTCAGCAAGCCCAGGGTGCGCAGCACCCGCGAAGGCGACGAAGTGCCGGCGACACACGGCTCGTTCGACAACAACATCGACGTCTTGAGCGAAACCCTGGAGCGCATCAAGGGCTCGGGCTTGGTTGGCGAGATGGAGTGGCTGGACTATTGAAG
>JANOLJ010000077.1:0-3345 GCA_031419715.1 Burkholderiales bacterium | reverse complement strand
CAACGCCTCTTGTTCAAACGCGGTTCTGTCGGTGAGCGCAGCCGGGTCGACAAGCACGCTGAACATGCCGTTCAGCACGCGCTTCTTTTCTCCGCCGGGTTCGCGTTGCGTTGCCCCGGCGGCGAGCGCCCCGCCGAGCAGCTCGCACATGAACGCCAGGCCCGAGCCCTTGTGGCCGCCAAACGGCAACAAGGCGCCGAACGGCGGGATCACGGTGTAGCACGGTTCGCGGGTCGGCTGACCCTGATCGTCAATCAGGCAATCCGGCGCCACCAGCTCACCCTTGTTCAAAGCGACGCGTGTCTTGCCCTGCGCGATCATGCTCGTCGCGAAGTCGAGGATCACCGGCGGCCGGCCGGTCAGCGGCACACCGGCGCAAAATGGATTCGTGCCGAAGCGCGCGTCGGCACCGCCGTGCGGCGCAACGATCGCGCGCGAAATCACGTTCACGAAGTGCAGCGACACCAGTCCGGCCGACGCCGCCTGCTCGGCCCACGCGCCGATGCGCCCGAGATGGTGCGAGTTGCCCAGCGCCACGATGCAGGTGCCCATCTCGCGCGCCCGTGCAATGCCCAGCGCCATCGCCTCGCTGCCGATCACCTGGCCAAAGCCCGCGTCGCCGTCCAGGCGCAGCATCGCGCCGGCGTCGAGCACGGTGCGCACATGCGTGTTCGGTTTCAGGTCGCCTTCGAGATACGCCGCCGCATAGCGCGGCAACATGCCGATGCCGTGCGAGTCGTGGCCGGTGAGGTTGGCTTCAATCAGGTTGTGCGCGACGGCTTCGACTTCTTCCGGAGAACTGCCGAAGCCGCGCACGAGCAGGCGAATCGCGGTGTTGAGGTTGGGTAGGGGAATCAGGTGGGTAGTGTTCATGCGGGGCGGTTGCGGTCGAGATTGAGGCGCCATCGTATCCCCCGCCCCGCCCCGCCCCGGTACTGCAACGAGGCGCAGCTCTGGAGCCGGTTGATCCGCGAGCGCGGGATCAAGCTGAACTGAGGGTCTGGACGCGGGAGCTGCGGCGTCAACGGCGAAGTGGCGGCGCACCCGTTACCCGTTGCGCGTCAGACCAACTCACGCAGCAAACGCACTGCGGGCGCCACCCTCACGCCATCGGCAACGAAGTCGCGTGTGCCGTGGGCGCTCACCTGCCAGGCGATCACGCCGGGGAAACGCGCCGTCAGGTAACGCAGGCCCGGTGACACGGAGGCGTCGCCGAGCTTGCACTCGATGCGGCCCGGGTGCCGGGCAGGCCAGAGACGCCCCCGACAACCGCCCGCAAGCTTGGATGCCGCGGACACCGGGATTCGGTCGGTCTGCAAATGGCGGACAGAATCGGCGAGTTGCCACTCGATGGGCATGGCAACAGACGGCGCAGACTTCCAAAGAGGAACATGAGCATGACACGATTGCGCGTCGGGCAACCGATCACCCCTGAAGAGCTGGAAGAACTTTCGGACACGCAGTTGGCGCGCCTCGTGCCCAAGGCGTATCGCGAGTTTTTCCCCGGCAAGGAGTTTTGTGCCGACGGGCACTTCTACCTGCACGACGGCAGCGCGTGGAGTTTCTTCAAGGGCGACCTGCTCGACGATTGATCTGAGCGCCCGCAGCGCCGGGCCCACCCGGACCAGCACGGCCCAGCGAGTGCAACGCCTCAGCGTCCCTTCGCGAGCCGCCAGGCGGCGAAGTCGACGCGGCTGCGCTCTTCGGTGGGTGGGTACAGGCCGAGGATGGAGCGCCCTTCGAGCACTTTCTCGGTGACGAAGTCCTCGAACACCGTCATTTCGACAGCCTCGGCCGCCACCTCGATGGCCAGGTGCGCCGGAATGACGACGACACCTTCGGCGTCGCCCACGACCACGTCACCCGGCCACACCGGTGCGTCGCCGCAGCCGATCGGCACATTGATGTCCAGCGCCTGGTGCAGCGTCAGGTTTGTCGGCGCTGCCGGGCGCTGGTGGTAGGCGCAAAAGGGCAGACGCGCGATCTCCGGGCTGTCGCGAAAGCCGCCGTCGGTGACGACGCCGGCCACTCCGCGCTGCATCAGGCGCGTGACCAGAATCCCGCCGGCCGACGCGGCGCGTGCGTCTTTGCGGCTGTCGATCACGAGCACTGCGCCGCTCGGGCATTCCTCGACCGCCTTGCGCTGCGGGTGCTCGCGGTTCAGGAACACGCTGATCGGGTTCAGGTCTTCGCGCGCCGGGATGTAGCGCAGCGTGAAGGCCTCGCCCACCATGTTGGGCAGGTTCGGGTTCAGCGGGCGCACGTCCTGGATGAACTGCCGGTGCAGGCCGCGCTTGAACAAGGCAGTGCACAGCGTCGCGGTGCTCACGCCCATGAGTTGTTGTCGGGTCACCGGGTTCAGCATCGGGCCGCCTCGCGCTGCGTCAGAAGATATCGGGCTCGGGCACCGGGGCGCCGAAGCCGGTTTCCAGGAAATCGAAGTCGCAGCCCTGGTCGGCCTGCAAGATGTGGCGCGAGAACATCCAGCCGTAGCCGCGCTCGTAGCGCTTGGGTGGCGCCAGCCACGCCACGCGCCGCGCCGCGAGTTCGGCGTCGCTCACTTCGAGGTGAATGCGCCGTGCGGCGACGTCCACGCTGATGCGGTCGCCCGTCTTGACGAGCGCGAGCGGCCCGCCGATGTAGGCCTCGGGTGCGCAATGCAGCATGCACGCGCCATAGCTCGTGCCGCTCATGCGTGCGTCGGACAGGCGCAGCATGTCGGTCACCCCCGCCTTCACGAGTTTGAGCGGGATCGGCAGCATGCCCCACTCCGGCATGCCGGGTCCGCCTTGCGGGCCGGCATTGCGCAAGACAAGGATGTGCTCGGCCGTCACGTCGAGGTTCGGGTCGTCCACCGCTTTCTTCATCGACGGGTAATCGTCGAACACCAGCGCCGGGCCGGTATGGCGCAACAGATGCGGCGCGCAGGCGCTGGGTTTGATCACGCAGCCGTCGGGTGCGAGGTTACCGCGCAGCACGGCCAGCGCACCTTCGGCGTAGATCGGGTGGTGCAGCGGCCGGATCACGTCGTCGTTGTAGACCTCGGCGCCGGCCAGGTTTTCGCCGAGCGTCGCACCGTTGACGCTGCGCGCGCTCAAGTCCAGGTGCGCATGGAGCCGGCTCATCAATCCCGGCAAACCCCCGGCGTAGTAGAAGTCTTCCATCAGGTAGGTGTCGCCGCTGGGCCGGATGTTGGCCAGCACGGGCACCTTGCGGCTCGCTGCGTCAAAGTCAGCAAGGCCGACAGCACATCCGGCGCGGCGCGACATGGCCACAAGATGAATGATCGCGTTCGTCGAGCAGCCCATCGCCATCGCCACGGCGATGCCGTTTTCGAAGTTGGCA
>JANOLJ010000076.1:0-2192 GCA_031419715.1 Burkholderiales bacterium | reverse complement strand
CGACATCGGCCAGCTCTTCGCTGCGGGCGTGATGCCCGGCCTGCTGGCTGTGGTCTTCTACTTCTTCACCGTCCAGTTCATCGGCTGGCTGCGCCCGGCCAGCATGCCGCTCGGCGAACCGCATTCATGGCGAGAGCGCTTCGCGAGCCTGCGCGACCTGTGGGCGGTGCTGCTGCTGTTCCTGTTCGTGCTCGGCGGCATCTACGGCGGCCTCTTCACGGTGCAGGAAGCCGCCGGCATCGGCGCCGCCGGCACCCTGTTCATCGGCATGCTGCGCGGGCGGTTGCGCTGGCCGCAGATACGCGCCGCCCTCATCGACGCGCTGCGCGTCTCGTCGGCCATCATGCTGATCGTCGTCGGCGCCTTTCTCTTTGGCTACTTCCTCACCATCACGCAGTTCACGCAAAAGGCGGTCGGCGTGCTCACCAGCCTGCCGATCGGCGCCTACGGCGTGCTGGCGCTCGTGATGGTCGGCTACCTCATCCTCGGCGCGGTGATGGACGAGCTGGCGATGATCCTGCTCACCGTGCCCATCGTCTTCCCGGCCATGATGCAACTCGGTTTTGATGCGGTCTGGTTCGGCGTCATCATCGTCATGGCCGTCACCTTCGGCATGATCTGCCCGCCAGTGGGGATGAACGTCTTCGTCATCAATTCGATCGCCAGAGACATCCCCCTCGGCCGCATCTACCGCGGCACCATGCCCTTCATCGCGGTGGATGTGGTGCGGCTGGTCCTGCTGTGCGCGTTTCCGGCGATCTCGCTGTGGTTGCCGGGGTTGATTGCGAAGTGACGGGGTCGGGTGAATGTCCGATGCGCCGGGCTGTTCGCAGCGCATGCGACTGGTAGGCCGTGTTTCTACCGAACCCTCTGGGATGAAGGGTCGATAGGGCGAAAGTTACCCGGAAAGTTACCCGGTCGAGGGCGACCCTCTAACGATCGCTGCGCAGCGCCCGCGGCGTTTCGCTGCGCCTCAATTGCAGCAACCATCCGCTTTTCCATCCGGCGGGGCGGGCTGGATTACGACGGGGATGACTTCGCGCGCTCGATCGCGCGGCTAACTTGCTCGGCGATCTCCTCGCCGCTCTTGCCGACGCACTCGGCGCCCCACGCCCTCTGGAACGCGTCGGCGTCGTTCTCCTCGAGCAGCATCTTCCCGCCTGCCCGAATCGCGCGCCCGGGCAGGACCGCGCCGAAGCTGTTCTTCGCCCGGTAGCGGTAGCAGGCCGTGCCGTCCGGCATAACGAGAAGCGAGGTGAGCACGAACGCCTCAGGGTCTTTCATGCCCATGCGCAACAGGCCGGCGGCCAGTCCTGCGGCGGCGAGCCGCGCCTGCCGCTGCGGGTTCGCGGCCTGCGCCGTCGCTTGCTCGCGCGTGGGCGGCTGGCTAGTCGGGCTGCTTGATGAAATAGCGACGATGAAGATAAGTGCCAGCGCGGCGGCGACCGCCCATACCTCGGGCTTCGTGCGCCTTGGCGGCTGCGGCGGCGGCGCCCCGCACTTCGGACACGCTGCGGCCTGCGTGCTGACCTGTGCGCCGCACTCGCGGCATTTGACGAGGGCCATTGCTATCGGCGGGGCGTCGGCCCTGGATCGATCCGCTGAGCCCCGCGCATCGTCGCGCGCAGTATCGAACCCTCTTCCGCCTCCCGCCTAGCGCGGTCGGCGGCGAGGGAGTCGTAGGGCGTCATCGGCTTGGGACGCGGGGTGGCGATCCCGGCCGGCCCGGCTGCGACGGGCGGCGCGGAGTCCATTGCATGCTGTCCTGGCGTGACGAACTTGAGTACCCGGTGCTCATCCTCGCTCAGGAAGCAGTGAAAGAGGCGACCCTCGGCGCGGACGAGGTACTGATGCACTGCAATCGGCTGGCCGGCGTACTGGATGACCGCGGCAGGCGCCTTCATTGCGGACACGCGAGCGGTTGTCGGGTCGGGGATGCCCAGCATCTGCACCGCCGTCGCGTTGCACAGGGCCTGCCCAGGGGCGGTCCCAGTCGGCCTATCTGGTGCGGCCGTTGGAGCGATACGGACCGGCCTCGCATCGCTCTCGCACGGTATCTGGCTGTAGGTGTTGCCGCAGCGATAGACCGGCTGCGCGCTCACCGGCAAAGCAACCATGGCAGCGGTCCACGCGAGCACGGTCAGCAGCTTCATTCAAAAGCCCCCCTTGGTTCGATGCCGGTTCAGGCGTTG
>JANOLJ010000075.1:0-1670 GCA_031419715.1 Burkholderiales bacterium | reverse complement strand
CCGTCCAAGCCCGCGCAGGCGGGCTTGGAGCCGCGGCCATCGTTCCCCTCGGGGGACCGGCTTCGGTACGCCGAAGCCCAGGGGCAGGCATGAGCGCAGATCTTCTGCTTGGCCTCTTCGCCACCCAGTTCGGTCTGTGGTGGCTGATCTGGCCGGCGATCCTGCTGGGCATCGTGGTCGGCATCCTGCCTGGCTTCAGCCCGCAGAACACATTGATCATGCTGCTGCCGCTGACGCTGGCGCTGCCTATCGAGCAGGCCTTCGCCTTCATGGTTTCGCTGTACTGCGCCAACCATCTCGCCGGCGGCATTCCGGCGATCCTGGTAAAGATCCCCGGCTCGGGCGGCGCCGCGGCGACCACCCTCGATGGTTACCCGATGACGCAGAAGGGCCAGGCGCAGCAGGCACTGGTGCTGTGCTTCACGGCCTCGGTGTTCGGTGGCTTGATCACCACCTTGGCCACCATCGCATTGCTGCCTTGGCTGTCCAAGGTGGGGCTGTACCTGCGTTCGGTCGAGATGGTCGTGGTGATGCTGTTCGGGCTCACGCTGATCGCCGTCATTGCCGCCAAGGACGTGCTCAAAGGCCTCATCGCCGGCCTGTTCGGGTTGTTGATCGGTGTCATCGGCACCGACAACGTCTACAGCTCGCCGCGCGCGACCTTCGGCTATCTCGAGCTCTACGACGGCGTGCCGCTGGTGCCCGCCCTGATCGGCCTGTTCGCGATCTCGGAAGCGCTGGTGATGCTCGAGGACAAGATGATCGTCTCCAAGGAGGGCCGCGCACGCGCCATGCGCACCCAATGGGCCGATACGCTCGAAGGCCTGCGCCTGTCGGTCGTCAACTGGTGGCATATCGTCTGGACCTCGTTCGTGGGTCTGTTCATCGGCATCGTGCCGGGCGCGGGCGCGAGCATCGCGGCCTTCGTCGCCTACCAGCAGTCGCGCCTGTGGTCGAAGACGCCCGAGCTCTATGGCACCGGTCATCCGCAGGGGGTGATCGCACCGGAGGCGGCGAACAACGGCGTCACCTCGGGCACACTGGTGCCGATGATGGCGCTGGGCGTTCCCGGGGGTTCGACGGCAGCGGTGATGATGATCGTGCTGCAGTACCACGGCATGACGATGGGTCCGCGCCTGTTCACCGAAAACCCGCAACTCGCCTACGGCGTGTTCGTCTCGATGGCCGTGGCCTACATCTTCATGATCTTCACGATCCTGCCGCTGGCCAAGTACATGGCGCGCATCGTGCTGGTCGAGACCACCTTCCTGGTGCCCGTCATCATCCTGGTGACGACCGTCGCGGCCTTCGCCGAGCGGCAGTACCTGTTCGATATGGGCCTGGCGCTGGTCTTCGGCGTCATCGGCTACATCGCCCACAAGACGAACTACCACGTCACCGCGATCCTCATCGGCGTGATCCTGGGGCCGCTGTTCGAGCAGTACCTGGTGCGCTCGCTGCGCCTGTCGCAAGGCGACCCGATGATCCTGTTCTCCTCGACCATCGGCAACCTGCTTTGGGCCGGACTGGTGGTCTCGCTCGCGATTCCCGCGCTGCGGTCCTGGATCAAATGGAAAAGGCAGCAAGCATGAACGTGCGGCGCATCGGGCGGCTGGAGATTCCCGGCGGCGGGCAGGTCCGCGTCGAGGGCGAGCACGTTTACGTGGGCC
>JANOLJ010000074.1:0-27485 GCA_031419715.1 Burkholderiales bacterium | reverse complement strand
CCCCGTAGTTGTAGGCATCGGCACCAATGGCTTCAATGCCCTTCAACATGGTTTTGAGATTGCCAGCGATGGTGATTTCTTCCACCGGGAAGGCAATCACGCCGTTTTCAACCCAGAAGCCCGACGCGCCGCGCGAGTAGTCGCCCGTCACGTAGTTCACGCCCTGCCCCATCAGCTCGATGACGAACAGGCCCCGGCCGAGTTTGCGCAGCATCGCCGGCAGGTCGTCGCCGGGTCGGGTGAGGCGGCTTGTGAGCGTCAGGTTCTGCGATCCGCCGGCGTGCCCTGTCGTGCGCAGGCCAAGTTTGCGCGCCGAATAGCTTGACAGGAAGTAGCCTTGCACAACGCCCTCGCGCACCACGTCGCGCGGCTTCGTGACCACGCCTTCGTCGTCAAACGGCACGCTGCCCTTGCCGCGCGGCAGGTGCGGATCCTCGCGAATATCGAGGTGCGGGCTCAGCACTTGCTGGCCCAGGCTTTCCAACAAGAAACTCGACTTGCGGTACAGCGCCCCGCCGCTCGTGGCTTGCACATAAGCGCCGAGCAGCCCGGCGGCGAGTGTCGACTCGAACAGCACGGGAACGTCGCAAGTAGGAATGCGCCGCGAATTCAGGCGCGACAACGCGCGCTGCGCGGCGTAGCGCCCCACGGCCTCGGGTGCGGCCAGCTCCTGGTGCGAACGCATCGATGAATACCAGGCGTCACGTTGCATGTCGGCGCGTTTGCCCGGGCCCGAGGCAATGGGCGCCACCGACAGCGAATGGCGCGAACTGGCGTAGCCACCGCGAAAGCCACGGCTGTTGCCAGCGAAGAAGTGCGACTGCTGGGCTGAAACGCCAGCGCCTTCGGAATTCGTGATGCGCTTGTCGGTGGTAAGAGCCGCCGCTTCGCATTGCAATGCAATGTCGCGCGCGCCTTCGGCGTGGATGGACCATGGGTGGAACAGGTCGAGGTCGCGTGTCGCCACCGCGCCGATCGCCAGGTCGTCAAGTTCGGGCAGGCCGGCGGCCACGTCTTCGGCGGTGAAACGCGCGATGTCATGCGCGGCGCGCACGGTTTGCTCAAGCGCCGCGCGCGAAAAATCAGACGTGCTCGCGTTGCCTCGGCGCTGGCCCGAATACACCGTGACGCCCAGCGACTTGTCGCGATTGCGTTCGATGTTTTCGACCTCGCCCTTGCGCACCGACACCGACAGTCCCACGCCTTCCGAGACTTCGGCCGCGGCGTCGCTGGCGCCCAGCGTGGCGGCGAACGCCAGCGTGTCTTCAACGAGCTGTTGGAATCGTTCGCGCGCGAACGCGAAGCCCTCGTTGCCGCGATTGATCTGTTTGGAGTCAGGCATGAAGCGGCCGCAATGTTTCAGGTGGGGGCGCGCCGATGCGCCCGGTTGGCTCATGGAGCCGGCGGCTATCATAACGAGCAGCATGGACGACCCGAACATTCCCGCCGAACTTCGCGAGCTGCGCATCGCGCGCCCAAGCAAAACGCGGCTCAAGCAGGTCTCGCACGACTTGCAGTCGCTCGGCGTGGCGCTCGTCGAAATGTCGGAAGAGCGCTTGCGCAAGCTGGACATGCCGGAGTCGCTGTTCGACGCGCTCGTCACCTACAAGAGCACGCGCAGCCACGAGGGCCGGCGCCGGCAGATGCAGTACATCGGCAAGCTGATGCGCCGCGTCGACACCGAACCCTTGCAAGAAGCGGTGGCGGTGGTGCAGATCGGCCAGACGCGTGAGTCACTGGCCTTGCACCAAGCCGAGCGCTGGCGCGCCGAGTTGATCGCCGATGACGAAGCGTTGACGCGTTTCGCCGCGGAACATGCCGATGCCGATGTGCAGCAACTGCGCACCGTGATACGCAACGCGCGCAAAGATGCGGCGCTGATTCCGGAAAAGCGCAGTGGCCGGTATTTTCGCGAGCTGTTCCAGATCATCAGGGAGCAGGCGACGCTGGGCCGCCCATGAGCGACCTGAAGTCCGCCAGGGGCACGCCATGAATACGTTCGATCCCGTGAAGATTGGCCTCGTATCGGTCAGCGACCGTGCCTCCAGCGGCGTCTATGAAGACCAGGGCATTCCGGCGCTGAAGGCCTGGCTCGCGCGCGCGCTGCGAAATCCGCTGACGTGGGAGACGCGCCTCATCCCCGACGAGCAGGCGCAGATCGAAGCCACGTTGCGCGAGCTGGCCGATCAGGAGCACTGCCACCTGATCCTCACCACCGGCGGCACCGGTCCCACGCTGCGCGACGTGACGCCGGAGGCCACGTTGAATGTGGCGACCAAAGTCATGCCGGGTTTTGGCGAGCAGATGCGGAGAATCAGCTTGAATTTCGTGGCGACGGCGATTCTGTCGCGCCAGGTCGCGGTGGTGCGCAATAAGGCTTTGATCATCAACTTGCCGGGGCAGCCCAAGGCGATCGCCCAAACGCTGGAAGGGTTGCCGACGCACACGCCGCCGGTGCCTGGCATTTTCGCCGCGGTTCCCTATTGCGTCGATTTGATCGGCGGCCCTTACATCGAGACCGACCCGGCGGTGTGCCAGGCGTTTCGGCCGAAGTCGGCGCTGCGGCAAGCCGCCAACTGAAGATCGCCACCGCCATCTCTGCGAAGCCGGCTCGATGCGTCAAGGCGCATTCAATGCCCGCGCGCACGCGGCGGCACTCGCCCAGGCCCACTGGAAGTTGTAGCCACCGAGCCAGCCGGTCACATCGACCACTTCGCCAATGAAATACAGGCCCGGGCAACGCTGGCTCTGCATGGTTTGTGAACTCAGCTCGCGCGTGTCCACCCCTCCGGCGGTGACTTCGGCCTTGCGATAGCCCTCGCTGCCGTTCGGTGTGACTCCCCAGCGCTTCAGGCTGTCGCCGATGCGCCGCAAGTCGCGATCGCGCTGCTGCGCCATCGGCGTCGTGGCGATCACTGCGTCATCGCGCAGCCAGGCCTGCGCCAGCCGCGCCGGGACGATCGCTCCCAATTCGTTGCTGAGCTGGCGCTGCGATGACGCTTTGGCGCGCAGCAGCGCGTCGCTCACGCCCAGGCCGGGCGCCAGGTCGATGTGCAGCGTCTCACCCTCGCGCCAATAGCTCGATATTTGCAGAATCGCCGGCCCGCTCAGACCGCGGTGCGTGAACAACAGGTCTTCGACGAACGCGCCTTTGTGCTTTCCTTGGCCGACCTGCACGTCCACTTCGAGGCTCAGGCCGGCGAGAGTTGCAAACGGCGCCCACGCATCGGGCCCAAACGTGAGCGGCACCAGCGCCGGCCGCGTGGCGACGATGGCGTGCCCGAACTGGCGCGCGATGCGGTAGCCGAAATCGCTGGCACCGATCTTCGGTATCGACAGGCCACCCGTGGCGATGACGACACGGCCTGCCACGATCGGCCCGCGATCGGTGTCGAGTTCGAATCCGGTTTCGCTGCGGCGCAGTGCCTGCACGCTGCATGGTTGCAGATGCGTCACGCCACCAGCGGCGCATTCACCGAGCAGCATCGCGATGATCTGCTCGCTAGGCCCATCGCAGAACAACTGACCGCGATGTTTCTCGTGCCACGCGATGCCATGGCGCTGCAGGAGCGCAAGAAAGTCCCGCGGCGTGTAGCGCGCCAGCGCGGAACGGCAGAAACTCGGGTTCTCGGAGAGAAAATTCGCCGGCCCGACGCTCAGGTTCGTGAAGTTGCAGCGCCCGCCACCGGAGATGCGGATCTTCTCCGCCACTTTGGCCGCGTGGTCGATGAGCACCACGCGCTGGCCGCCCTGCCCGGCGAGCGCCGCGCACATCAGACCCGCGGCGCCAGCGCCGATGACGGCGACGTCGTATGTTTGCATCGGAGGGATTGTCGCCACTGCCGTCATCTCGGCGAAAGCCGGGATCCACCGCGCGCGCAGGCGCCCAATAGCGAAGCGTGTATCCCGGCTTGCACCGGGACGCTGGGCTGCCGCCCTACTTGACCAGGCGCGCCAGGCGCTCGGCGTCGAAGTGCTCTGCCGTCTGCGCGTCTTCGGGCACGCAGTCGGCGGGCGGCAGCTCGCGCGAGCGCGCTGAGAGTTTTTCGATCGCCTGCCACAGCATCGCGATCTGATGCTCATGCCCGGAAGCGTTGTCGATCAAACCCTTCATCGCCTGGGCGACGGGGTCGTCGCCCTGCGTGATGCCGTAGGCCGAGAAACCCATCTTCGCCGCAGCCGCTTCGCGCTTCGCGTCGCTTTCGGCTTCGATGATGCGCGCCGGATTCCCCACCGCCGTGCTGCCCGGTGGCACGGGCTTGAGCACCACAGCGTTCGACCCGATGCGTGCGCCATCACCCACGGTGAAGCCGCCCAGTACCTGCGAATTGGCGCCGACGATGACGCCGCGGCCCAGCGTGGGATGGCGCTTCGCGCCCTTCGCCAGCGACGTGCCGCCGAGGGTAACGCCCTGGTAGATGGTGCAGTCGTCGCCGACTTCAGCGGTCGCGCCGATCACGACGCCCATGCCGTGGTCGATGAAAACGCGCCTGCCCACGGTGGCGGCGGGGTGAATTTCAATGCCCGAGAGGAAACGGCCCAGGTGCGAGGTGAAGCGCCCGAGCCAGAACCAGCCGTGCTTCCAGAACCAATGAGCACGTCGGTGCATGATGAGCGCGTGCAACCCGGGATAGCACGTCAGCACCTCCCACTTTGAGCGCGCTGCGGGGTCACGCTCAAGGATGCAGGCGATGTCTTCTCGTAGGCGCTCGAACATGATTGGGGTGGGCGGGGCCGGGTGCCGAAGAGTTTAGCCCCGCGCGCTTGGCCTCGTGGGGCGCAGGCCGATCAGGACCGTGGCAAACAACGCTCCTGCACCGCCTTCGCGATGCCGCGCAGGATATGCACCTCTTCTTGCGTCAATTGCGCCCGATTCAGCAGGCGATTCAGGCGCGGCAGCAGCTTCTTCGGCGCGGCCGGGTCGTGAAAGCCGATTCTCTCCAAGGCAGCGCGCCAGTGTTCGATCAGGCCTTGTATCGCCGGGGCATCGGCCGCTGGGGTATCCGTTGTCCGAGGCGAAACATCGAACCCGCCGAGCGCCTGACGCCATTCGTAGGCGATGAGCTGCACCGCCTGCGACAGGTTCAGCGAGCCATAGTCGGCGCGTGTCGGGATGCTCAGGCAGGCGTGGCAGCGGTACACGTCGTCGTTGCTCATGCCGAAGCGCTCCGAGCCGAACACAAAGGCGACACGGTGCGTCGAGTCTTTCAATGTGGCCAGCAATTCGCGCGGCGCGTGCGTCGGCGGGCCGAAGTCGCGTGGCGTCATCGCCGTCGCGCAGACGAAAGTGATGCCGTCAAGCGCCTGCGTCATGTCGGCACAGACCCGCGCGCTGGCCAGCACGTCGGTCGCGCCACTGGCCATCGCCACCGCCTCGGCCTTGCGCTGCAGGTGCGGGTCGCGCGGCGCCACGAGCACCAGATCGGAAAACCCCATCACTTTCATCGCACGCGCCGCCGCGCCCACATTGCCCGCGTGGCTGGTGCCGATCAGTATGAAGCGCGTAGGGTCTTGGCCGGGCATGGGGTGGGCGTGGCGTGGCGAGTGTCGGTGGGGCCAAGGTGGGCAGCTAAACTCGGATTATCCGCAGCGAGGCGGGTCGACTTTGACCGCGCGCATTCGCCTGCATCGTTCTTTCCATCCGCCAGCCACCCCTGACACACCGGCACACGCCGGCCGCCCATGACGCAAGCGCTTCATCCGATGCTCAACATCGCCATCAAGGCGGCGCGCAACGCCGGCACCGTGATCAGCCGGGCCTCGGTGGACCTGGACCGCATCACGGTGAATACGAAGGGACCGAGCGATTTCGTCACCGAGGTGGACCATGCGGCCGAAGCCGCGATCATCGACACCCTGCTCGACGCCTACCCCGGCCACGCCATCCTCGCCGAAGAATCGGGCCGCGCGCACGGCGCGAAAGACAGCGAATACGTCTGGATCATCGACCCGCTGGACGGCACGACGAACTTCATTCACGGGTTGCCGATGTATTGCGTGTCGATCGCGCTGTCGTTTCGCGGCCAATTGCAGCAAGGCGTGGTCTACGACCCGGCGCGCAATGACTTGTTCATCGCCTCCAAGGGGCGTGGCGCCTTCCTCAACGACCGGCGCCTGCGCGTGTCCAAGCGCAATCGCATGAATGATGCGCTGATCGGCACCGGCTTCCCGTTTCGCCAAGGCGACGATTTCAAGCGCTACATGGAAATGCTGGGCACGGTGATGCAGGCGTGCGCGGGCGTGCGCCGCCCCGGCTCGGCAGCGCTCGACCTGTGCCATGTGGCGGCTGGCGCCTACGACGGCTTCTTCGAGCCGGGCTTGAGCCCCTGGGACATGGCGGCTGGCGCGCTGATGGTCACCGAGGCCGGCGGCCTGGTCGGCAACTTCACCGGCGAGAGTGACTTTCTGTTTCAGAAGGAAGTGATCGCCGGCAACCCGAAGATCTATGGGCAATTGGTGCAGATGCTTGGGGCCTATTCGCAGGTCGGCAAAGGCGACACGCCGCAGGCGAGTGGCAACAGTCAAGACCTGACCTCAGGCAAAAGGCAAGGCCTGACCCCCGAGGAAGCCCTGGCCGCGTCGATAGCCGTCGCGCCCGCGCAAGACGCCGCCCCTCGAAAGCCAACGCCGGTGCGCGTGCGCGGCCCGGCGGTGCCAGCCAAGGGCAGCGCCACGCCTTGATTTGCAGCGGTGCCGATGAGCAACAGCCCCACGCCGAGCGCAGCGACCCCGGCCACTGATCTTTCCGGCCACACGCCGATGATGCAGCAGTACCTGCGCATCAAGGCGGAGTTTCCCGACACGCTCGTGTTCTACCGCATTGGCGACTTCTACGAGCTGTTTTTCGACGACGCGCGCAAGGCCAATCGCCTGCTCGACATCACCCTCACCTCGCGCGGCAACAGCGCGGGCGAGCCGGTGGTGATGGCCGGCGTGCCGGTGCATTCGGTGGAGAGCTATCTCGCCAAGTTGATCAAGCTGGGCGAGGCGGTTGCGCTGTGTGAGCAGGTGGGCGATGTGGCCACGGCCAAGGGGCCGGTGGAGCGCAAGGTGGTGCGCGTCGTCACGCCGGGCACCGTGACCGACACCGAACTGCTTGCAGAGAAGAGCGACGCCGTTTTGCTCGCGCTGTGCCGGCGCGGCCCACGGTTCGGCCTGGCGTGGCTGGCGCTGACGCGTGGCGAACTCGGCTTGACGGAATGCACCGAGGCCGAACTCGGTGGTTGGCTCGCGCGCCTGGGTCCGGCCGAAGTGCTGCTGGATCGCGAGCAACTGCCCGCCGCGATGCTCGATTCACTGCAATCATCCCGATTCGCCACGACGACGCAGGCCGCATGGCAATTCGACGCAGCGCTGGGAAAACGCAAGCTTTGCGAACAACTGCAAGTCGCCAGTCTGGCCGGCTACAACGCTGAAACTCTGCTCGCCGCTCAGGCCGCCGCGGCGGCATTGCTGAGCTACGCCGAGCGCACCCAGGGTGGCGCGCTCGCCCATGTGCGGCGCTTGGACGTCCAGCGTGCCAGCGAATTGCTCGATCTGCCGCCAACCACGCAGCGCAATCTGGAATTGACGCAAACGCTGCGCGGCGAGGCCGCGCCTACGCTGCTGTCGCTGCTCGACACCTGCCGCACCGGCATGGGCAGCCGCGCGTTGCGGCAGTGGCTGCTCAATCCTTTGCGCGAGCGCAGCGTGGCCCAGCAACGCCATGACGCGCTGGCGGAATTGCTCGCGGGCGATGTGGCGTTGCTGCGCGAATCTCTACGAGGCATCAGCGACGTCGAACGCATCACGGCGCGCATTGCGCTGCGCCAGGTGCGCCCGCGCGAGCTCACAGGCTTGCGTACCACCTTGGAGCAACTGCCCGCCTTGCGCGCCCAGGTGCCCGAGCAACGCGCCGTGCTGCTCGACATGCTGTTGGCCGCGATGCGCCCACCGCCGCAAATCGCAGCACTGCTCAGCGCCGCGATTGCTGAAGAGCCCGCCGTGCTGCTGCGCGACGGTGGTGTCATCGCCCCGGGCTACGACGCCGAACTCGACGAGTTACGCGGCATCGCGCAGAACTGCGACGCATTCCTCATTGAGTTGGAGGCGCGTGAACGCGCGCGCACCGGCATCGCGAACCTGCGGGTTCAGTACAACAAGGTGCACGGCTTTTACATCGAGGTCAGCGCCGGCCAGGCAGCCAAGGTGCCGCTCGACTACCGGCGCCGCCAGACGCTGAAGAACGCAGAACGCTTCATCACACCGGAGCTGAAAACGTTTGAAGACAAAGCCCTGTCCGCACAAGAGCGTTCGCTCGCACGCGAGAAGCTGCTCTATGACGAGTTGCTCGATGCTCTTGCGCCGCATGTGCAGGCGCTCGGCGACCTCGCGCGCGCGCTGGCGCAGCTCGATGCCGTGGCCGCGCTGGCGGAACGCGCATCGAGCCTCGACTGGTGCCGCCCGCAATTCGTGCGAGAGCCGTGCATCGACATCGTCGGCGGCCGGCACCCGGTCGTGCAAGCGCGGTTGCTGGAAACCGGCGCGGGCAACTTCATCGCGAATCACTGCCAGCTCGATGCGCGGCGCAAGATGCAGGTCATCACCGGCCCGAACATGGGGGGCAAGAGCACCTACATGCGCCAGGTGGCGTTGATCGTGTTGCTCGCGGCGATCGGCTCGTTCGTGCCCGCGCAGCAGTGTCGTCTCGGCCCGATCGACGCCATTCACACCCGCATCGGCGCGGCCGATGACCTGGCGAATGCGCAATCGACGTTCATGTTGGAGATGACGGAAGCCGCGGCGATCCTGCACCACGCGACAGAACATTCGCTGGTGCTGATGGACGAAATCGGCCGCGGCACGTCCACGTTTGACGGCCTGGCGTTGGCGGGTGCGATCGCGAGCCACCTGCACGAGCGGAATCGATCCTTCACGCTGTTCGCGACCCACTACTTCGAGCTCACCGAGTTTCCGGCGAAGCATGAGCGTGCCGTCAATGTGCATGTCTCTGCCGCGGAGAGCGGCGAGGCCATCGTGTTCCTGCACGAAATCCAACCCGGCCCGGCGAGCCGCAGCTATGGCGTGCAAGTGGCACGCCTGGCCGGCATGCCCGGGGTGCTGGTGCGCCAGGCGCGCTCGACGCTGGAAGCGCTGGAAGCGCAGCGCGTTCAGGGCCAGGCGCAAATCGATCTGTTTGCGCCGGTCGCGCCGCTGATCGACGTACAGCGCAGTCCTGTCGAACTTGCCCTGGAGGCGATCGACACCGATGCGCTGACGCCCCGGCAGGCCCAGGACGCGCTGTATCGCCTAAAGGCAATGCTGGAGAAATCCGCGTGACTGAACCTGGTGAAGGCACGGGCCACCGCACCATCGTCTTCGCGCACGCCAACGGCTTCCCCGCGGGAACCTATGAACGCGTCTTCAAGCACTGGCGAGGCGCCGGCTGGCGCGTCGCCGTATTGCCGAAAATCGGCCACGACTTGCGCTATCCGGTGACGAGCAATTGGCCGCACTTGCGCGATCAGTTGCTGCACTTCATCGAGACCGAAGCGCAGGGCCCGGCCTACCTCGTCGGGCACTCGCTCGGCGGCTATCTGAGCGTGCTCGCCGCGGCGCGCCGGCCTGACCTGGTGCGCGGCGTCGTATTGCTCGATTCGCCCCTCCTGCCCAGCTGGATGGCGCGCACCGTGCAATTCGCCAAGGCTGCGGGAATCGGCGAGCGATTCTCGCCCGGCCGGGTGTCCAAACGCAGGCGCGAGCACTGGCCCAGTGTGGCCGCGGCGCGCGCGCACTTTGCGGCGAAACCCGTATTTGCGCGCTGGGCCGAGGGCGTGCTCGACGACTACCTCGCCTGCGGCCTCGAAGCCGGCAGCCAGGGGCAACACTTGAGTTTTGCCCGAGGCATCGAGACCTCGATTTACAACACTCTGCCGGACCATTTGTCGCGGCACCTGCGCGCCCATCCACTGCGCTGCCCGGTCGCTTTCATTGGCGGCACCCAGTCGGCGGAGCTGAAGCGCGTCGGCATTCGCGTCATCCAGCGTGTGACGCACTCGCGCATCAGCATGCTGGAGGGCACGCATCTCTTCCCGATGGAGCTGCCGCAAGCCACTGCGAACGCGGTCCTGCACTGGCTCGACACCTTTGCCGCGCCCGCGGGCGGCGGCGTATCAGCCCGGGCCGGCCAGCACCCACTCCTATAATCGCGCTTTCCCACCCCGGCGTTTGCGTATCCGCAGGCGCTGCACACAATGACCAAGTTCGTCTTCGTCACCGGCGGTGTGGTGTCCTCGCTGGGCAAGGGCATCGCTTCGGCGTCCCTCGCGGCGATTCTCGAATCGCGCGGCCTCAAAGTCACCCTGATCAAACTCGACCCGTATCTGAACGTCGACCCGGGAACGATGTCGCCCTTCCAGCACGGCGAAGTGTTCGTCACGGAAGACGGCGCGGAAACCGACCTGGACCTCGGCCACTATGAGCGCTTCATCACGACGCGCATGCGCCGGGCGAACAACTTCACGACCGGCCAGATCTACAAGAGCGTGCTTGAGAAAGAACGCCGGGGCGACTATCTCGGCAAGACAGTTCAGGTGATCCCCCACGTCACCAATGAGATTCAAGATTTCATCCGGCGCGGCGCCGGGCTGAACCCGAACCGCAACGAAGAGGCGCCGTCGCGCGGCGAACGCGGCATGGACGTGGCGATCGTCGAGGTCGGCGGCACGGTGGGCGACATCGAATCGCTGCCCTTCCTCGAAGCGGTGCGCCAGATGAGCCTGAGGATGGGGCCGACGAACGCGGCGTTCCTGCACCTCACGCTCGTGCCGTGGATTGCTGCTGCCGGCGAGCTCAAGACCAAGCCGACGCAGCACAGCGTGCAAAAGCTGCGCGAGATCGGCATCATGCCCGACGCGCTGCTGTGCCGCGCCGACCGACCCATCCCCGACGAAGAGCGCGCGAAGATTTCGCTGTTCGCCAACGTGCCCGAGTTCGGCGTGATCTCGGTGTGGGACGCCGACACCATCTACAAAGTGCCGCGCATGCTGCACTCACAGGGGCTGGACGAGCTGGTCTGCGCCAAGCTGCACCTGCACACCAAGCCGGCGAACCTGACGCGCTGGGACAAGCTGGTAGACGAAGTCGAGCACCCGAAATTCGACGTGACGATCGCGATGTGCGGCAAGTATGTCGATTTGTCCGATTCCTATAAGTCGCTCAACGAGGCGCTGCGCCACGCCGGAATCCACAACCATGCGCGAGTCAAGATCGAGTACGTCGATTCGGAGGATCTGAACACGGGCAACGTGGCGAACCTCGCCCGCTTTGACGCCATCCTCGTGCCCGGCGGCTTTGGCAAGCGCGGCGTGGAAGGCAAGATCCTCGCGGCGCAATACGCGCGTGAACACAAGCTGCCCTACCTCGGCATTTGCTTAGGCATGCAAGTCGCAACGATCGAATTCGCGCGCCACAAGGCAGGCCTGACTGGCGCGAACAGCACCGAGTTTGAACCCGACTGCAAACACCCCGTGATCGCGCTGATCGAAGAGTGGCAAGACGCCGACGGCACGGTGCAAAAGCGCAGCGCAACCTCAGACCTGGGCGGCACGATGCGCCTGGGCGGCCAAAGCTCGGACGTGAAACCCGGTACGCTCGCCCATGAAATCTATGGCGACGTAGTGAGCGAACGGCATCGCCATCGCTTCGAGGCGAACGTCAACTACCTGGACCGCCTCACCGAGGCCGGCCTCGTGATCTCAGCCCTGACGCAGCGCGAAAAGTTGACCGAGATCATCGAGCTGCCGCGCAGCGTGCATCCGTGGTTCGTGGGTGTGCAGTTCCACCCCGAGTTCAAATCCACTCCCTGGGAGGGGCACCCGCTGTTCAAGTCGTTCATCGCGGCGGCGTTGGCGCATCAGGCAGAAAGAGTCGAGAAGGTCGCTGCATGAAGCTGTGCAGCTTCGAGGTCGGCCTCACGCAGCCTTTTTTCCTGATCGCCGGCCCTTGTGTGATCGAGTCCGAGCAGTTGCAGATGGATGTGGCCGGGCAATTGAAGGAGATCACGCGCACGCTTGGCATTCCCTTCATCTTTAAGTCGAGTTTCGACAAGGCAAACCGCTCCAGCGGCACCACGTTTCGCGGGCCTGGCATGGACAAGGGGCTTGCGATTCTGGCCAAGGTGAAACGCGAACTGAAAGTGCCGGTGCTGACCGACGTACACAGCGAAGACCAGATCGCCGCGGTCGCACAAGTCGCCGACGTTCTTCAAACCCCGGCGTTCCTGTGCCGTCAGACCGATTTCATCCACGCCGTCGCGCAAAGTGGACGCCCGGTGAACATCAAGAAGGGCCAGTTCCTGAGCCCGCACGACATGAAGAACGTGATCGACAAGGCCCGCGCCGCAGCGCGCGACAAGGGGCTGGTTGAGGACAACTTCATGGCGTGCGAGCGTGGTGCGAGCTTCGGCTACAACAACCTCGTGTCCGACATGCGCAGCCTGGCCATCATGCGTGAAACGGGCGCGCCGGTCGTGTTCGACGCCACGCACTCGGTGCAATTGCCCGGTGGTCAGGGCACGAGTTCCGGCGGTCAACGCGAGTTCGTTCCAGTGCTGGCCCGCGCCGCGGTGGCGGTGGGCATCTCGGGCCTGTTCATGGAAACCCACCCTGACCCGGCGAAGGCGTTGAGCGACGGGCCCAATGCCGTGCCGTTGAAACACATGCGTGTCTTGCTCGAACAGTTGCTCGCGCTGGACCGCGTGGTCAAGAGCCAGCCTTTGCTGGAGAACGATTTTTCTTGTTGAACGACGGATTTGGAGAAGAACAGTGAGCAGCGGCTACATCATCTCGAACGTGCGCTTCACGAACCCGGCGCAGTACGAGGAATACAAGAAGCTCTCGTCGGCGGCCATGCTCGCGCACGGCGCGCAGGTGTGCGTGCGCGGCGGCACTTCGGAAGTGCTGGAGGGAGATTGGCAGCCCGACCGCATCGTCGTGCTCAAGTTTCCTTCGGTGGAAAAAGCCAAGGCGTTCTACGAATCGACCGAATACGCCAAGGCGCGCGCGGCACGCAAAGGCGCGGCCGTGATGCGCATGGTCGTCGTCGAAGGCGTTTGAGCAAAACTGACAGCCCCTGACAGGAACATTGAATGAGCGCAATCGTAGACATCGTGGGTCGCGAAATCCTCGACAGCCGTGGCAACCCGACAGTCGAATGCGACGTGCTGCTGGAGTCCGGCATCATGGGCCGCGCCGCGGTGCCCTCAGGCGCATCGACCGGCTCGCGCGAAGCCATCGAACTGCGCGACGGCGACAAGGCGCGCTACGGCGGCAAGGGCGTGCTCAAGGCGGTGGAGCACATCAACTCGGAGATGTTGGAAGCGGTGACCGGCCTGGACGCGAGCGAACAGGCCTTTCTCGACCGCACCCTCATCGACCTCGACGGCACCGAAAACAAGAGCCGCCTGGGCGCCAACGCGATGCTCGCGGTGAGCATGGCGGTGGCACGCGCCGCGGCGGAAGAGAGTGGCCTGCCGCTGTACCGCTATTTCGGTGGGTCGGGGGGCATGCAGATGCCCGTGCCGATGATGAACGTGATCAACGGCGGCGCGCACGCCAACAACACGCTCGACCTGCAAGAGCTGATGATCATTCCCGTGGGCGCGCCGAGTTTTCGCGAAGCCATGCGTTACGGCTGCGAAGTGTTCCAGGCGCTCAAAAAAATCATCGACGCCAAAGGTATGAGCACCGCGGTCGGCGACGAAGGTGGTTTCGCGCCGAGCGTGGCGACCCATGAGGCTGCGATTCAACTCATTCTTGAGGCGATCGACAAAGCGGGCTACACGGCAGGCACGCAAATCTGCATCGGCCTGGATTGCGCCGCCAGCGAGTTCTACAAGGACGGCAAGTACTGCATCGACGAAGGCTCGGCACTGCAACTGAGTGCGCCCGAGTGGACCGACATGCTCGCGAGTTGGGTCGACAAGTACCCCATCATCAGCATTGAAGACGGCATGCACGAAGGCGATTGGGACGGCTGGAAACACCTGACGGAAAAGCTCGGCTCGAAGGTGCAACTCGTCGGCGACGACCTGTTTGTGACCAACACGAAGATCTTTCGTGAAGGCATCGAGAAGAAGATCGCCAACTCGATACTCATCAAGATCAATCAGATCGGCACGCTCACGGAAACCTTCGCCGCGATCGAAATGGCCAAACGCGCCAACTACACGGCTGTCATCAGCCATCGTTCGGGCGAGACGGAAGATTCAACGATCGCCGACATCGCGGTGGGCACGAACGCCGGGCAGATCAAGACCGGGTCGCTGAGCCGCAGCGACCGCATGGCCAAGTACAACCAGTTGCTGCGCATCGAAGAAGACCTGGGTGAGGTGGCCACCTACCCCGGCCGCGCGGCGTTTTACTCGCTGCGCTAGAGACGGGCCTTGAGGCGATCAAGATGCGCCTGCTGACGACTGCCCTGGTCGCCCTGCTGCTGCTCGTGCATGCCGAGTTGTGGTTCGGCAAGTCGGGCGTGCCGCGCACGAGTGAGCTCGGCGCGAAACTGCGCCAGCAGCTCGCGACGAATGACCTGGCACGCGCGCGCAATGTGCAACTGCAAGCCGAAGTGCGCGACCTGAAAGAAGGCCTGGAGATGGTGGAAGAAAAAGCGCGCTTCGAGCTGGGCATGTTGAAGCCCGACGAAATTCTGGTGCAGCTCAGCGTGCCCAGGCGCTGAGGCTCGCGCCGGCGCCACGCCGGCCGGCCCGTCCTCCCGATGAATGTCGGGCTCCATCGCCTCATGCAACTCCTCCTCGTCGAAGCCTTCACCCTGTGGGGCGCACCCGTCACGCGGCTCGAACTCATCGCCTTCGCACTCGCCCTGGCGATGGTCGTGTGCAACATCCGCGTCAACCCCTGGGGCTGGCCGCTGGCCATCATCAGCTCGCTGCTGTACTTCGGGCTGTTCTGGAACAGCTTGTTGTACGGCGAGGCGTCGCTGCAAATTTTCTTCGCGATCGTCGCTGCCTGGGGTTGGTGGCAGTGGCTGCGCGGTACTCAGGCCGACGGCAGCGCGCTGCGTGTGCGTGATCTCGGCACACGCGGCCGGTGGATCGCACTGGCCGCATTGGCCGTTGCCTGGCCCGCCACAGGCGCCTTTCTCGCCACCACGACCGACACCGACGTTCCCTGGTGGGACGCCTTCCCCACCGCAGCCAGCGTCATCGGCCAGTGGCTGCTCGCGCGCAAGTATGTTGAGAATTGGCCCACCTGGATCGTGGTGAACCTGGTGAGCGTCGCCTTGTTTGCCTACAAGGGCTTGTGGCTGACCGTCGTGCTCTACGCGATCTTCATCGTGCTTTCGGTGCTGGGCTGGCGCGCTTGGCGGAAGTTGGCTGCACCGGCACGCTCACCGTCTTGACAACTGCGGCAGGCTTGGCAGCCTCGGGCGCCGCTGAGCTGCTTTGCGCCACTTCCACGGCCTGAGGCACGGGGTCCACCGGTCGCGTCGCCACGCCGCCGGTGGCCGCGCCGAAATCAAAGGTATAGCGCGGCGCCCGCCACGAGCCCGTGACCTGGATCGGTACGCTGACCCCTGTCAGCGCCGCGAGTTCCTGTCCGGCCTTGCCCACGCTTGCATCGAGCCGAATGTCGAGCCGCCCCGCGTCGAGCCACAGCTCGCCGGTTCCGACCGCCTGAATCGGCCCAGCGCTGACCGCAAGGCTCTGGCCATGGGCCTGCCCTTCGCGCAGCTCGATGTGCGCTTTCATGTCGCCGAACTGCGTCACGGCGCCCGCATTGAAATCCTGCTGGAGCGACGGTGACGCCTTGCCCACGTCACCGCGCCCCTCAAGCATGGTGGCACGCAGATCCACGCCCACCATCTTGCCGCTGTGCACGCCCAGCGTCAGGGGCCCGCTCAGCCCGGCGCGCAGCGTGCCCAGGCTACCGCCCGTGGCCTGCACGTCCCAAGCCAGCGCGGCGCGACCCTCAAGCCATGGCAGCTGCGCGAGGTCAGCGCGCAATGCGCGCAGGTCAAGCTCAGAGAAATTGCCTTTGAACGCGATGCGCGGCGCACCGGCCGCGTCAATGGCGACGGAGCCCTCCAGCGCTGCGCCGTAAGCCAGCGCCTTGACGGGCGTGATGTGGAGTGCCGAGCGCTGTGCGTCGAACTGGGCAGAGAAGGAACGTGCCGTCAAGCCGCACACCTTGAGCTTTTCGGCGCGCAGTTGACCGGCAAGCGACAACTCGCGCAGCGCTGAGAGGTCCACGGCCAACGCATCGTCGTTCCAGCGTGCCATGCAGGGCTGGGCGAGCATGGCATCCAGGTCGATCGTTTCAGCCGCCACCTCGAAGGTCCAATGCGGCCGGCGCCAGTCGGTCAGTGCAAGCTGGCCCCGCAGTTCCTGGCTGCCAAGTTTGCCGGCAAGCGCCAGGTGCACGCTGCGTTGGCCCATGTCCAGCACGGCCTTGCCGCCAGCCACCAACGCAATCTCCGACGCGAGCGCCGGATGGCTGGCGCTGGCTGTGGTGTCAATGGCCTCGAACTCCAGGCGCGGACCGGCATCGAGATCGAACAGCACCGGGCTGCTCAGTTGCGCGCGCTGGTGCGCTCCGGCCGCGCGGATCGACACCTGCGCGTTCGCCGTCGCGCCGCGCAGTGTTCGGCCCGAACTCTCGAAGCTCGGCACCTGCAACGCCGCGGTCAAGGTCTGGTCAGGGTGTGCAACGCTGAAGTCCATGCTGAGCTGGCTGCCCTGGAAGCGGCGCTCGATGAACCTGAGTTCCGGCGCGGCCAGGCGCGCATTCAAGACACTCAGCCCTGATTTGCTCGACGACGTGATGACGACGTTCTCCGCGCTCAACGTGTTCAGGCCGAGGTGGCCGGTCACGTCGGCCAACATGCGCAGTGCCAGGTTGTCCACCCCGAGCGACTTGCCCTCAAGCTGCGCGTCGATCTTCGCCAGTTCAATGCGCTTGGCTTGCGCGTCGAAAAGCAATCGGCCCTTGAGCGACAGCCGCGCATCGATTCCAGCATGCGGCGCGTCTACGCGCAGGCTCGCCGTCACGGGCGCCGCCATGCCGTCGGTCAACCGGCCCACGCTCAGTTGCAAGTCGTTCAGGCTGCCGCGCTGAAACACCATCTCATCGTTCCATTGCAGCGTCGCGCGTTTCAGGTGCAGGCCTTCGATGTCGATGCGCTCGGGCGAAATCGTCGCCAGGTCACGCATCAGGTCGTCGATGTTCGTCGTGCCGTCCTTGAAGCGCACGACTTGAGCACGCAGGCCATCCACCTCGGCCCAGTCGATCTGCACCTGGCGCCGCAGCAACGGCAACCAGGCGATCGTGACTCGGGCGCTGTCGATCGCCGCGAATTCGCGTGCGCTGCGGTGCTGGCTGAGCGACGCTTTGCCCGCCGTGAAGCCGAGTTTTGGAAACCAGCTCAGCTCAAGTTCGCCGTCGAGTATCAGCTCGCGCTGGGTGCGTTCTTGCACGTAGCGCACGATCTGCGACTTGAACTGATTCGGGTTGAGCGTGTGCACCGCGATGGCGATCAACCCGCCCAGCAGCAGCGCGACGATCAGCAGCCCCGCGATCGCGTGCCGGTAGTAGGTCTTGGCCAGCGTCTCGGCGTAAGGAATCTTGAACGGGCCGAACGTCGAGATCAGCAATCCGATGACGCCGACCAGGCCTAGCACTGCGAATTTGACTGCGTTCATGGGATGCGACGGGTACCCGCCGGGCCGCCACGGTGGCGCATGCCCGGCGGCAAGGGTGGATCATCGGTCGATTCCCTCGTGCCTTCACTCGCGCCGGGAGCGCCCGGTACGACCACTGCGGGTCGAATTCACGCTTGGCGCCACTTGGGCCGACGCCATGCGACGCCTCGCACTCGCGCGCCACGCCGCGGGCGTATGGAGACGCTACAGACGCGGCCGCATGTATCGGGCCGCCTTGCTCAACCGGCGCTTGGCCCGCTCACCAGGCCGGCGCGCGTTTGTCGATGAAGGCCTGCACGCCTTCCAACGCCGCGTCATCCATCATGTTGCACGCCATCGTCTGGCCGGCGTCTTCATACGCCGCGGCGATGCCCTTTTCGAGCTGGCGATAGAAAAGCTGCTTGCCCATCGCGATGGCCACCCGCGGCTTGGACAGGATCGCCGCCACGAGTTGTTCGACGGCTTCGTCCAACACATCGGCATCGGCGACGCGATTCACGAGGCCTTTGTCGCGCGCCGCGTCAGCGCTGATGAAGTCACCCGTGACGAGCATCTCGAAAGCCGCCTTGCGTCCGACATTGCGTGACAGCGCCACGCTGGGTGTCGAGCAAAACAAGCCGAACCTGACGCCGCTCACGGCAAACTGCGCCGTGCTCGCCGCCACCGCCAGATCGCACATCGCGACGAGTTGGCAGCCCGCGGCCGTGGCCATGCCTTGCACCCTGGCCACCACCGGAACGCCCAGGCTTTGCACGCTCAGCATGAGCTTTGTGCACTGGGCAAACAGCGCCTCGTAGTACGCCAGCGACGGCTCCTTTCGCATCTCCTTCAAGTCATGCCCGGCGCAGAACGCCTTGCCCGCCGCGGCGAGGATGACGACGCGCACCGACTCGTCGGCTTGCAGTGCATCAAACTCGCGTTGCAACGCGCTGAGCATTCCTTGCGAGAGCGCGTTGAACGACTCGGGGCGATTCAACGTGAGCTTGACGACGCCGCGCGAATCGGTCTCGCGCAACACAAAAGCCTGGGGGTTCGGGTTCATGGTCGGGCGCTCCTGGAGGCGAAACTGGAGGCAGGGTCGAGACGCCGCAGCAGGTGTTCAGCCGCGCGCGCTGGCCCGACTGTACTTCGTCCGGACCTTGCCAAGCTGTGGCCGCTCACAGGCTGCCGATGAACAGGTAGGCGTTCGAGCTGCCCCGGCTTGAATGCCCATAGCCCAGGTACAACGGGCCGATCGGCGTGGGCCCGCCGAGATAGAGCAGCACCGAGTCTTGCCAGCCCGCGCGCGCCGTTTCGGTGTAGCGCACGCCGACGCGGCCGGCCTCGACGGCGATGCCGGCGCGCAGGTCACCGCTCAGGCCGATCGGCAGCCGCCGGATGATGCGCTCGGCGCGAATCTGCGCGAATTGAACGTCGTCCCCCAACAGTTGGCCCATGCCGAATGCCGACAGATTGAGCAGGCCGCCCAAAGCCGCGGCCTCGTGAAACGGCAACACACCGCGCGGCGAACCGGTGTAGGCCACGCGCGCGGCAAACACGAAGCCGGCGGCGGTAGTCGCGGCTCGCCCTTCCCCTGTCAAACGCGTGAAATCAGCGCCGCGGGGCACGAAATAGGAGGCCTTGGCGGCCCAGCCCGCGGAAGGAAAGTCGGGGTCGTTGAGTTGGTCGAGGTCAACGCTGGAAACCCAGCCTGGGGTTCGATACGGGCCGCGCGGGAAAACCGCGGCGCCGGTGTCGAGTTCGTAGATTTTTTCCTGCCCCACCCAGCCCAGGCGCAATTGCCCCATCAGCCCCAGGTTGATCCCCACAGTCACGTCAAGCGTGTGGCTGCGCACGAGGTACTCGCTGAGCTTGGCCTCGCCTTCGAACACGTTGACCGTGGTTCGCGCGGCGCGCACACCCGCTTCGATGAAGCCACGCTGCCCCGCGTCGAGCGGTTGGTGGATGTGTGCCCCCAGACCGCTCGTGCTGCCCACTTCGCCGGTCAGCATCAGGTCAGCGCCGAGTCGGTTCAACATCGTCTTTTGATACGCACCTCGCAAGCTGTACGTCGAACCGCGCCGCAGCGTGCTGTTCAAGCCGGCGGCGAAACGCAGGAAATCCGGGCCCCAGCGTTTGGTTTGCGGGCTGATGCGCAGCACATTGCGCCCGGGCTGCGCGAGCAAGGCGTAGTCCACACCCTCGTAGTGGGCGTCGCCAAAAACGCGCTGCAAATCCCGATTCAATGCCTGCGTGTTCAGGGGCTGACCCAGCGCTTGCGTCACATGGCGAAGCACGGCTGCGGCGTTGAGCTGGGGCAGGTCCGCCACTTCCACCGCGTCAACACGCAGCGCCATGCCGCGCTCCCCGTGAATGCGCGCCCACCACTGGGCGTAGCCGCGCTCGTCCAACGCCAATTCGCGCAGTCGCTTGGCCAGCGCCTCGGTCGCCGCACGGCCGCGCGCCGCGGCATCGGCATGCCGATCGAAGTCCGCGGCCGTGATCTCGCCGAGCTCGGGTTTGATGTAGACGTCGGCCGGCCGCAGCGACGCCAGCGACTGGCTGACGTTCTGCTCGGTCAGTATCCCTACCATCTGCGCAGCCACCGCGAACAGCGACGTCACGTCTTGCGCATCGAGCAAGGCCGAACCCACGTTGACGGCAATCACGACGTCGGCATTGCACAGTTCGCGCACCTCACGCACGGGGACGTTATCGACCAGCCCGCCATCGACCAGCAGGCGGCCGTTTCGTTCAACCGGCGCCATCAATCCGGGAATCGACAGGCTGGCGCGCATCGCCTGGGTCAGGCTGGCCTCGCGCATCACGACGCGCTCACCGGTGCCGATGTCGGTGGCGATCAGCGACAGTGGCAGCGGCAATGACTCGATGTTGCGCGCGACACGGTCGTCATGCACCAACTGGTTGAGGAACAGCTTGATCTTCTGCCCGGTCAGCACGCCCGGCAGGTACTGCAGGCCGCGCGGCGTGACGCCGATCTCGGTGCCCGACAGGAAACGCTGCGCAAGCTGCTTGCTGCGGAAGTTTCTCTCTGCCCAGTCGGGCGAGTCGAAGAACATGTCTTTCCAATCGGCGCGTGCCATCGCCTCTCGCATCTGCAAAGGCGTCACACCTGCGGCGAATGCTCCGGCCGCGACCGCACCCATGCTCGTGCCCGCCACACAATCGACGGGCACGCGCAGCTTTTCCAGGGCTTCGAGCACGCCGATGTGAGCCGCGCCGCGCGCGCCACCACCGCCAAACGCCAGGCCGATGCGAGGCCGAGGTTTGGCTGCCATGTTCAGCGTGTTGTCCTGCGCACCTGCCGGCCAGGCCACCAGGACCAGCGCAGCGGCGACTGTCCAGGCCGACGCCGGGATCACGACAGCCATGCGTCAGCGGTGCGCCGCGGCGAGCGCTTGATCGATGTCCCAGACGATGTCGTCGATGTGCTCCAGCCCGACCGAGATGCGCACCATGTCCGGCGGCACGCCCGCGGCGAGCTGCTGCGTCGCGTCGAGCTGCCGATGCGTGGTCGATGCGGGGTGGCTGATGAGCGTGCGCGTATCGCCGATGTTGACGAGGTGACTCATCAGTTGCGCGGCTTCGATGAACTTCACGCCGGGCGCAAGGCCACCCTTCACGCCGAATGCGAGCAGGCCCGACGCACCGCGCATCTGGCGTTGCAGCAACGCGTGCTGTGGATGCTCGGGCAACCCGGGGTAGTTGACCCAGCTCACGCGCGGGTCGGCCTGGAGGAACTGCGCGACACGCAGCGCGTTCGCGCAATGGCGCTCCATGCGCAGCGGCAGCGTCTCGATGCCTTGCAAGATCTGCCACGCACTCATCGGCGCGAGCGCGGCGCCGTGCACGCGCAGGTTCTCCATGCGCGCGCGCATCGTGAAGCCGAAGTCGCCGAAGGTCTCGTAGAACTTGACACCGTGGTAGCCCGGTGAGGGCTCCGTCATGCCGGGGAACTTGCCGTTGTCCCACGCAAAAGCGCCGCGCGGCTTGCCGTGCTCGACCATAACCCCGGCCAGCGTGGTGCCGTGGCCCGCGAGGTATTTCGTCGCCGAATGCACCACGATGTCAGCGCCCAGCGCGATCGGGTTGCACAGGAACGGCGAAGGCACAGTGTTGTCGACGATCAACGGTACGCCATGAGCGTGCGCCACATCGGCCACCGCCGCGATGTCGAGCACGACCAGGCTCGGGTTGCCCAACGTCTCGGCAAACACGGCGCGCGTGTTCGGACGCATGGCCGCGGCGAACGCGTCGGCCGACGTGGCATCCACAAACGTCGTCTGAATGCCAAAGCGCGCCAGGTTGACGGAGAGCATCGTCACCGTTCCGCCATAGAGCGAACCGGCCGCCACGACGTGGTCGCCGTGCTGAAGGATCGTCAGCAGCGCCATCGCCTCGGCGGCCATGCCGCTGCTTGACGCCACTGCGGCGCGCCCGCCTTCGAGCGCGGCCACTCGTTCTTCGAGCGCGGCGACGGTAGGGTTGGACAGGCGCGAATAGACGTTGCCGAAAGTCTGCAAATTGAACAGCGATGCCGCGTGGTCGGCGCTGTCGAAGACGAAGCTCGTCGTCTGATAGATCGGCAAGGCGCGCGCACCGGTCGCCGAATCGGGAATCTGCCCGGCGTGAATCGCCAGGGTCTCTTGTTTGAACGCGCGGTCAGCCATGCTGCGACATCCTCGAACCGGCCTAGATCGACCGTTTTGCGGAGATGACCCGCGTGTTCACACCGGCCCAGTGCAGGCCGCCGAACAGGCGCGCGTGTTCGATCTTCACGCAGCGGTCGATCACGCTGTCGAGCCCGGCGGCGCTGGCCAGGGCATCGGCGTCGCGGTTCATCACGCCGATCTGCTGCCACAAGCACTTCGCGCCGATGCGAACCGCCGCTTGCGCGATCGGCAGCACGTCTTCGGTGCGGCGGAACACGTCAACCATGCCCACGGGCTCGGCGATGTCCGTCAGGCTCGCATAACAACGCTCGCCCAGCAACTCGGTGTAGCGCGGGTTCACCGGGATCACGCGGTAGCCGTGCTGCTGCAAATACTTCGCCACGAAATTGCTCGGCCGGTGCCATTCGGCCGACAGGCCGACGATGGCCACGGTGCGGTAGTCGCGCAGGATGCGGCGCAAGGTGGGAATGTCGTCAATCATGAACGTGTTTGCCGGGTGCGGGCGCAACGATACCCGATGCCCGGGCCAGGGCAGTTGCAATGGTGATGCTCACCGTGTCTTCATGTACTGCGCATACAGACCGGCGTGCAGTTCGCGCAGCACCTTTCGCGCATCGATCAGCTCGCGGTGCGCGCCATGGCGTTCGAGGTGCAACACACCCAGAATCGCGCGCATCGTGCGCTCCGGCCGCTCGGCCCGTGCTGTCTGGGCTTCGCCCAAGATCGGCGCGAGGCGGTTGTCATCCACGAGCGCCCAGGCCGCAAACCATGCCAAATCGGCGGAACCGCCCTCGCCTTCGAACTCGGCGTCGAATGCGCTACGGAGCTTGTTCAGGACTCGATCGCCCAGTCGGGGAAGCAGCGCGTCGAGCCGAGCCGGCGCGATCCAGCCGAGTTCGCACAGCAGTGGCCACACCGCGTCCAGCCCGCGCAATGTATGGCGTGCTTCGATCATCCAGCCCAGCGGCACCGGAATTCGCCGCCACGATTCAATTCCCTTGACCGCGCTTTCCGCGTTCGCCGGGTCCGCCGCAAGCAGCCAAAACGGCGCCGCGTGGCAATTCGGATGCTCAGCGTGGTAGGCAAGCTGCGTGCAACGCAGCGCAAGCGATCGCCACAGCGGCGCCATCCAACGCGCCGCTGCGGCCTGCGGCAACACCTGGCGCGCCGCGGGATCGACTTCGTCGACGTAGACGCGCATTACCCATTCCGCGGCGTCGTTTGAAATCAGCGGAGTCGTGTCGGTGCGCGCCAGCGCGTTCGCCAAGACGTTCAACGCAGGAATGGTTTCGTTTCCAGGGTATTCGGCGCGCAGACTTTCGAGCGCCGCAGATGCGCGATTCGAGTCGCGATCCTCGGTGGCGCGCAAGACGTCGTTGCGCAGCATCGTGTCGCGGCTGTCGGCAAAGATGTCGAGTTGGGAAGGCTCCATGGCGATTGGGAGTCGTGTACTCGCGATTGTCCACGCGATTCTCCGCGCGATCCTCCACGCGCAATGAGCCACGCTTGCGCGCACGGCGCAACAGGCCGAGGATCATCGTCGCGTCACGTCTACCCGCAACGAAACGGGCCCGGCAGCTTGCAGCCACCGGGCCCGACTCGGGTTCGCGGCCGCGCCGCGTCAGCCGTGCTTCTGATCGAAGAACTGTTCGTCTTCCGTCGAGCCCTTCAGCGCGCCGGTGGATGCATCACGCTCGATCGTTGTCGTCACGGCATCAAAGTAACCCGTGCCCACTTCGCGCTGATGCTTCACCGCCGTGAAGCCCTTTGACGCTGCCGCGAACTCGGCCTCTTGCAGCTCGACAAACGCACTCATGTTGTTGCGCGCGTAACCGTGCGCCAAATTGAACATGCTGTAGTTCAGGCTGTGGAAGCCGGCGAGCGTGATGAACTGGAACTTGTAGCCCATCGCGCCGAGTTCGCGCTGAAACTTGGCGATCGTCGCGTCGTCGAGGTTCTTCTTCCAGTTGAAGCTCGGGCTGCAGTTGTAGGCGAGCAGCTTGCCGGGAAACTTCTTGTGGATCGCGTCGGCGAATGCCTTGGCGTAGGGGAGGTCGGGCTTGCCGGTCTCGCACCACACCATGTCGGCCACTTCCGAATACGCCAGACCGCGCGAAACCGCTTGCGCCAGACCCGGCTTGCTGCGGTAAAAGCCTTCTACGGTGCGCTCGCCCGTCATGAACGGCTGGTCGATCGGATCGACGTCGCTCGTCACCAGATCCGCCGCTTCGGCGTCGGTGCGTGCGATGACGAGCGTGGGCGTGCCCATCACGTCGGCGGCCAGGCGCGCGGCGGTGAGTTTCGCCACCGCTTCGCGCGTCGGCACGAGCACCTTGCCGCCCATGTGGCCGCACTTCTTCACCGTGGCAAGCTGGTCTTCGAAGTGCACGCCTGCGGCGCCAGCTTCGATCATCGCCTTCATCAGCTCGATGGCGTTGAGCACACCGCCGAAGCCGGCTTCGGCGTCGGCGACGATGGGGGCAAAGAAGTCGATGTCGTTCTTGCCTTCCGACCATTGAATCTGATCGGCGCGCTGGAAGGTGTTATTGATGCGCTTGACGACCGTGGGCACCGAGTTGACGGGGTAGAGCGATTGATCCGGGTACATCTCGCCAGCGGAATTGGCGTCACCTGCGACTTGCCAGCCCGACAGGTAGATGGCCTTCAGGCCAGCCTTCACTTGTTGCAGCGCCTGGTTTCCGGTCAGCGCGCCGAGCGTGTTCACAAAGGGCTCGGTGTTGACGAGCGTCCAGAGCTTCTCGGCGCCGCGCCGAGCAATCGTGTGTTCGATGGCGAGCGAGCCGCGCAGGCGCACCACGTCGGCGGCGCTGTAGGTGCGCTTCACGCCTTTCCAGCGCGGGTTCGTCGCCCAGTCTTTTTCGAGGGCAGCAACTTGTTGATCGCGGGTGGGTTGGGTCATCATGGGCTCCATGGGATGGTCAGCGAAACGGTTTGGAAAACGCTTCGCAAGCGTAGCCGGCAAACCCTCCCCCGAATGACTTGTGTCTTATATAAGACTAAAAGTTTTACTCCAATGAATCAACAAGTTAACTCTATCGTTTCGCAATACGGCAAGCTGAACCTCACAATGAGAAATTATTCCGCGCCGCAGCATGACAATTTCTCACGATGCGAAACATGCGGTTCGAGTGCGAAACGTGATGAAGCAGCTTGCGCGGCGAATCAAAGCGGCGCGAAACACCGAGCCCGCGGAACCCGCGCACCAGCGCACCAGTGGCAATGATCAAGCGGCAACAACCCTCAGCGCCTTTTGCATCACCGCCTGATTGCGCCCCTTGCGTGCCCGCTTTCCGACATAGGGTGTGAGCGCATTGCCGCTCAGCGTCTCTTCCTTGGCCTTGCCGCCGCGGCCGGTTCCGAGCACCTGAAGAACCTGCGTGAATGCCGCCACGCTGACCAGCGCGTCATTCGGCTCAAGGTCGATCAACGTCAAACCTCGCCCGCCGTTGGGCTGGAGCTTGATCTCATTCAGGCCGAACACGAGCAAGCGCCCCGCGAGCGACAGGCAAGCCAGGCGGGTGGCAGAACCGATGAAGCTCGGCGGCAGCAGCTTCTCCTGGGCCTCCAGGCTGAGAAAGGCCTTGCCGCCGCGTTGACGGGACACCAGATCGCCCACCCGCGCCAGCAAGCCGAAGCCTCCCGTTCCGGCAAGCATCAGGGTCAGTTGCGCCGACCCCGCAAAGTAATGCGCCGGAGTGCTGCCCGATTCCAGATCGATCAGCGACGTGATCGCCACTCCGTCGCCGCGCCCGCCCGGCAAGGTGCTCACGCCAACCGAGTACACCCGCCCGTTGCTGCCGAACACGAGAAGCGCATCGACGCTGCGACACGCAAACGTGCCGTAGAGCGCGTCGCCGGCCTTGAAGGCCAGCGCCGCCAACTCGATCTCATGGCCCTTCAAGGCACGCACCCAGCCCTTCATGCTCACGACCACCGTCACCGGCTCGTCGATGACCTTGACTTCGGCGACCGCGCGTTTTTCCTCCTGGATCAGCGTGCGGCGTTCGTCGCCATGCTGTTTGGCATCCAGCTCGATCTCCTTGATCACACTGCGCTTCAGGATCGCCGGATTGCGCAGCATGTCGTCCAGCTTCTCCTGGTCGGCGCGCAGTTCCTTCAACTCCTGTTCGATGCGAAACGCTTCCAGCCGGGCCAACTGGCGCAGCCGGATTTCCAGAATGTGCTCGGCTTGCACATCACTGAGCTTGAAGCGCTCCATCAGCGCCGGCTTCGGATCGTCGGCAGCGCGGATGATGCGCACCACTTCGTCGATGTGCAGCAGCACGAGCTGTCGCCCCTCCAACACATGAATGCGCGCCAGCACTTTGTCCAGACGGAACTGCGAACGCCGCTGCACCGTCTGCACGCGAAAACGCAACCATTCATCGACGATTTGGCGCAGGCTCTTTTGCGTGGGCCGGCCGTCGGCGCCGATCATCGTCAGATTGATCGGCGCGGAACTCTCCAGACTCGTGTGCGCGAGCAACACGTTGATGAGTTCTTGCTGGTCGATGCGGCTCGTCTTGGGCTCGAACACCAGGCGCACCGTGGCTTCGCGGCTTGATTCGTCACGCACCGCGTCCAGCACGCCCAGCACTGTCGTTTTGAGCTGCACCTGCTCCACCGACAAAGCCTTCTTGCCGAGCTTGACCTTGGGGTTGGTGAGTTCCTCGATCTCCTCCAACACCTTCTGCGCGCTCGCCCCGGGCGGCAGCTGCGTAACGATCAACTGCCACTGGCCGCGCGCCAGTTCCTCGATCTTCCAGCAGGCGCGCACCTTCAGGCTGCCACGCCCGGTGGCATAGGCGGCGCGAATGTCGGCCGTGCTGCTGATGATCTGGCCGCCACCCGGATAGTCCGGCCCTGGGATCAGCGCAGCGAATTCTTCGTCGTCGAGTTTCTCGTTCTTCAGCAACGCCACTGCCGCCGCGGCGACTTCGCGCAAGTTATGTGACGGGATTTCGGTGGCCAGTCCGACCGCAATGCCGGAGGCGCCGTTCAGCAAGACGATTGGCAGGCGCGCCGGCAGCAGCTTCGGCTCCTCGGTCGAGCCGTCGTAGTTGGGCTGGAAGTTGACCGTGCCCAGGTTGATT
>JANOLJ010000073.1:0-14635 GCA_031419715.1 Burkholderiales bacterium | reverse complement strand
CTTGCCAGTCTCGGGTGGCGCGAGGTGTGGTGGTGGCGGTCATGATTTCTGTCTCCCGGATCAGACGTGGGCAACTGTCGCGACTTACACATGGAGCAACAAGTGCTCCCGTTCCCACGGCGAGATCACTTTCATGAACTCGTCATGCTCGATTTCCTTCACCTCCGAGTACACGGTGATGAACTGCTTGCCCAGCACGTCGTGCAGGTCTTTCTCGTCAGCCAACCAGCTCAGCGCCTCGCTCAGCGCGCGCGGCAACTGGAACTCCGAAAGGTAGGCGTCGCCCTTGCACTCCGCCGCCGGCTCGATGCGGTTCTTGATGCCGAGGTAGCCGCAAGCGAGCGTCGCCGCGAGTGCGACATACGGGTTCGCATCGGCGCCGATGACACGGTTCTCGACACGCCGCGCCTGCGGTGAGGCCACTGGCGAGCGGATGCCCACGGTGCGGTTGTCGGTTCCCCACTGGATGTTGATCGGCGCCGAATTCGAGCGCACCAAGCGCCGGTACGAGTTGACGTAGGGTGCGAACAGCGCCATCGCCGCGGGCGTGTATTTCTGCAAGCCGCCGATGTACCAGTAGAACTCCTTGGAGGGCGACCCATCGGGGTTGCTGAAGATGTTCAGCCCCGTCTCTTTGCTGACGATGCTCTGGTGCACATGCATCGCACTGCCAGGCTCGTTGGCCATCGGCTTGGCCATGAAGGTGGCGAACATCTCATGGCGCAGCGCCGCTTCGCGGATCGTGCGCTTGAAGAAGAACACTTCGTCGGCCAGCCCGAGCGGGTGGTCGTGAAAGAAATTGATCTCCATTTGGCCGGCGCCGACCTCGTGGATCAAGGTGTCCACGTTCAGCTCCATCTTGTCGCAGTAGTCGAAGATGTCTTCGAACAGCGGGTCGAACTCGTTCACGGCGTCGATCGAATACGCCTGGCGTGAGGTTTCGGCTCTTCCGCTTCGGCCCTTGGGCGGTCGCAGCGGCGTGTTCGGGTCGGAGTTGCGCTCGATCAGGTAGAACTCGAGTTCGGGGGCCACCACCGGCTTCCAGCCCTCGGCGTCGAACAGGTTGCACACATGGCGCAGCACGCTGCGCGGCGCGTAGGCGATCATGTTGCCGTCGCGGTCGAAGCAGTCGTGGATCACCTGCGCTGTCGGGTCCACCGCCCACGGCACGATGCGCACCGTGCTCGGATCCGGGCGCAGATGCATGTCGCGGTCCGTCGCGTGGATCACGTCGTAGTACGGCCCCTCTTGCGGAAACTCGCCGGTCACGCCGATCGCGACGATGGCCTCGGGCAAGCGCATGCCGCGATCCTCGGTGAATTTTTCGCGCGGCAGGATCTTGCCTCGCGCCACGCCGGTCAGGTCAGGCACGAGGCATTCGATTTCCGTGACGCGCCTCTCGTTGAGCCAGTTCTCTAAATCGCTGAATGTGAAGTTGCTTTTGTCGACCATGGGTCACCTGTAGAGTTGTTCGGGGTTCGATAGCGTGGGCGTTGCGGCGCGGGCCGCAGCCAAGCTATCGGTCCGGCTCAGGGTGACGCGAGCGGTGCCGATCGCCGCGCTGGGAACGAAAGGCCGCGCACGCCGCGCCGAAGGCCTTCAAGAGTTTCATTGAAACGGGGTTGCTCGCGGCCTGCCACTCGGGGTGCCACTGGAGGCACAGATTGAAGCCCGTCGCCGCGCTGACGGAGAAAGCTTCGACGAGACCGTCCGGGGCGAGCGCCTCGACGCGCAGGCCTTCGGCCAGGCGATTCACGCCCTGGCCGTGCACCGAATTGACCTGGACCGAACCGGTGCCGAGGATGGCCTCCAACCTGCCGCCACGAACGATGTCCACCGGGTGCGCCAGTCCGTATTGAACTTCGGCAGGCGCACCTTTGGCGGCGCGATGATCATTGCGCCCCGGCACGTCTTGCACGGCCTGGTACAGGCTGCCGCCGAGCGCGACATTCGTTTCCTGAAATCCGCGGCAGATGGCGAACAGCGGTATGCCGCGCGCCAGAATCTTCGGAATCAGCGGCAGCGTCCAGTCGTCGCGCATTACGTCAAGCGGCAACGCTGCGTCGTACACCGTCTCGCCGAAGTGACGCGGATGCACGTTCGACGGCGAGCCGGTGAGGAACACGCCGTCGGCGGCGTCGAGCACGTCGTCGAAGTCGTTCGCCTCCAACGAGGGAACGATGAAACCCTGGCAACCCGCCAAACGCACTGCGTCGAGGTACTTCTTGCCGGCAATGTGGAACGGATGGTCGCCGACCATCCGGTTGCACGCGGGTACCAGGACAAACGGTTTCACAGCAGATCCCTCAAGCGATAGTAGGCCATGCCGGCCACCAGCGCCGGCGTGCGCAGCCAGCGGCCCCCGGGAAATTCGCTCTGGCGAATTCTGGCGAATACGTCGAACCGCTGCGCGTCACCGGCGATCGCTTCGGCGACGAGCTTGCCCGCCAGGCCGGTGAGCGCGACGCCGTGGCCGGAGAAGCCTTGCACATAGTAGACGTTGGCCTGCGGCGCTTGGCCTGGCGCGCCGGGCAGGCGCCCGAAGTCAGGTGCGCGTTGCATCGAAATGTCGACGAAGCCGCCCCAGGCGTACTCCACCTTCGTTTGCTCCAACTGCGGGAAGGTTCGCGCCATGCGGCGTTGCATACTCTGCGCCAGGTTCTTCGGCGTCGCCGTGCTGTAGCTGACGCTACCGCCGTAGAGCAGCCGGTAGTCCGCGGTGGTGCGGAAATAGTCGAGCACGAAATTCGTGTCGCACACCGCCGAGCGCGAGGGAATGAGCGACGCCGCCGTGCCGTTGGGCAGCGGCTCGGACGCGACGATATACGTGCCCACCGGCATGATGCGTGATGCCAGGCTCGGTGCGAGGCCTGGCGTCAAGCCGTCGAGGTACACATTGCCGGCGAGCAGCACATGTGAGGCGCGCACCGACCCCGTGGCGCAGCGCAGCCGCACCGTCGCTCCTGGCTCGATGCTCAACACAGGTGATTGCTCATGGATCATCACGCCCAGACTGGCTGCCGCGCGCGCCAGCCCGAGGCAGTATTTCAACGGGTGCAAATGCCCGCCGCGCGGATCGTGCAAGCCACTGTGGTAGCGCGGGCTGGCGATCCAGCCCGGCGTATCAGCGGGGGCTATCCATTGCGTTTTGTAGCCATAGCGCTCTCCCATCAGCGCCTGCCACGCCTGCAACGCGCGCCCCTTGCGTGCGCCGACCGCGAGCGCGAGGTAGCCCGGCTGCCAATCGCACGCGATGTTGAATCGAGCGCGCCGCTGCGCGATCAGGTCGATGGCCTCAAGCGTCATGTCCCAGACGCGTCGCGAGGCTTCGAGACCGAGTTGCGCCTCGATCACGTCTTGTTCGCAGGCCAAGCCGGCGATTACCTGCCCACCATTGCGGCCCGACGCGCCCCAGCCAACGTCGCGCGCCTCAAGCACGATGACCTTGAAGCCCCGATCCGCGAGTTCGATCGCCGCCGACAGGCCGGCAAAACCGCCACCGACGACGGCGACATCGCATTGCACATGGCCCTGCAATGCCGGGAAGCTGCACTCACGCGGCGCCGTTGCCGCGTAATAGGAGTTCTTCGTCAGTTCCTTTTCGGCGCTCAGCAGCGACATGACGGTATGCGCTAGGCAATCCTTCGGTGGGTGAGGGGGTGTGGGCGCGAGCCGGGGATCAGGGCAAGGTCAGGCCAGCGTCTTCAGCACGCCCTTGAGCGTGTCGACGATGCGGTCGATGTGCGACTCTTCAATGATCAGCGGCGGCGACAGCGCGATCGTGTCACCCGTCGTGCGCACCATCAGGCCCTTGTCCCAGCACGCGACCATCGCCTCGAAGCCGCGCTTGCCCGGCGCGCCGGGGATAGCTTCCATTTCGATCGCGCCCACCAAGCCGATGTTGCGGATGTCGATCACATGGCGCGAGCCCTTCAACGAATGCACGGCGCTCTCGAACATCGGCCCGATCTTCGCGGCGCGCGTCAGGAGCCCCTCGTCGGCATAGGTTTCCAGCGTGGCGAGCGACGCCGCGCACGCCAGAGGGTGGGCGGAGTAGGTGTAGCCATGGGCGAACTCGGCCAGATGCTCCGGGCCGGTCATGAACACGTCTTGAATGTGCTGCTTCGCGAACACCGCGCCCATGGGCACACAGCCGTTCGTGATGCCTTTGGCGGAGGTCAGCAGGTCAGGCGTGACGCCGAAATGCGTGGCGGCGAAGGGTGAACCCAGGCGCCCGAAACCGGTGATGACTTCATCGAATATCAGCAGGATCCCGTGCTTGTCGCAGATCGAGCGCAGGCGTTGCAAGTAGCCCTTGGGCGGAGGCAGCACGCCGGTGGAACCCGCCATCGGCTCGATGATGACGGCGGCGATCGACGACGCGTCGTGCAGCGCCACCATGCGCTCCAGGTCGTCGGCGAGTTCGGCGCCGTGTTCGGGAACGCCCTTGGAGTAGGCATTGCGCGCCAGGTCATGCGTGTGGCGCAAGTGGTCGACGCCGCCGAGCATCGGCCCGAAAGTCTTGCGGTTGCCGACCATGCCGCCGACCGAAATGCCGCCGAAGTTGACGCCGTGGTAACCACGCTCGCGACCGATGAGGCGGGTGCGCGTGCCTTCGCCGCGCGCGCGGTGGTAGGCGATCGCCATCTTCATCGCGGTGTCTGCGGCTTCCGAGCCCGAGTTGCAGAAGAACACGCGGTTCAGGCCGGCGGGTGCGAGTTTGACCAGCTTGTCAGCGAGTTCAAACGCCTTCGGGTTCGCGAAGTTGAAGGGCGGCGCGAAGTCGAGTTCGGCGGCTTGCTCGGCGATCGCCTTGACGATTTTCGGCCGCGAGTGGCCGGCGTTCACGCACCACAGGCCGGCGACGCCGTCGAGAATTTCGCGGCCTTCTGGCGTCCAGTAAAACATGCCCGACGCTTTGGCGACGATGCGCGGCGACTTGCGGAACTGGCGGCTTGCCGTGAACGGCATCCAGAACGCATCGCTCGGTGCCGCGCCTTTGGCGGGCGCGGTGGCGGCTGCGGTCTTGGTATCGGGAGTCTTCGCGTCGAGGACCTGGTTCATCGTGGTTTCTCCTTGGGAAGGACTGAATGCCCCGGGAGCATGCAGCGGGTGTGTGGCGCAGTCTAGACAGGTGGAGGCGAAATGTGCTTGCGCATTGCACGAGGGCAAACCCCGCTCGGCGCAATATCATGCTGACCAACGGGGCGTGGGCGCAATGTTATGCGAAGAATATCTGCCGAGGCGAAACTTGATGCGATTGACCGCGCCATTCTGAACCAGCTTCAGGACGATGCGCGCCTGTCCAATCTGGAGTTGGCGCAGCGCATTCATCTCTCCCCCTCGGCCTGCCTGCGGCGCGTGAAGGCGCTTGAAGACAGCGGCGTCATCGAGCGCTACGTGGCATTGGTGAACCCGGCGGCGGTGGGCCAGCATGGCACGAGCTACACGATCGTCAATCTCGAAGGAACGAACAGTGTGCTGCTTGAAGCCTTCGAGAAAGCGATGCGCGATCAGCCCGAGGTGCTGGACTGCTTTTATGTGGCCGGTTCGAACGACTACCTGATCCGCTTTGCCTACCGCGACGCGCTGGACCTCGAGCGTTTTCACACCGAGGTGCTGGCGCGCCTGCCGGGTGTGGCGCGGTCGAACTCGATGCTGGTGCTGCGCACTGTCAAGAAAACGACGGCGCTGGCGGTCTGAGGCGCGCGACGCGCGTACCTGTGTCCTAACGCACAGACGCTGTTCCGGGTCGCCTGTAGAAAGGTCTTCCAGGCGCTAGCACCTAGATTTTGCGCACACAACGTGGACGTCGTGAGGCAACGTGGGCCCGAACCTATACTCGGGCAAGCTCCTACAAGACCATGCAAGGGAATTCTTGGTGATGCATGGGCATTCAGTCTTGCGCCACGCGGCTGAAAAGCTGACCTTGCCGACGCCTTGGCCATGTTGCCGGCGGTCCTGCGGCCGAATGTGAGGCAACCGCGCGAATGGCTTGACGACCGAGCTCTGCTGAGACAAGAGCAGCGGCCTCAGGTGGAACCATGTGCTTTCAAGGAGCAAGTCATGCCAGGAGCCATCATGGTGTTCACGCCGGGCGGCAAGACCCGGTGGCGGAGGTTCAGCGCGCGCTGCGCAGCGAGGCCAATAGACGGCCGCGTCGTGATGCGCATCGCGGAGGGCCAATGAGTGCGGCGGGGACGATTGCTATAGGGCGGGCGGGCCAACCCGCGCGTGTCGCATGAAGTCATCACACGCCCCTGTACACCAGATCGAGTTGCGCATTGCTTCGCTCTCCGAGCTCTTCAACTCGATGGATCCCACCCCCTTCCATCATCGCGATCTGGACCGCGACGCTGTGGAATTCCTGGAAAGCTGGGCGCTGGCGTTTGCGCCGGCAAGCCACTTTCGCATCATCATTCACGTCGAAAACATGCCGGTGGACGACCCCACGCCATTGGTCAGCGAGGCCATGCGCAACTACTTCGACGTCAAGTCGGTACTGGCACTGCGCAACTTGCGCTTGTTGCTCCTTGAGGGGCGAACGAGCTTGGTGATCGGGATCGGATTCCTGGCGCTGTGTCTGCTGGGCGCCGATCTGCTCGCGGCCTATACAACCAACACATTCTTTCGCTTGCTGAAGGAGAGCCTGCTCATTGGAGGCTGGGTTGCGATGTGGCGGCCGCTGCAGATATTCCTGTACGACTGGTGGCCGATCGTGCGCAGGCGAAAGAGCTATCGCAATCTCGGACACGCGAGCGTGCAGGTGCTGCAGGCGACGGCCCGCTCAGAGCTTTGGCACAAGGCTTCGGGCTCGTTGGGAGTCGATGCGATACCGCCCGATCAATTCACCCACATCACCAAGCGCGCATGAGTGAAATCCCGTGCGCTTCTTGATCGTTGGAGCCGGTGTGCTGGGCAGCTTCTATGCCGTGAAGCTGCTGGGTTGCGGACACGATGTGACGCTCCTTGCCCGCGGCCGCCGAGCGTCGCAGCTTCGGGCCGACGGTCTGGTTGTCCAGGAGCAAGGACGGACCCGCCTGCGCGCGCAAGTCAACGTCATTGAAACGCTGGAGCCGCAAGCGACCTTCGACTATGTCTTGGTGCTCGTGCGCAATGAGCAGGTCGAGTCGGTGTTGCCTTTGCTCGCTGCGAGCAAGGCAGCGTCCAGCATGGTGTTCATGTTCAACAACTTGGCAGGGCCAGAACGATTGATCGAGGCGCTGGGCCAAGAACGCGTGTTGCTGGGCTTCCCGGGCGCGGCTGGCCAGAGGGCCGCTGACGGGAGCGTCGTGGCCACGGTCCTGCCCGCACTGATGCAGATGACCACGATCGGTGAACTCGACGGCCGCCTCACGCTGCGGGCCCGGCGGCTCGCGACTGCGCTGAAGGACGCGGGCTTTCCCACGGCGCTTTCGCGAAACATGGACGCCTGGCTGAAGACGCACGTCGCCCTGGTGAGCCCGGTCGCCGATGCGTTCTACGCCGCAGGAAGTGACATGACTGCGCTAAGCAACAGCAGGCCCCGAGTGCTCGCCCTGTTGCACAGCATCCGCCAGGCCTTCTCGGCGCTGCGCGCGCAAGGCATCCCGGTCACCCCGGCAAGGATGCATGGCCTTGAGCTCTTGCCCGTAGGGCTGCTCGTTCCTGCTTGCCAATGGGCGCTGCGCACCTCCTATGCCGAGCTCGTGATTGCGCGCCATGCGACGGTGGCGCGCGAGGAGATGGCGGTGTTATCCGGGCAGCTTCGCGCGCTGGTGGGACAGGTGACGTGAACAACTCGGTCGCGCCGACGCTGCTCGCCACAGGCGCGCAGCCGGATGGTCTTCTGGAAATCACGCAAGCTCCGGCTTGGCACAGCCTGGCCATCTTGGCCTGCGCCACACAACTCGAGACTGATCTTGCCAAGGGCCTGAGCCCTTTGGAGGCGGGCCTGCGCTTGCGGCGCTTCGGTGCCAACCAACTCGCCACGAAGCCGCCGCGTGCGCTGTGGCTGAAGTTCATGGACCAGTTCAGGAACCTTTTGGTCGCTGTGCTGGTAGGCGCCGCTGTGCTGGCCGGTTTGGTGGGGGACCTCGAAGACGCGGCCGTGATTCTGATCGTGGTGATCCTCAATGCCGCGTTGGGCTTCTACCAAGAGTACCGCGCCGAGGCCACGCTGGCCGCGCTCAAGAACATGTTGGCCCAACATGCCCGGGTGCGTCGTGGCGGCGAAGTGGTCAACATCTTGGCCCAGGATCTTGTGCCGGGCGACATCGTGCTGCTCGAAGCCGGCGACCGTGTCCCCGCCGATGGCCGCGTGCTGGCCGCGCACAACGTTGAAGTTGCCGAAGCGGCATTGACGGGTGAGTCTCACGCCGTTGGCAAAAATGTTGAGGTCCTTTCGGTGGGCGAGCACCCCTTGGCCGAGCGCTTCAACATGGCCTACATGAACACGGTGGTCACCCGCGGCCGGCTCGAACTGCTGATCTGCGCCACTGGCATGACCACCGAAATGGGCCGCATCACCGGCCTTCTGGCAGCGGCCAAGGACAGCGCCACGCCGCTGCAGATCCAGCTCGACGCGCTGGGCAAGCGGCTGGCAATCGTTGCGGGGGTCATGGTGCTGCTGATCTTCGCCATCGGCATCGTGCGCGGCGATGCGCTTTTGCAGACGGTCATGACCTCCATCGCGCTGGCCGTGGCCGCGATTCCCGAAGGGCTGCCCGCCGTGGTCACGGTGACGCTGGCCATCGGCATGCACCGACTGGCGCGCAACCGCGCCATCGTCAAGAAGCTATCGGCGGTGGAAGCGTTGGGTTCGACAACCGTGATCTGCTCCGACAAGACCGGCACCCTCACGCTCAACCAGATGACCGCGCGCTCGCTGTACTACCGCGAGCGACGCTTTGCCGTCAACGGTGAGGGCTACGGTGTCGGCGGAGTGATCAGCAGCGACGACGGCCAAGCACTGCCGGACTTGCTGGCGCTGCTCACGCCAGCGGTGCTGTGCTGCGAATCCCGCATCCGCGACGGTCTGCTCATCGGCGACCCGACCGAAGGCGCGCTGCTCGTGCTGGCCGCCAAGGGCGGCGTTGTGCACGACGCGACCGTCGAGCACAGCCCGCGCATTGCCGAGATTCCGTTCGACTCAGCGCACAAGTTCATGGCGACCTTTCATCACGATGGCAGCCACGTTCGCATGTGCCTGAAAGGCGCGCCCGATGTCTTGCTGATGCGCGCACAGTCCTACCTTGCCGCGAACTCTGTACTGCCTTTGACTGGAGCGGCGCGCAGCGCATTCGTCGCTGAGAACGCGGCATTGGCCAGCCGCGCGATGCGGGTCATGGCCTTGGCGGGGCGCGACATCCCCACCGAGGCGTTCGACCCTGCGGGCGACCTGATGGTCTGGGCAGACAAACTGCAGCTCTTCGGCCTGGTGGGCATCATCGACCCCCCGCGCCCCGAGGCGCGCGACGCGATTGCCTTGTGCGGACAAGCGGGCATCGCCGTCAAGATGATCACGGGCGACCACAGCCTCACGGCTGCCGCCATCGCCCACGAGCTGAGCCTCAAAGGCGCGGTGCTGACCGGTGCCGAGCTCGACTTGATCGAGGTCGCTGAACTGTCCAGCAGCATTGAAGACACGGCCGTGTTCGCCCGCGTTGCGCCTGAGCACAAGGTCAAGATCGTGCAGGCGCTGAAAGCTCGGGGACATGTCGTGGCCATGACGGGCGATGGCGTCAACGACGCACCCGCGCTGAAGAGCGCCGACATTGGCGTGGCCATGGGCATCACCGGCACCGAGGTGACCAAGGAGGCCGCCACGATGGTGCTGACCGATGACAACTTCGCGACCATCGTCGAAGCGGTGAAGGAAGGCCGCACCATCTACGACAACATCGTCAAGTTCGTTCGTTTCCAGGTATCCACCAGCATCGGCGCCATCCTCACCGTGCTGGGCGCGGAGGTGCTGGGCCTTCCGATGCCATTCACGGCGCTGCACATCCTGTGGATCGCCATCATCATGGACGGGCCCCCGGCCATGACCTTGGGTCTGGAGCCGGCGCGTGATGGCATCATGCAAGAGCCCCCGCGCCGCGCCGATGCCCGCTTTCTCTCGCTCGCCCGCCTGTCGCGTTTGGCGATGTACGGGCTGACCATGGCGGCGGGCACGCTGCTGCTGCTGGACCACGCCCGCCCGAACGGCCCAGCCTACGCGCTAACGCTGGCTTTCACGACCTTTGTGCTGTTCCAGTTGTTCAATGTCTTCAACGCGCGCGTCGAGCACGCCTCAGCATTCAACTTGCAATTCTTCAGCAACACCAAACTATGGTCCGCACTCGCCGTGGTTCTGGGCCTGCAGGTGTTGGTGGTGCATTGGTCGCCGGCACAGAACATCTTTCACACCACCGACTTGTCGGCGAACGATTGGGCGCTTGCCTTTGCCGTCGCCTCGTCCATCCTGCTGCTCGATGAAGGCAGGAAGTGGTTGCTCAAGCTCGCCTTTGATCGAAGGCATAGCCCAACATGAACCCGAAAGAGCCACGTTCCGAGCGCAGTGCGCCGCGTATCGGCCGGCGGTCGTGAAGAACCCGTCCATTGAAAGCCACGGGGAGTTGTGATCGACGGGCTCAATGGTCAGCAGCTCTGACCCATTCCACCAAACACCCAGGAGACCAAGCATGCGAATTCTCATCCCTGTTGACGGCAGCAGCTTCAGCAAGTCCTCGGTCGATTTCGTCGCATCTCGCACCACCTTGATCCAGCATCAACCCGAGGTCGAGTTGCTTAACGTCCAGTACCCGGTGTCGGCACGGGTGCGGCGGGCCGCGGGCAAGGAGCTGGTGGATTCTTACCACGCATCGGAGGCGAACAAAGTGTTGAAGCCTTGCCTAGCGACCTTCAAGCGCGCCGGGTTGACTGCCCGGGCGAAGTACGTCGTCGGCAGCCCGGGTTCAACCGTCGGCAGGATTGCGGTCGAGGACGCTGCCGATTTGATCGTGATGGGTTCCCACGGGCACACCGGCTTTCGCAGCGCGCTGTTCGGCTCGGTGACCCATACGGTGCTCGCAACCTGCGATACGCCCCTGCTCGTGCTGCGCGATAAGGCGGTCCCGAAGAAGGATTCTTTGCGAATCGGAATTGCCTTGGACGGCAGCAAATACGGCGTCGCAGCAGCCAGATTCGTGGCAGAACATCGTGACCTGTTTGGCGTCGCGCCAGAGGTTACCGTCATCCATGTGGTGCCCGACCTGTTGAATCTGGTCGTGCCGGGCTACTTCGGAGGACGGCCACTGCTGGTCGCTGAGCCTGAGCAAGTCGAGGCAATGCAGACTGCAGCGTTTGAACGGACCGTGGCCGCTCCGAGATCTCTGCTCAAGGCAGCCGGCCTGCTGGTCAAAGAGGTACGCTTGGCGGGAAACAGTCCCGGCGATGAGATCGCGACCTGCGTCAAGAAGAGCAAGATCGATATCCTCGTGCTGGGTTCACGTGGGCGTGGCTCATTGCGATCCGTCGCGATGGGTTCTGTTTCGACGCGCGTGGCTGCGAGGTGCCGACATCCACTGCTATTGATCAGGGGGGCTTAGCCGATGCAGTTGCAATGGTCAACACGCAGTTGATCGAGCACCGAGCTGCGGCCGCGCGCGCCCGAACGCGCTGAGGCCGGCTTTGAAGGGATCCTGCCAATGCCGACTGGGCTTTGAATAATTTCGTCCCGCGATCTTCGCCAGCGTGAGGCCTCTCCTCACTCCGGGGTGAGGAGAGGCGGTTGGCGCACTCGTGGGTTGGCGAAGAGTCCCATGCCGAAGCAAATTGTCAGCGTTTCGCGCAGCGCCCGCTCAAGTAGGCCCAGACGAAGTTCGCCGCGGCGTTGCTGGTCAGCTCGGCGTGGTCGTAGGGTGGCGCCACTTCCACGCAGTCCATGCCGATGAAGGGCAGGTCGGCGAGTTCTTCGATGAGCGTGAGCACCTGGTTCGTGCTCAAGCCGCCGGGCTCGGGCGTGCCGGTGCCCGGCGCGAACGCTGGGTCGAGGCAATCGATGTCCAGGCTCAGGTAGACGGGCGGGTGGCCTTGGCGGGCGTGTTGCGCGCGTATCGCGCTCAGCACGTCGGCGAGCTGCGCCGGGCTCTCGCGCCCGCGCAGATCGCGTGCCGTGAAGCTCTGGCCGCCGCGCTGGCGCACGAAGTCGCGCGCTTCACGTTGGCCCGCCGAGCGGATGCCGATCTGCGTGAAGCATTGCGGCAGCACGAGGCCTTGTTCGATCGCCTCGTAAACCCAGGTGCCGTGGCCGCTGGGCTCGCCGAAGTGGTCAGTCCAGGTGTCGCAATGGGCGTCGAAGTGAATCACTGCCACGGGCCGGCCGAGCACAGCGTGGTACGCGCGCAGCAACGGCAGCGTGATCGAGTGGTCGCCTCCGAGCCAGCACATGTGGTGGCGCCGTATCAGTGTTTCCGCCAACGGCAAGAGGGCCGCGCGCATCGCGTCGATGCTGGTGTTGGGCAGTTCGAGGTCGCCCGCATCGCCAAGTTGGCCGAGGGGCGACACGTCGAAGAACGGATGCGTCGCGTCACACAGCATGTGGCTCGCTTCGCGTATCGCGCGCGGGCCGAAGCGCGCACCGGGGCGATTCGTCACGGCGCCGTCCCAGGCGATGCCGGCGACTGCGTAGGGTGTGGCGGGGCTGGCGGCGCTCGTCTTGAGAAACGCGCTGTTGGATAGAAAGGCGAAAGAACTCATGGGCTGTGCGCAGCGAGGCCGGGCGCGCATCATACGAGGAGAAGTGTGGCCGCTTCGTAAGGACGAATGGGTGGCGCCGGACCTCCGAACCATTGGAGATACATTGGTGCCCGCTCACGACAATCCGTAATGAACAGCCATGAAATCGTTGCGACTGCGAAATGTCGGCGGCGTCGCGCGCTGCAATGCGACCGTGACCAGTGGCCAGGGGCGAGTCGGCGTCGAGGCCTGCGGCAATTCGACGCGGGGCATCACCCGTCAGCGACAGCGCCCACAGCGTGCCGTCCGCGCCCAACCCGAGCAGGCCCGACGGCCCACCCGCGTGAATCTGCCGCAATGGCTCCTCCGAAACAATCACCCGGGCGCGCCATTTCAACGGCGTTGCGCCCAGCACGCGACCCGAGGCCACGCCGCTGACAGCGAGCATCAACAGACCCCTGCGCCGAATTCTGGAAAGGAGGAGTCGCTGCATCATTTCACCAACGTAAGACGTGCGGACCGAGTGCCATACCGATCAAGCCCGTCAACGCAATGCCCAGCAAATACCACACTGCGACGAACGTCATCGAGGCCTCGGGGCAGGCCCATGAATAGCCGAGTGCGCCCACTGCACCGGCCAGCAAACCCGCCGCCAGGCCCGTCTGGTGCGGACGCGTCGGGGCGAGGCCGCGGACCGCCCATAGCGCCCCGACCAAGGTCGGCAGCGACAGCGCGAGAACAAACCAGGGACACACGCTCCAGGACAGGCCGAGCAGATGCGACACACGTCCGCCGGCAGGCACAGCCAATAGAGAAACGATTCCCAGCACCGCCATCGCACCGACGATAGCCGCAACGGTGCACCAAGGCAGCGTCGTCGGTGCCGCAGGCCGCGACAGGCGCGCAGTGAGCCAACCCGAAGCGCTGGCCAACAGGGCTGCGTAGGCCAGCTTGGTCCACAAAGCCGTGCCGCTGAACATTTCCGCAGGCACAAGCCCCAGCGCTGCGATGGCCAACATGGCTGCCAAGGCAGCCCCGCCCGACACCACCGGCACGAGTCGACGCGCTACCGCGGCGCGCGGCGCCGGCCCCGCGCCCGTGGCCAGCATGCCGATCAGATCACTCGTCTTCATGGTTCGCTCCTCACCAGCAGTGCCAGCCTCTTCAGGCCGCGATGCACCTGAACTTTCAGGGCTGACGCCGAGACCCCACTGCGCGCCGACGCCTCGGCCACGGACAAGCCTTCAACCTTGATCAATGCGATCGCTTGTCGCTGCGCCAGCGGCAAGGTCTTCAGCAACACGGCGAGGTCACGCCGCGCGGTCTGCTCTTCGGGCGCGACCGGGTGGTCGCGCTCGCCCAAATCGTCCAACGACTCGTGCAACGTCTCACGACGGCCGCGCCGCCGCCAGAGGTCAACCAACTTGTGCCGGGCAATGGCATGGACCCACGCAGTCACCGGCGATGACGGGTCGAAGGTTCCGCGCTGCAGGTGCAGCGCAAGCAACGTTTCCTGCACCAGGTCCTCCACCTCGTCTGGCAGTGACGCCAGCCGACGTCCGAAAAAGCTGCGCAGTCGCCCAGAAATCTGCACCAGCGCTTCACGGTAGGCCGGCTCATCACCTGCCTGCGCACGCAGCCACAAACGCTTCAAGCCAGATTCGAACTCATCGCGAGGCGCTTCACTGCTCATTTCGTCGGGACAAGCTGTTTTGTTACAGGCCGATGGCCCGATCGTGTGCAAGGCCGCCCCTGCGGGGAGGGCATCAGAGATTTTCACCGACGCTGTAACTCTTCGCCGCTCTGGGGCGACTTAGTTCGCAGGACTTCTTCGGGTTCTGCCCGGCCCTTCTTGGATATCCACGATGCACCAGACTCTGCACCTACTCAAAAAGACCAGTTTCCCGCCGATTGCGCGCGCACGGCTCGAGACGCT
>JANOLJ010000072.1:0-2068 GCA_031419715.1 Burkholderiales bacterium | reverse complement strand
CCGCCAAGCGCTTGGCGGCCTCGACGAGTTCGCGCAAGCCCTTGGCTTCGACGAAGCGGCCGACGTAGACCACCACACGATCGGTCTGGCCGACCCCCAACTCAAGCCGCGCTTGCGTCTGATCGCCTGGACCGAAGATCGAGGTATTGAACCCGTTCACGACAGTATGCACACGCTGCGGCTGCGCACCGAACGCCTCGATCGCCGTCTGACGCATCGCCTCGCTGACGGTGAGCAGGGCGTCGACCTGCCCAATGGTGTGTCGCGTCAACATCGAACTGAGACCGGACCGCACATGGATGTCCGAGCCGAGCGCACCAATCGCGCACGGCACGCCCAGCCCTTTGGCGACTCGCAGCGCAGCGTACCCGTCGGGGTAGACCCAATAGGCAAGCACCAGGTCGGGCCGAAACGCACGCACTCGGGGCCGCAACACCCAACTGCCGACCACGCCGTTAAGGACCCTGGAAACAACCGGCAGGCCGGGGTATTCGAAAGCTTCGACATCGATGCCCGGCAGGGCGTAACCTGGGTCGACGTCGCCGTACAGATAGCTGCGCGGTCTCAAGCCCGGCACGGCCGGATAGCGCAGCGATTGAAAGAACACGCGAACCTGAGCGAGTTTGGACAACGCCCGCGCGGTTTCATAGATGTACCGTCCGCGCGTTTGATCGTGTGGCACCGGGAGCATGGGCGTCACCAGCGCGATGCGCAATGGCCGGTCGGTTGCCGCGCGCCCGATGGACCAGGGCGCGTCCGAGGAACAATTAGACGTCGCGTGTGGCGAAACCGCGCTCAAGGGAGCATCTGACATGGGTGATTCATCGAAGGCGCGTTGTGCTGAACGTGGCTAGGCAATTTGATAGTGCGCGGCGCGACCACGTTGCCTTGCCGCGTCGGTCGCACCGTGCGCAACGCTCGCCACTCATGCTGTGTCGATCAGCGTCTGTCTCATTCTAGGTTCAGGCCTTCCCGCGCCGCAGGCCAGGAAGGGGTGGTTTCGTGATCGACTTTGCGCGACGAGACCCTAGACCACGTCGTCGAGGCGCCAGGCGACTACACAGGGCGCGGCAAGGCCCGCGCGGGGATGCCGACGACGGTCGTACCCGGGGGCACATCGTGCAATACGACGGCGTTGGCGCCGACGCGCGCTCCGCTGCCCAGAGTCACCCCGCCGATGATCTTCGCCCCGGAGCCAACGAAGATGTCGTCGCCCAAGGCTGGCGAGCGGCCGCGGTTGTCGCCAATCACGACACCGCTCTCCAGCCAGACGTTGCGGCCGCCGCGCGCGGCGGAATTGATGACCACGCCCACCGGATGAATCAGCACAAATCCCGGGCCGAACTGGGCACGAACGCCGATCACACAGCCGTTCAACACCTTGTTGATCCAGTGCGGCACCAGAGCCAAAGGCGTGAAGTGCCAGCGCGCGAGTGCGGCTTGCGCGCGGTACAAGGCATTGGCCAGCGTGCCGTCGGACAGGATCGCCTTGGGCAGGGAGCATGAATCGCCGTACTGGGAATACAGCGCCTGCTTGGCACGCAGGTCGCTCAGCAGAAGGCTCACCGGTGCACCCTGAGGCGCGGGCCACGAGGGGGCCCCTGAATGGCCCAAGCCGGTCCCGCCAAGCGGCAATGATCTCCTGCGGGCGACCGGGCGAGGCTCATGCCGCCGTGCCGCGCGCGAGTGCCAAGTGGAAGTCGACGAGTTGCACGATGTTGTGGCGCCACTGCCGGTGCGCGGCGATGTAGGCGCGTGCCGCGCTGCCGATTCGTTGAAGTTCCGCGCTGTCGCGGCTGCGCTCCAGGACAGCCGTTGCCGCCGCATCGATGTCTCCGGCGGGAAACATCCACCCGGTCTGGTTCGCCACCAGAACTTCCTGGATCGGTGCGAAATCAGGGGCCACCGGGGGTACGCCGCAGGCCATGAACTCGAACAACTTGACCGGCGAGGTGTAGTCGCCCGCACTGGGCAAAATCGCCATGTCCATCGCGGCGAGCAGGCCGGGCACGTCGTCGTGCGGTACGCGACCGCTGAGCACAACCTGATTTTCCAGCCCGCGCCGCCG
>JANOLJ010000071.1:0-17884 GCA_031419715.1 Burkholderiales bacterium | reverse complement strand
CGCAACACGGCCGACGCCTACGCCGAACGCCCCAGTTACCGGCCGTTGACCAAGTTCGAGAACCGAGGCCTGAAGCTCGGCCATGGCGTGTGGGACCTGGTGTTCGAGAAGGCGTAGAACTCAACCCGACCAGTCCACCAGGCCGGTGTAGGCCGTTGCCAACACGACGATGCCAAAGGCGATGCGGTACCACGCAAACGGCTTGAAGTCGTGGCTCGAGATGTAGCGCAATAACCAGCGCACGCACACCCACGCCGAGAGAAACGAAAACACCAGGCCGACGCTGAACAGCGGAATGTCAGCCACCGAGAGCAACGCGCGCTCCTTGATCAGGCTGTACGCGCCCGCGCCGATCAGCGTGGGGATCGCCAGGAAGAAGCTGAAGTCGGTCGCGCAGCGCCGGCTCTGGCCCAGCAGCATGCCGCCGATGATGGTGGCGCCGGAGCGGCTGGTGCCGGGAATCATCGCAAAACATTGCACCAGGCCGACCTTCAGCGCGTCCAGCGGCGTCATGTCGTCTACCGATTCAATGCGCACCTTGTGGGAGCGCCCCTCGGCCCACAAGATGATGAAGCCGCCGATGATGAAGGTGCTGGCCACGACCACCGGCGTGAACAGGTTCTCCTTGATCGCCTTGCCGAACAACAGGCCCAGCACCACGGCCGGAAAGAACGCAATGCCGACGTTCAACGCAAAGCGCCGCGCCTTCGCATCGTTGCCCAGGCCGAGCATCGTGGCGCGCAGCTTTTGCCAGTAGACGATGATCACGGCGACGATGGCGCCGGTCTGGATCGCGATGTCGAACACCTTGCTCTTGTCATCATGAAACCCGAGCAGCGAGCCGGCCAGGATGAGGTGGCCGGTGCTCGAGATCGGCAAGAACTCGGTGAGGCCTTCGACGATGCCCATCAGCATCGCCTTGACGAACAGCGTAAGGTCCACGCGCGCTCAGGAAGGCAGCGCCGCCGTGACCACCATCTCCACTTTCCATGGTGGCCGCGCCAGGCGCGCCTGAACCGTGGCGCGCGGCGGGGCGTCACCGGGCTCGACCCAGTCGTCCCACACGGAGTTCATGCCGTCGAAGTCGGCGATATCGGCAAGAAAAATCTCGCAGCGCAGGATGTGCGCGCGGTCGGTGCCGGCCTCGATGAGCAGCTTGTCGATGGCGGCGAGCACCTGCGTCGTCTGGCCGCGAATGTCTTGCGTCGCATCATCGGCAATCTGCCCGGCCAGATAGACCGTGCCGTTGTGGATGGCCATCTCCGACATGCGGTCGCCGACGTGATAGCGCCTTACAGCATGGGTCATCGTTTTGCTCCTCCTTTGTGGCCCGCTTTGGGTGCGTGGCGCTGGGTGTGTGTTGGGCCATGGCCGGGCGCCGCCGCGGCATGCGCCGCCGGTGCCTTGCCCTGCCCGATCTTGCTCTCCGTGCCTTTGAACAATTTCCGAATGTTGGCGCTGTGCCGCCAGACCAGCAGCAGCCCCATCACGCTGACGGCAAACGCCGCCGGGCCGCCGCCCCAGATCAGCAATTGGTAGAACGGCGCGAACGCGGCACTCACGAGAGCCGCGAGCGACGAATAGCGAAAGAACGCGGCGATGACGATCCAGGTGACCACCGTGGCCACGCCCAGCAGCGGGTTCAGGCCGAAGATCGCGCCCGCCGCCGTGGCCACGCCCTTGCCGCCCTGAAACTTGAAGAACACCGGCCAGAGGTGGCCGAGAAACGCCGCCAACGCCGCAGCCGCCATCGTGCCCGACCCCAGGCCGAAGCGCTCGCCGTACACCTGCACCAGCAGCACTGGCACATAGCCCTTCAGCGCGTCGAGCAACAGCGTCAGCGCCGCCGCGCCCTTGTTCCCCGAGCGCAGCACGTTCGTCGCACCCGGGTTGCCCGAGCCGTAGGTGCGCGGGTCGCGCAGGCCGAAGGCGCGGCTCACCAGAACCGCGAACGACAGCGAGCCGATCAGGTAAGCGGCCAGCGTCGCGAGAACGGGGTTGAGGTATTGCATGCGGTGAGCGGCGAGGTCAGCACGCCGCGTGGCGCGTGCGCTGGCGCGTATTCTGCCTGCATCGCTGCCTTGACTGATCAGCGCGCCGCGGAGGTGACTTCATGGCCGTGCCGCCCTCGGCACGGCGCTACTGCGCAGGATCGCGGTGCGCCCAGCGGATGGCGTCGATCGCATCCAGCACTTCGCGCGGCAACCGCGTGCCCCAGGCAGCAATGTTCTCGTCGAGCTGCGCCAGCGTCGTCACGCCGATGATGGTGCTGGTCACACGCCAGTTGCCAAAGCAGAACGCCAGCGCCATTTGCGCCGGGCTCAGGCCGTGTTCGCGCGCCAATGCGCTGTACTTGCGTGCCGCGGCCAGCGCCTCGGGCCGGCCCCAGCGCTGCTTGCGCACCGACTCATAGCGCGCGATGCGCCCGCCGCGGGCGTCGGGCTCGAAGCCGTTCGTGTCGTACTTGCCGCTGAGCATGCCAAAGCCCAGCGGCGAGTAGCCGAGCAGCGAGACGCCGGTGCGATGCAGGATTTCATCGATGCCGTTGTCGACAACGCGGTTCACCAGCGCATACGGGTTCTGCAGGCTGATGATGCGCGGCAGGCCGTGCCGCTCGGCGACGCGCAAGAATTCGCTCAAGCCCCACGGCGTTTCGTTCGACACACCCACATGCCGCACCTTGCCCGCTTGGATGAGACCCGCCAGCGCCTCAAGCTGGGCGCGAATGCTCGTGAAGTCGGCGTCTTTGGCGGGGTCGAAATACACACCGCCGAACAGCGGCGTGTTGCGGATCGGCCAGTGAATCTGGTACAGGTCGATCACATCGGTGCGCAAGCGTTGCAGCGAGTCGTCACAGGCCTGCACAAAGTCAGCCGGCGTCACGTTCGCCTTGCCGCCGCGCACCCAGTCCATGCCGCGCGCCGGCCCGGCGACTTTCGACGCGAGCACGATGCGCGCGCGATGCGCGCGCGCACGCCCGGCCGCGACGCGAGCCATGAGCCGATGATGCGCTCTGTCGCGCCATAGGTTTCGCGGCGCGTGGGCACCGAGTACACCTCGGCGGTGTCGATGAAGTTCACGCCGAGATCCACGGCTCGGTCCAGGATGCGGTGCGCCCCGGCCTCATCGACCTGCTCACCGAAGGTCATCGTGCCCAGGCAGATCGGCGTGACGCGCAAGTCACTGCGGCCCAGGGCAATGAGGGGAAATGGAGGAAGCATGCGACTCAGTGTAGCGGCGCTCTCGGCGCACCAGCGTCTGCGGGCAGCCTCTCAGGTCTCGTGTACGCTTCGCACCCAACCCACCCCGCCCCGGCCGCAGACCCATGGCAACATTTCGGCTCCTCGCCGCGATTCTGGCTCTCGCATGCAGCGCCCTGACCAGCACGCTCGCGCAAGCGCAACTTGCCGACCCGTGGAAAGACTGGCTCAGCGCTGACAGCGCGCACTTCCGCGTGCATTACCGCGCCGAGCACCGGGCACAGGCGCAGCGCGCGATCCAGGCCGCCGAAAGCGCCTACCCACGCATCACATCGATGTTGCAATGGGAGCCGCGCAGCCGCACCGAGATCGTGCTGTTCAATGAGTTCGACCTGCCCAATGGTTTTGCCACGCCGCTGCCGTTCAACATGATCGGCGTATTCCTCGCTCCCGACGACGACGGCCAACTGCTCGACAACTCGACCTGGCTCGACCTGCTGCTGACCCACGAGTTCACGCATGTCGTGCACCTGGACAAAGTGCGTGGCGCACCGAAGGTGCTGCAGACGATCTTCGGCCGCGTGCCGTGGTTCTTCCCGAACGCGTTTCAGCCGCTGTGGACGCTTGAGGGCCTGGCCACCTATGTCGAGAGCGAGCCCGGCACCGGGCGCGGCCGGCTGCGCGGCCCGCTCTTTGAGGCGCAGTTGCGGGCCCAGGCGGGCAGTGGTTTCATGAAGCTCGATGAAATCAACTCGAACGGCCGCTCCCTTCCGCTGACGAAGAACTACCTCTATGGCGCCTACTTCTTCGAGTTCCTGGCGCGCCGCTACGGCGCTGAGGCGATTCAAAAGTACGTCGAGCGTTACAGCGGCAATTTCCCGTTCGTGCCGCGCCTGCACAGCGGCCCGTATGGGGCCACCGGCAAGATGATGGATGCGCTGTGGGACGAGTTCCTCGTCGACCTGGGCAGCCAGGTGGATCAGCGTTCCGCGAGTCTGCGCCGCCAGCCGCAGGCCGCTGGCCAGGTGCTCGCCGGGCCGCTGTTCGACATTGCCGCCGTCGCGGCGCTGCCCAGCGGCGCGGCGCTCGCCGTGCTGGATGACGGCCTGCGCGCGCCGCATCTGGTGCGCGTGGCCAGCGACGGCACGCAGCAGAAAGTGCGGCGCGTCAATCGTGGCGCACGCCTGAGCGCCGGCCCGGACGGGCGCGTGCTCGTGACCCAGCCCGACATCTGCGAAGGCTACTACCTCGTCTATGACGTGTACCGCCATGAGGCCGACCAGTCGTTGCGCAAGCTCACGCATTGCGCCAGGTTGCGGCGCGCGGTGCAGGCGGGCGAGTCCATCGTCGCGATTCAGCACGACGCCGGCTTGACGCGGCTGCTGCAGCTCGACGTCGCCGGCCGCGAAACCCGCGTCTTGCTGCAAGCCGTGGCCGACACCGACCTGATCGACGTGGCGGCCAGCCCCGATGGCCAACGCGTGCAGGTGATCGCCAAGCGCGAGGCCGATTGGCAACTGCTTGAAATCAATCTCGCCACACCGGACACAGCGCCGAAGCTATTGGCGCGCCTGAACGCCCCCATGCACGGATTGCGCCACACGGCCGCAGGGCTGGAGCTCATCGCCTCGATCGATGGTGTCTACAACGTGTGGCGCCTGAGCGGCGACACGCTGGCGCGCCTGACGCACAGCCACACCAGCATCGTGGCCCACAGCGGCACGCAGCCCGACGGCGCGTCATGGCTCGTGGCGGTGGCGAACAACGGTTTTGAGTTGCGGCGCATGAATGAAAGCGCGGTGCAGCAGCGTATCGCTGCGCAAGTGCCGGCCACGCAAGAGCCGAGCGCACAAGTGCCGGCTACGCTCGGGCCGAGCGCGCTGGAAGCGGCCGCGCCGGCCACACCGTCGCGCACCGCCACCACACCGGCCGAACTCAGCGAACCCACACGCTACGCCGCGTGGCGCTCGCTCTACCCGCGCTCCTGGTTTCCCGCGGTCACCGCAGACCGCGGCTTGACCGCCTATGGCGCCAGCACGTTCGGCGGCGACGCGCTCGGCTGGCACCGCTACGCCGCGCTGGCGCAATGGGAAACCAGCCAGAAGGAATTGACAGGCACGCTCGAATACCTGTTCCTCGGCCGCCACCAGATAGCGTTGAGCCGCAACCTGACGGCGCGTGCGTGGACGGGCACGAGCGGCAATGAAGACGTGACGCTTTTCGACCGCGCCACGCAATTGCAATGGCTCAGCGTGCAACCGTTCTGGCGCCTTGAGCGGCGCTTGACCCTGGGCGTGGGCGCGGCGCTGGACCGCAACGACAGGGTGAACCTGCCCGGCGCCACGACCACCCGGCCGCGCGACGAGCGCATTGCCGCCGCGCTGATCGAGTTCGACACGAGCGGCGCCAACTGGTGGAGCGAGGGCAACAACCGCGGCCAGCGCAGCACGCTGCTCTATGAAACCTACAAACCGTTCGCCCGCGGTGGCACGAACAACTACGACGGTGACCTGCTGCGCCTGGACTTGCGCGGCTACCTCGGCCTCGGGCGCCACGTGCTCGGCGTGCGCCACACCGAAGTTCGTGCACGCGGTGTCACCGAGCCCTACCAGCTCGGAGGCGCGCTCGACCCGCAACTGCAATTCGGCACCGTGCTGAACAGCCGGCGCATCGCGCTGCGCGGCTACGACGGCGACGAGCCCACGCTCGTCGGCACCGACGCCCGCGTCACCAGCATCGAGTGGCGCGCCCCACTGGCCGATGTAGACCGCCACGGCATGGCCCCACCCTTCGGCCTGAACCGCCTGTCGGCCACCGTGTTCTTCGACATCGGCGGCGCCTGGACCGCGGGCAGCCGGCCGACGCAATACAAGCGCGGCGCGGGTGTGGAGTTGATCGGCGAGGTCAAGCTGCTTTATGCCTTGGGATTGCAATTGCGCGGCGGTGTCGCGAAGGGCCTGGACGAGCCACGCGATTCGATCGGGTATTTGAGTTTGGGGCGGGCGTTTTGATCGCCCTTCGCGAACCAGCGCTCGCTCAGGCGCGGACGAGTCTTGGCAACTTCGCCGCTGTCGCCGACAATGAACGCTCAGCACACGAGGTCATCAGCATGACAACGCCGATCATTCAACGCGATCCGCTGGTTCAGGGCGGCGTGCCTGTCTTCAGCGGCACGCGTGTCCCGCTGAAGAACCTGTTCGACTCCCTTGAGGCCGGTGACACGCTTGCGCAATTCCTGGAAGACTACCCATCCGTGACCCACGAGCATGCGCTCGCCGCACTGGAGCTGGCTCGGGAATCAGCGACCCAACATGCGCCTGTTGCTGGATGAATCGTTGCCGTGGCGCTTGAGCCGGCTGCTGGTCGGACACGAAACCAGTTCCGTGCAGCGAATGGGCTGGTCCAGCGTGCAGAATGAAGAGCTTCTGCGGGTGGCGGCACGGCAATTCGATGCATTGATCACTGCGGACCAGAACATCGAGTTTCAGCAGAACCTTGCCGCATTGCCGATGAGCGTGTTCGTGCTCGTCTCTCGCAGCACCGCGCTTCGTTCGCTTGAGCCATTGGTGCCGGAGTTGCTGAAGTCGCTGGGAGAACCACAGGCTCGCAGGGTGTTAATCCGGATCGGTGCTTGACCGGTCAAGCCAACTCGTCTCGCCGTGCGCGCGATGCACGCAGTTCAGTGAGGTCACGGACGAAAAGTCCCTTTCCGCCAGCTCCGTGTCGTGCGAACACAGCAACTGAAGAAGTTGTGCTCCTTACGTCAGCATCTCGAAGGGAACGCCGAACCGATTGGCCAGCGCTTTCACCTGACGCAGGTTCAGGCTGCGTTTTCCCGCCAGCACGGCGCTGACCACGCTCTGCGCGCCGACCTCAGGAAGATCTGACTGAGTCAGCCCATGCTCTTCCATCAGGCTGGCCAACACGGTAATCGGCGTGCTGGAATCGGGCCAAGGGTGCACGCGGTCTTCATAGGCGCGAATCCGTTCGGCCAGCAAATCGACCAGACCACCCAACGGATGAGCCGGGTCGGCCGCCACCTGATCGAAGACCTGTTCCACAAACGCAAAGGCGCGTTCGTACTGCGCCTTGTTGGCGATGGGTGCCCCCACCCCCAGCGCCTCATGCAAGGCGACCCAGTGAGATTCAACGTCTCGCAGGTTCATTTCCACGCTCCTTCGTCGTACTCACCGTGCGTCAGCACGGCCTTGACCCACATCGTGCGGCGGGAAAAGTCGATCGCGGCCACCAGCCGGAACTTGTTTCCTCCGACATTGAACACAAAGCGCTGGCCCACTTTGTCCGCGCTCGGGAACACGGCGCGCAATTCAGCGAAATTGGCATAGCTTCCCTTCTCAATCTTGCGCCTGAAATCTTGAATCGGCTGTTCCGCATGGGCATTCGCCGCCGCAAATTCGCGCAGCCGCCGGTTGGAAACGAGTTTCATCGGAATCGAAGAGTATAGCGAAGTGCTATGCTCGTCTCGCAGCCTGATGGTCTGGTAGCCAAGGCACGCCAAGGTTGCTGAACATGGCTGGCGTTCAACCCAGCTCGTTGCGCAACGCCCGAGCGTTGCGCAGGTCGGCGACATCGGCGCCTTCGGTGAACCAATCGACAACGGCAAGTGCTTCGTGCGCAGCGATGCGGTCACGCGGCGCGAGCAGGCGGGCGAGAGATAGCGCGGCGCGCAGTTCGAAAGCCTTGGTTTGGTGCCTCTGGGCAAGCGCGACCGCAGTTCGAAGCCGGGCTGCGGCCTCGTCGATCGCAGCCGGCGAGCGCACCAACAGCACTTCAGCGTACAAACGGTGCAATTCGGGACCGCACAGGAGCCCGGCCAGTTGATCGGATGAGAACCTGCACAACAGCTCGAGACCCCGCTCCGGTTGGCCGGCGAGCGTGTAAATCTCGGCGCCCATGCCCAAGGCCAAGCTCCCAGACATCATCCAACGTGCGGCCCCAGCAACAGGCAAGTTTGCATCCAGGATGCGCAGTGCTTCGTCGTGCCGATGTTCGTCGACCATGAGTCGGGCCAACGTGACCGCCGAGCGTTCGCGCCACGGAGAGATTGCGAGGTCGGTAGCTACTTTGAGTTGAGCTGTGGCATGGCGCCGGGCGGCTTCGAATTCTCCACAGTGATAGCACACCGTGGCCGCCGCCATGGAGGCAACAATATAGGTCATCGGGTGACCCACCTGTTCGGCCGTCTCGACCCCTTCCCTCGCGGACCGACGAGCTTGATCAAAATACCCCAGCGACCAACGAGCAATAGCGCCCATGCTCTGGGAACAAACCAGGGGGTCATGATACCCATAGGTTCTCCACTTGGAACGATTGGCGTTGATGCTGAGATCCTTGGCCCGATCCAAGTGGAAGATCGCATCTGACGATTGTCCGAAGTTGATCTTCGTCGTCCACATCGAATGGTGCGCTTCAAGTCGTTGATAGTCGTCCTTGTCACTCGCCGTCTCCAGCAACTCGGATGCCGTCTTGTGTGCACTGTCAAGGTTGGAGCCGAAGAGGTGACAGTTCCAAATTCCGAATAGAAGCTGGAAGCGTTCCTGCCCATTCTCAGAGTGCTCGCAAAGCCGGAGCGACTCCGAATAGAAATTCAAGACTTCAGGCGAGTGCGGGCCTTTGATGTTCATGAGGGCAAGCCCCAGCCCGGTTCGCAACCTCACTCTCTGAGATACGGTATTGCCGTTGCTTGGCAACCCCTCGGCCATGCGCAGCGCGTCTTCAAAGTACGACTTCGCCTCTCGATAGCCAGAGCGCATCAACGCCTTCGTCCCCCCTTCGTTCAGGTACTCCACTGCCTTGTCCGCGAGACCCCCCCGAACCGCGTGATGCGCAAGCCGCTCGGCGTGCTCCGTGATTCGCCCCTCGTACAAGGTCTCGACTGCCCCCACCACCTTGGCATGCAACTGCCGCTTTCTCTCGCTCAGTAACCCGCCGTACGCCACCTCGTGCGTCAGCGCATGCTTGAACGTGTATTCGAGGTCGGGGAAGAGGGCCGCCTCGTAGACGAACTCTGCAGCCTGAAGCCGCGCCAGGCTCGCGCGCAGCGTTTCTTCCGCGAGATCGCTGGTGTGCTTGAGCAAGGCGAACGGCACATCCTTGCCGATCACGGCCGCGGCTTGCAGCAGGTGTTTGTCTTCGGGCGCGAGCCGGTCGATGCGCGCTGCCAGAATCACTTGCACCGTCGCGGGCACTTGAATCGTTTCGATCGCCTTGCCCAGGGTGTGCGCGCCGCGCTCGCCCAGCAGCGCCTCGGTCTCAACCAGTGTTCGCACGCATTCTTCGAGGAAGAACGGGTTGCCTTCGGTGCGTTCGATGAGTTGTTGCCTGAGGCGCTGCAATTCGGCTTGCCCACCGAGCAGCGCGTCGAGCAGTTCTTCCGCCGTTTCCGGTGGCAGGCTATCCAGCCGCAGTTGACGGCAGTAGGTCTTTTGCCCCCAGCCGTGTTGTCCTTCGGGCCGCAGGTTGACGAGCAGGAGCAGCTTGGCCGCGGGCAGGCTGTCGGCGACTGCATCGAGCACCGCCTGGCTTTCGGCGTCAACCCAATGCAGGTCTTCGAACACAACCACGAGCGGCTGCGCCTGGCTCTCGCGCAGCAGCAGGCGCTTCACCGCATCGATGATGGCGCGTCTGCGTTGCCCGGGGTCGAGGGCCTCCCAAGGGCTGGCCTCGGGCAGAACCTCAAGCAGGGCGAGCAGCGCCGGCAGTTGGGCTTCGAGGTTTCGGTCGAGCGCGAGCAGCTTGCCGGTGATGCGCTCGCGCACGCGCCGAGGCTCGTCGCGGGGTTCGACGCCGAAGTAGTTCTTGAGCAGGTCGATCACCGGCCCATACCCGGTGGCTTTGCCGTAGGACACGGAGCCAGCTTCGAGCACGAGCCAGCCTTGGGTTCGCTGCGAGTGCACGAATTGATGGAACAGGCGTGACTTGCCGACGCCGGCTTCGCCGACGACGCTGACGATCTGCCCATGGCCCTGACCTGCGGCGTCCAGGGCGTGCTGGAGGGTGTCGAGTTCGGCGGCGCGGCCGACAAAGCTGCTCAGGCCGCCCGCGGCTCGGGTGGCGCGTGCTTGGAGTCGGGTGCGCGCGGGGCCGGCTCCGGTGAGTTGGTAGGCTTGCACGGGTTGTTCGAGCCCGGCCACTTGAATCGCACCAAGTGGTTCTACCTGGATGTAGCCTTCGGCGAGGGCCAGCGTGGCGGCGCTGATCAGCGTGGTGCCGGGTGTGGCGAGCTGCTCCATGCGCGCGGCCAGGTGCGTGGTCTGGCCGACGGCGCTGTAGTCCATGCGCAGGTCGCTGCCGATGGCCCGCACGATCACTTCGCCGGAGTTGATGCCCACGCGGATCTGCACGGGTACCGCACCTTGCCGGCGCATGCCTTCGCTCAACTGGGCAACCGCGGCTTGCATGCGCAGCGCCGCATAGCACGCGCGTACGGCGTGGTCTTCGTGGGCAATCGGTGCACCGAACAGGGCCATGATGCCGTCGCCCATCACCTGATTGACGGTGCCCTCGACATGGTGCACGGCCTGCATCATGAGTTCGAGCACAGGGTCGAGCAGGGCGCGCGCTTCTTCAGGGTCGCGCCCAGCAAGCAAGGCCATCGAGCCTTTGATGTCGGCGAACAGCACGCTCACCTGCTTGCGCTCGCCTTCGATTGCGGCGCGCGATTCGAGGATGCGTTGCGCCAGGTGGCGCGGGATGATGGGCTGCCCTGAGGCAACGCCCTTCAGCGCGAGCACCGGCCGAGCGCACTCCGGACAGAATTTCGCGGCTGCTGGGAGTTCGCCCCCGCAGCCCGTGCACACTGGCGCAAATGATGCCGCGCATTCAACGCAGAACTTCGCCCTCGGCGGGTTCTCCTGATGGCACTTCGGGCACTGCATGTTCGTCACTTCCCGCCTTTGGCGAAGAATCGCGCCAGAAACGGGCGGTGTCAATCGTTCTCATCGTGGATGACGGCGTTGCCGACAGAAAAAGCGGCGTAACCCGGTGGGACCAGCGCCTTAACCCCCCCGCGCCCTGCCCTCTTCCTGCAAGCGCAACACCCGGCGCTGCACCTTGCCCGTCGTCGTCATCGGCAGCGCATCGATGAATTCGATTTCCTTGGGGTACTCGTAAGGCGCGAGCTTGCCGCGCACATGGCGTTGCAGTTCGTCGATCAAGGCCTGTGACGCCAGATGGCCCGCGGCGAGCACGACATAGGCTTTCACCACCGCGCCGCGCTGCGCATCGGGTTTCGGCACGACCGCGGCATTCGCCACTGCCGGGTGTTTGACGAGGCAGTTCTCCACTTCACTCGGCCCGATGCGGTAGCCGGCCGCCTTGAACATGTCGTCGCTGCGACCCTGATACCAGAGATAGCCGTCGCCATCCATGACCGCCATGTCGCCGGTGCGGCACCAACTGTCGAGCGTGTCGCCGGTGAACTTGGCTTGCGTGGCCTCTTCATTCTTCCAATAGCCGAGGAAGAACACAGGGTCGGGCGCGCCATGCACATCGCGCCGGTGCACCGCCACGTCGCCCGCGATGCCGCGCGCGCACTCGTGGCCGGCGTCGTCGAGCACCGCGATGCGGTGGCCCGGATAGGGGCGGCCCATACTGCCCGGGCGTGCCGGCCAGCCGGCGTGGCGGCGCCCTTTGGCATCGACATACGACCCGCAGTTGCCGACGAGGTAGTTGATTTCGGTCTGCCCAAACATCTCGTTGACGATGACACCGAGTTGATCGCGGCAGTAGTCGAACACGGCGTCGCCCACTGCCTCGCCGGCGCTCATGATGGCGCGCAGTCGCAATCGGTACTTCTGTTTCGGCCGAGGCTCGGACTTCATCATGGCCTTGAGCGCCGTCGGGAAGAGGAAGGTGTGCGTCACGCCATGGCGCTGCATCAGCTCGAACGCGCGCTCAGGCAGGAAGCGGCCTTGGTAGCCGAGGATGGCGCGGCCGAAATAGAGCGTCGGCAGCAGCGCGTCCATCAAGCCGCCGGTCCAGGCCCAATCGGCGGGCGACCAGAATGTGTTGGCGTTGCGGGGGTACCAATTCTGGCTGCACACAAAGCCGCTCAGGTTGCCCAGCAGCGCGCGGTGCGGCACGAGCGCGCCTTTGGGTGGGCCGGTCGTGCCGCTGGTGTAGATCAGCATCGCCGCGTCGTCGGCGCGCGTGGCCACGGGAGCGAAGTTCGGGGCGGCGTTGGCCAGCAGGTCGCGCCAATCGGCGTTGCTTCTTCCAGTCGCATCGCCAGTCCCATCCCCAGTCGCATCCCCAGTCGCATCCCCGGCTGCATCGCCAGCAGCGATGACGTGGCGCAATGCCGGGCACAAGGCACGCACGGCACTCACATTCGCGATCCCTGTCTCATCGGCGATGGCGACCACGGCTTCGCTGTGATTGAGCCGATATTCAAGCGCATCGGGGCCGAACAACATCGTCAGCGGCATCGCCACCGCGCCGAGCTTGCAGACCGCCATGTGCGCCACCGCGGTCTCGAAGCGCTGCGGCATGATGATCGCGACCCGGTCGCCGCGCTGCACGCCCAGCGTCACGAGCGCGTTGGCGAGGCGATTGGCGTTGTTCTCGAGGTCGGCGAAAGTAAAGCGCCCGGCGCGGCCGTCTTCGTGTTCGTAGTGGATCGCTACCGCATCGGGCGTGGCGCGTGCCCAGCGCGCGCAGCAGACTTCGGCGATGTTGAAGTGTTCAGGAACCTGCCAGCGAAAACCGGCATGAAGGTGGGCGTGTGCATCGAGGGTCATGCCGCCAGCGTAGCTTCAGGGGCGGCGCATGCCCATCGGGTCAAGTGCGTAGTTTGGGCGCCGCCTCGCCGAACGCCAGCAATGCATCGCCCGTGATGCGACACATGCGCCAGTCGGGCATCACGGCCGCGCCCATGCGCTGGTAGAAGCGGATCGCGTGCTCGTTCCAGTCGAGCACGCTCCACTCGAAGCGCCCGTAGTTGCGCTCCACCGCCAGGCGCGAAAGGCGCGTCAACAGCGCTTCGCCGATGCCATGACTGCGGTGCGCTGGCTTCACGTAAAGATCTTCCAGGTACAGCCCCGGCTGGGCGAGGAAGGTCGAAAAATTGGTGAAGAACAGGGCAAAGCCGACCACGCTTGCACCCCGCGGGCCGGCCTCGTCTGCCACTTCGGCAACCAGGCACTCGGCGGCCGGCTTCTCGCCGAACAATTGCGGGCGCAGTTTCTCGGGAGTGACTTGCAACAGATGCGTGAGGCGCTCGAACTCGGCAAGCTCGCGGATCAGTTCGACGATGGCCTCGATGTCGCGCAGTTGCGCCGGGCGTAGTGTGAAGGCGGGGGCTGGATGCATGCGCCGATTGTCGCAGGCGCGCGCACCGCGCAATCAACGAGTGGGGCGCCAATCGGCCAGAAGTTTTTGCAGCGCGGCGCCCTCACGACGCTCGATCTGTGCCAGCAACTCAATGCGCGCCGCGATTCTCGCGGCGGTGGCCTCGCCGTCAGGGCCCGCGACGTCGCGCTGATCCGCAATCAGTTGCGAGGCATGTTCGCTCTGGTTGAAGTTCTCGGCGGCTCCAGGCAACAACCAGGCGCGCCCCTGGCGACCCGTCAAGGCCGCGAGTTCGTGCCAGCGCTGTTTGGCGAAACGATAGGCGCGCTCGCCGAACGGCGACTTGCGCGCCACCAAACCCGGGATCGACGTGGCGATGTTGGACGGCAGCCCGCCACTGAACGCGAGTTCCAGCACTTCATCGACACGCGACGCATCGCGCCCGGCGGCGAGTGCAGACGCGAACAGCCAACGGTCCTCCTCGCCGCTCGCGTTTTTCACGCCGCGCGAGCAAAACGTCAAAGCGGGCGCGATCGGCGTGCATGCCCGCCGCATGCGTGATCGCGGAGCGGGTCGACGCCGGCAGCACTGCCTGCGTCTGAGCGTCGAGGTCGAAGCGGCGCAGCACTTCCTGGACCGTCGGCGCATCGTCGAAGTGCGCGAGTCGCTCGATCAAGGTGGCGCGCAGCTGCAGGGTTTGCGCGTCGTCGTCGGCGCGCGGCTCCCACCCCAGGCGCCGCAATTCAGGGGCAAACAACTCCCTGCCGGCCGCGCGCAACGCCGCTTGCCCGCCGCTCGCGGCCAGGGCCGCGTCGAGCAGTGTGAAAGCGTCCGCGGCCTGCGCCATCAGCATCGCCCGGCCGGCGCCGCGCACAGCGGGCACCCTGGCCAGCAGCGCGAAGTAATCTTGCATGGGCATGGCGCCCGCTTGCGCGAGAGCGAAGCTGTCGCTGAGCAAAGTCACCTGGTCCGCCGCGGCGAGCCGGCCGAAGCCGCGTTGCAGTGCCTGGAAGTGTTGTGCCTCATATTCAACCCGGTAGAAGCCGGCGCCACCGGCGTTCACGATCAGCGGCTCGGCGCCGCAGCCGGGCAGGCGGTGCGTCTGGCGTGCCTGCGTCAGCATCAGCGTCGAGCGCTGCGCACCCCTGGCGATGTGCAGCGGGATGCGCCACACCTGCTTTGACCCGGCGTGCGCCGTATCGAAACCGAAACGCTGCTGCGCCACGTCGAGCACCATGCGACTGCCTTCGCAGCGGCTACGCACCCGAACCAACGGGAAACCCGGCTGATCGGTCCAGCTTGCCGCCACCGCGGCCACATCGCGGCCCGCCGCGCGGCCGATGTGGAACCACAGGTCACCGGCGGTGGCATTGGACAACTTGCGCTGCGCGATGTAGCTCGCCAGGCCGCGCTGGAATGTCGCCTCACCGAGCCACTGCTCCAGCATGCTGAGCACCGCGCCACCCTTGGTGTAGGTGATGTTGTCGAACACGTCGAAGACCCGCACTTCGCTGACCGGCCCGGAGCGGATGGCCCGCGTGGCAGTGCTCGCGTCGCGCTGCATCGTGCGGTCGATCGGCGTGCGCCGGTGCAGCGCCACCTGCCACTTCGGGTTGAAGCGATCCGCCGCCTTCTCGGCGAGCCAGGTGGCAAACGCCTCATTGAGCCAGATCTCGCTCCATGACGCGGCGGTCACCAGGTTGCCGAACCATTGGTGGGCGATCTCGTGCGCCACGATGTCGAACACGACGCGTTGGGTCCGCGGGCTGCTCGTCGCCGGGTCGAACAACAGCACGTCTTCCGCGTAGGAGATCAGCCCCCAGTCTTCCATCGCACCCCAGCGCGTGCTCGGAACGGCGAGTTGATCCAGGCGCGGCAGCGTATAGGGCTGGCCGAAATACCGCGTGTAGTAGGGCAAGAGCTTGCGGCTCGCATCGAGCGCGTAGCGGCCCTGCTCGCCCTTGCCCGGCGCGGTGAGAATCCGCAAGGGAACACCGGCGGCGCGGCCCTCGAGCACATCGAACTTGCCGACCGCCACGCTGACCAGATAGCTCGGCATCGGCGGCGTCGGCGCGAAGCGGTGAACCATGGCTGGTTTGGCGTCGGCGCTGTGGGTTGCCGCGCCGACACGCGGCATGTTGGACAGAACCTCGTAGCCCACCGGTGCTCGCACCGTCAGCTCGAACACGGCGCGAAACACCGGTTCGTCGAAAGCCGGGAACAGGGTGCGCGCGAAGATCGCCTCCAACTGCGTCGCGAGCATGCGTTGCGGTTTGCCGTCGCTCGTGTACGGCGCGCGAAACAGGCCCTCGCCGCTGCGGTGCACGATGCCCCGGTAGGCGATCGCCAGCCGATGCACTCCCGCCTCGATGGGCTTGCCGTCGGCAGGCGTCAACGCCCAAGTCTGCGTCGCCGGCTGGGGCGTGACGCGCAGCGTGCGCTTCGGTTGCGCGCGTCGCGCGAGTTCGATGCTCGCGCCGTCGGCCTCGAGTTCGTGCGCGTGCAACTCGATTGCCCGCGTGGGCCGAAGCACGTTGACGGTGATCGACGCGGTGGCGCTGAAGCTGTCAAGGTCCGGGTCGAGATCGAAGCGCAGCTGATAGTGCGAAGGCCGCACGTCTTTCGACAAATGGCCCGGCGTGGCACGAAAGTCGAATCGTGGCTGAGCTGCCTGCGCAGGCGCGCACAGCAGCGCCGGCAGCGCGGCGGCCAGCAGCAACGCGGCGGCAGCAGCAGCAGCTTGGAAACAACGCGAGCCCATGTTCGGCCTCCTCTTTTGTGGCAAGCATATCGCTTCGCGCGGCGGCAATCGGCGCAACGCCGCGGTGACGCCGGCAGCGCGACAGGCAGCGATTCAGCCCTACAGTCCGGGCATGGATCAAAGCTATCAAGTCATGCGCACGGCGACGTCGCGTTTCATGCAAATCCGCGGCCTGCGCTATCACGCCTTGCATTGGGGCGACGCGTCGCTTGCCATACCGACCCGCCCGCCGCTGGTGCTGCTGCACGGCTGGATGGACGTGGCCGCGTCGTTCCAGTTCGTCGTCGATGCGCTGGCCGCGCTCGAAGGCCCGAGGCGCTGGGTGTTTGCGCTCGACTGGCGCGGTTTCGGCCTCACCGACACTCCCGCCGCCGATTGTTATTGGTTCCCCGACTACCTGGGCGACCTCGACGCCGTGCTTGACGCCCTCTGCCCCGGCCAGCCGGTGGACTTACTGGGCCACAGCATGGGCGGCAACGTCGTCATGACGTACGCCGGCGTGCGCCCGCAGCGCATCCGCAAGCTCATCAATCTCGAAGGCTTCGGCATGCCGCGCACCCAGCCGCAACAAGCCCCGCAGCGCACCGCGAAGTGGCTCGACGAGTTGCGCGAGCCCGCCCAATTGCGCGCTTATGACAGCGTGCACGCCGTGGCGCAGCGGCTGCGCAAGACCAACCCGTTGTTGAGTGAGGCGCATGCCGCTTGGCTGGCGCCGCATTGGTCACGCCAGCGCGCCGATGGCCAGTGGGAGCTGCTCGGCGACCCGGCGCACAAGCGCAGCAACCCGGTGCTGCATCAGGTTGACGAGACGCTGGAGTATTGGAAGCACATCGTCGCGCCGGTGCTCTGGGTCGAGGGCGACCGCACCGACATCGCCAAATGGTGGGGCACGCGTTACTCAAACGCCGAATTCCACACCCGGCTTGACGTAGTGGCCCATGTTGAAAAGCACAAGCTCGCACCGGCCGGTCACATGCTGCACCATGACCAGCCCGTGGAACTGGCGCGCAGGCTCGCGGCTTTTCTCGGGCCTTGACGCCGACGCGGCCGCGGCGCCAACGGGGCGCGTGTCAAAATCGCCGCCTTCGCTTTCACTGAACCGGCCTGCACCATGGACATCGAACACGTCAATGCCATCTCCAACTCCCTGGCCGACCTGACGCAACGCACGCTCGCCCTCCGGGGGTATCTTTGACTACGATCGCAAAGCACTGCGGCTGAACGAAGTCAACGCCGCGCTGGAGAACCCCAAGGTCTGGGACGAACCGAAGCGCGCGCAGGAACTCGGGCGCGAGAAGCGCGTGTTGGAGACCGTGGTCCAGACGATCGACCACCTCACGAGCAACCTGGCCGACAACACCGAACTGTTCGAGATGTCCAAGGCCGAGGATGATTTCGACGGCATCAAGTCGATCGAGGCCGAGGCTGCCAAGCTCGAGGCCAGCGTCGCCGAAATGGAATTCCGGCGCATGTTCAACAACCCCGCCGACCCGAGCAACTGCTTTCTCGACCTGCAAGCCGGCGCGGGCGGCACCGAGGCCTGCGATTGGGCGCAAATGCTGCTGCGCCAGTACCTGCGCTATTGCGAGCGCAAGGGCTTCAAGGCCGAAGT
>JANOLJ010000070.1:0-7474 GCA_031419715.1 Burkholderiales bacterium | reverse complement strand
AGAAGCCATGAAAACGGTTCTGAATTTCGTTCTCGTCGTGTCCTTGTCACAGCTCGGCGCATCAGCGCTGGCCGCCGAAGCCACCGGCGAATTCTGGGAAATGACCACCAAGATGGAAATGGCGGGAATGCCGGCGGGCATGGCCGGCATGATGGGCGGGCAGGCGCAAAAGGTCTGCATGCTCAAGGGGCAGGAGAGCAAGCCTGTAAAGAGCAGTCCCGACGACAACTGCACCATGAGCGACGTGAAGCAGTCGGGCAACACCGTCACGTTCAACATGAAGTGCACCGGCAAGAATGCGATGACGGGCAGCGGCGAAATCACGAGCACACCCAACAGTTTCAACCAAAGAGTCAAGATGAAGGCCGACGGCGAGGACATGACGATCGTCTCCACCGGCAAGCGCGTTGGCGGCGCGTGCAAGGGGGACGAGCAGATCAACCAGGCGTTCGCTGGGGCGGCCGATACGAATGCGAAGAGTTGCCAAGCCGCGCTCGATCAGAACGAGTATGGGCGCTTCTTGAAGGCCACGGAGAAACTGGGCGGTGACAGACGAACCCAATGTGCCGGCATGCCCACGGCTGAGAGCAGGATGAACTGTGAAGCGGCCAGCGATTTCGGCTGCTCGAAGCTGCGCCCGCAGATGTGCACTCGCCTGGGCGCCGATCTGAAAGTCCGCGACAAATTCGTCAGTTTCGCGAACAAGGGGCTGGCCTTGGCGGACGAGTGCGGCCTCGGGCCCGACAAGATCGTAGAGCAGCACTGCACCACGGGCCTCGATCAGAAGGACTGGCGCTTCGTCGCCGAGCATTGCCAGAAAGACAGCCGGGTGGCGACCTTGAAGAAGCAGCATTGCATCGGCCGCGACTACACCTCGGTGGCGGCGAGCCAGCGCGACATGTGCTCCACGATCGGGGGCCTGAGCCTTGCCAAGGCCGGCAGCGCCGACACCGGGGACGCCGCGGCGAAACCGGCGGTGCAGAAAGAGGCCGCCAAACCGAGCGCGATGGAAGAAGTGAAGAAAGAGGGCGTGAAAGTGCTGAAGGACATTTTCAAGTTCTGACGTGTCCGGCACACTCCCTGCCCGGGCTGCGCTGCGCTGCGGCGCAGTCTTTTGTTTTTGGTTCGGCGCGCAAATGGCTGCGATCTCGGCCGAGGCCGGGAGCGCTCCCGGAAGCGCTGGGCCGCTGGAGGGGATCGCGCACGCCTACCTGGCACGCATTGACGGCAAGACCGTCTGGTCGCGGCGCGCGACGGTAAAGCTGGCGCCCGCGAGCCTGACCAAGGTGATGACGGCGTTGCTGGTTCTGGAAAATTACGAGCCGAGCAAAGTGATCACCGTCAGCCCAGGTGCTGCCGCAGCCACCGGCACCCGGCTGCGCATCAAGGCCGGCGAGCGATATACCCAGGCGAGTTTGTTGCTCGCCACCCTGCTTGCGTCCGCCAACGATGCCTGCCGCGCGCTGGCCGAAGCGCACAGCGGCAGCGTGCGCGGCTTCGTCACGCTGATGAACCGGCGCGCCGCCGAGCTGGGGCTGGCGCACACGCGCTTCGAGAACCCGTGCGGCCACGACGCTCCGGGGCACTACTCCACGGCGCACGACTTGATGCAGCTCACGGAAGTGGCGCTGGCAAACCCCGTGTTCGCGCAGACCGTGCGCCAGCTGGAAGCGCGCATCGAGTCGTCGGACGGCAAGCGCCGCTTCGATTTGCGCAACGGCAATGAACTGATGGGGCGCCACCCTGACGCCATCGGCGTGAAGTCGGGCTACACGCCCAAGGCCGGCAAATGCCTTATCGCGCTGGCCGAGCGCGGCGGTGTGCGCGTGATGCTGGTGCTGCTCGACGCGCCGAACCGCTGGTGGGGCGCGCACGCCGCGCTGGACCGTGCCTTCGAGCATGCTGTCAAGTCTCGCAAGCCGTAGCGGGCCGGCGTCACTCTGGCTGGCGCTGGCGGTGCTGGCGGCTTACGCCAACGCGCTGGGCGGAGTGTTCCAGTTCGACGACTACAACGTGATCGTCGATGCCGCGAGCGTGCATTCATTTGGCGCTTGGTGGCAAAGCATGCCGGGCATCCGGCCGCTGCTCAAGCTCAGCTATGCGGAGAACTGGGCGATCAACGAGCGCGCCGTGGGCTTCATTGCGGTGAACCTGGTGGTGCATGGCGTGAACACGCTGCTTGTGTTTCACCTGCTGCGCCGGCTTGTGTCGCGGCTGGGCGTTGACGCCGAGCGCGCGCCGAGCACGTCATTCATCGCGGCGCTGATCTTCGCACTGCATCCGGCACAGACCGAAGCCGTTACGTACATCAGCGGACGGTCCGTGTCGCTGATGGCGCTGTTTGCGCTGGCGTCCGTGTGGGCTTGGCTCAGAGCGGATGACGGCGTGCGGTCAGCGGCGTGGCGTTTCGCCTCCTCGGTCCTGTTCGCGGCGGCGCTCGCGGTGAAAGAAAATGCCTGGATCTTGCCGCTCGTCGTATTGCTGTGTGAGGCGTTGCGCAAGGACTTTGGCTGGCGCGGCGTCTTGGCGCGGTGTGCCTGGCACGGTGCAACGCTGTTCGGCTTTGTCGTGTCGGTGCTGCTGATTCCCGCGTATAGGCGCCTGTTGGACGCGAGTTTGCAAACCCGCTCGCTGGCCGAGAACCTGCTCACCCAAGTGAATGGCGTCTTTTATCTCGTCACCCGGCCGTTGCTCGGTCTGGCCGTGAACATCGATCCCGATCTGCCGGTCTATCGGGACTCCACTCCAGAGCTTGCCGCGAAGGCGATGGCGCTTGCCGGCGTGCTCGCGGTGGCACTGTGGCAATGGCGACGACCCGAAGGTTCGCGCTGGCTGGCTTTCAGCATCCTGTGGTTCGCGGTCTGGCTGATTCCGACCAATTCTGTTCTGCCGCGCCTGGACGTTGCCAATGACAGGCAGTTGTACCTGGCGTTGGTCGGGCCTGCCTTGATATCTGCCATGCTGCTGGCCCGGCTTCACGCGCAACGCCCCTGGGTGGGGGCGGTCGGAATCGTCTTGCTGCTGCTGATGCTGGCCTCTACAACCATCGCGCGCAATCGCGACTATCGCTCCGAAGTGGCGCTGTGGGAGCACACCAGCGAGGCGTCACCGCGCAAGCCGAGGGTCTGGAACAACCTCGGCTACGCCCGGCAGCAAGCGGGCGATCCGCAGGGCGCGAAGGGCGCCTATCGTCAGGCGTTGCTGCTGGACCCCACACAATGGCGGGCAAGGAACAACCTGGACTTGCTTCCGTGACGCCGCGCCCTCAGCGGGCAAGCCAACGCTGCTGCGCCGCCAACGTTCGAACCTCGCGAAACCCGGGTCGCGGCAACTCCCGGCGCAGCGCCGGCCACAGCTTGAGCAGCAGCTCCGCCGTGGCCAGCGTGTCGGCGGCGGCTTGGTGGCGCACAGCGCACTGGATGTTGAAGTGCGCCAGCCAGTCGTCGAGCGCGTGCGCGCGCACCTTGGGGTAGAGCACGGCGGCGAGCGGCGCCAGGTCCAGCCACGCGCCGCGCAGGCGTCGGCCCAGATGCGCAGCGCTGGCGCGATCGAGCATCGCCTGGTCGAACGCCGCATGAAACGCCACCAGGGGCGACGTGCCGACCCAGGCTTCGAAAGCCGCGAGGGCCTGGGCTGCGTCGATTCCGCTGCGCTGCGCGCCCACGCCGATGCCGTGCAGCAGGATGTTGGCTTTGTCCGGAAGTTCATGTGAGTCCGCCTGCCGCAACAGCACCTCGAAGCTGTCGCCCAGGTGGATGCGCGGCGCGGCGGTGTTGAGGTGGATGCCGATCGCGGCGATCGCCAGCAAGCGGTCGCGGCGCATGTCCAGGCCACTGGATTCGACGTCCAGCACGACCCAGCGCTGTTCGTCGATCATGGGGCGCGGCGCGAGCCAGTGCCTGACGGCTTCGAGCATGGGCGCCATCAGCGCAGGTAGTCCAGCTCCAGGCGCTGCTGCATGCGGCGCGCGACCTTGCAGGTTTCCTTGAGCATGCGCAGGTCGATGTCGTTGAGTGTGCCGATGTCGAGCAGGTTCGGGTTGGCCTGCGCGCTCGCTTGTGCGCTCACTTGCGAGTTCACTTGCGGGTTCACTTGGGTGTGATCTTGCGCGCGACCTTGGTCATCGCCTCGCGGCGTCTGCGCTGCCGGGTCGTCGCCGATCTGCACCTGCAGCCGCAGCATCTGCAAGAACTCGAACGCGCTGACCCACGATTGCCCTTCTTGCGCCGCCACGCCCAGCAGCGGCGCCACCGCTTCCAGCCGCTCGCGCGTGCCCAGCGCGGCCACGCCCTGCGCCAGCGCATACAGGCGCGCCACGTCGACAAAGATCGCCGTGCCTTGGAGCTTCAGGTCGAACATCTCGTGGCCGTCGACCTCGTGCGTATCGATCGCGCCGCGCCAGTTCAGCGGTGCGCGCCGTGTCAGCGCGTTGTCGGCCATTTGTTTGAGGAAGCGTGGAACGCGTGCCGCCTCGCGCATGATGAACTCGCGCGGCTGCCGCGCCAGCGCGGTGTTGCCGCACAAGCCGCGCAGATCGAAGTAGATGCTGGCGTTGAGCAGGTCGTGCGGGGCGCCGCTGTCGATCCAGTCGCCGAAGCGCTGTTGCCACTCGGCGCCGGTCAGGCAGCATTGCGGGTTGCTCGCCATGATGTTGCCCTTGCACAAGGGGTAGCCGCAGGCGTCGAGCGCGTCGTTCACTTCACGGCCGAAGGCGAGCCAGACTGGCCGGTCGCGCTCGGCGTTGTCGCTCACGAAAATCAACCCGTTGTCCTGATCTGTCGCGATGGTCTGCTCGCCGCGCCCTTCGGAGCCGAACGCGAGCCAGCAGGCTTGGGACAAATCGAGACCGCGCGCCTGCGCGATCAGTTGCACCAGCCGCTGCGTAAGCACGTCGTTCAGGTGGCTGATCAACTGCGTGAGCTGGCGCGCGTGCACGCCCTGGCTCAACAAGGCGCGCGCAAAGCGGCCGATCTGCGCGGCCAGCAGCTTCAGCGTGGGCAAATCGGGCGCGGCGCGAAGTTGCGTGCTGACTTGCTTGAGCGAGAGGCGCTGCAACGCGAACAGGTCGCGCTCTGAAACGATGTTGACCAGCCGCCCATGCTGCGTGACCGGCACATGGCGCACGCCGTAGCGCGACATCAGCAGCGCTGCGTCGAGCAAGGAGTGGCCAGCGTCCAGCGTGTGCAGCGGCGTGCTCATCACCTGGGCGATGGGCGTGGAAAGCGGCAGCCCCGGCAGCGTGACGCGGCCGAGAATGTCATGCCGCGTCAGGATGCCGCATGGCGCATTCGCCGCGTCGATCACCAGCACCGAGCCGACGTGGCGCTCGTGCATCGCCGCCAAGGCTTGCGCCAGTGGCGTCTCGCGTGGCACCGCCAGTGGCGCCTTGCGCGCCAGCGTGTCGAGGCTGGCCTCGAGCGATTGTTCATCGAGCGCCTGCGAGGCGTAGTGCGCCTGCAACGCGCGGCGCGACACGTCGAGAAACTGCAGGACGCGGCTGCGCAGGAAGTCGGCAAACGGCGGGCTCTGCGCCGCCAATGCCTGTACCGCATCGCTGGGCAAGAGCAGACAGAACGTGTCTTCATTGGCCACATAGCGCGCCGCCACGGCGCGCTGCCCGAGCACCGCACCGACCGGGAACAGATCGCCCACCACATACTCGAGCGGCGACGTCGTCTCGGCTGCTGCGCGGCGCCCCGTCACGCTGCCTTGGCGGATCAGATACAGCGCCTTCACGGCACCCATGCCGGGATCGAGCAGCACCTCATCGGGGGCGAAGTAGGCCTGCTGCGCGCTTGTGATGAAGCGATCGACATGCGCTGGCGCCATGCGCGAGAACGGCAGGGCGTGCATCAGCTCGGCGCGCAGGTTCGCCAACAGGCTGCTTGACGGCGACGCGGGCTGCGGATGGGCGTGTTCTGGCATGGCGCTCGCTCGTGCGCGGGGCCACCATGCTAGCGCGCGGCGGCGCGCGGCCCGCTTCTGGCCGCGATTTCATATCGTTTCCAGGCCCGTGCAACAACGAGGTAACCTTACGGCCCATCGCAACCCCTCTTCAACCCGCATGCTCGGACAATTCAAACCCGTCGCCTATGAGCCCTATGGAAGGCGCCGTTCGGGCGTGCCGCGTTGGTTGGTGCTGTTGCTGATCGGCATCGTGCTCGGTGTGGCTGGCGTCGTTTTTGTGCAAGAACGTCTGATGCAGCCGCGGCTGAGCGTTGATGCATCGGAGCGGCTGCGCAGCGCGCTCGATCGCACCGAGGCCGAGCGCAAACGGGTGCAGGGCGAGCTCGACGAGGTGACGAAGAAGCTGGACACCATCCTCACCGAGAACAAATCGACCGGCAGCGATCTCGGCGCCGCGCGCGCCAATGTGCAGCGGTTGCGTGACGACCTGGCGGCCGTGATCGCCGCGTTGCCGCCGGACCCTCGTGCAGGCAGCATCGAGGTGCGCGGCGCGCGCTTCGTGACCAAGGGCGGGGCGTTGAGTTACGACGTGGTGTTGACACGCGAACGTGCCGGCGGTCAACCCATTCCTGCATTGATGCAGCTGCTGGTGACGGGGCAGAACGCACGCGGTGCGGAGACCACGATTTCGCTAAGCCCGGTGTCGCTGACAGTGGGTAGCCACGAGGTGCCGCGCGGCAGCCAGCCACTGCCGCAGGGCTTCAAGCCGCGCCAGGCGACGGTGCAGATGCTCGACCGCGCGAACGGCAAACAACTGGGAATGCGCGTGTTTGTGGTGAACTGAGTCACTCGAGAAGGTGCGGCCGCCGTCTCCTCCTTTGCTTCGCTGCGGTGGCCACCCAAGCCCAGCGGCTGTCCACCGTGGTGGCGTGCACGCGTCAAGAACCGACCCGGGTGGTGGATCAGGTGGACGGGGCGCATTGCGGAGCGAAGTAAAGGAGGAGGCGACGGCCGGAGGCCGTTGCCGGGGGACATGAGCGCAGCAATGTGCCCCGGCCGCCTGATCCCGCCCCGACGCAGGCACGCTCTCGCGCGAGCGCCACACAACGCCTGGCGCCACGCCGGAGGAGAGGCAGCACGTTGTGGTTCAATCGAATCGAAACCACCCCGTGGCAGGCACCCCCCGACCGACGCTGCTTGAAATGACGATCAACCAGAACACCGCACAGGCATTCAGAATTGCGATCCCGGAGACGGTGCTGTTGCGGGCGGACGAAGTGACTCAGTGACGGGGGATTTCGTGTCATTGCCCACCCAAGCCCGCGTCATCATCGTCGGCGGCGGCATCGCCGGCTGCTCCACCGCCTACCACCTTGCCAAGCTCGGCATCACCGACGTGCTGCTCATTGAGCAAGGCAAGCTCACCTGCGGCACGACTTGGCATGCAGCCGGGCTGGTGGGCCAGATGCGGCCGAACCGCAACATGACGCGCATGAGCAAATACGGCATCGAGCTGTATTCGACGCTCGAAGCCGAGACCGGCCTGGCCACGGGCTGGAAACAGTGC
>JANOLJ010000069.1:0-12040 GCA_031419715.1 Burkholderiales bacterium | reverse complement strand
TTCCCGCATGGCGCGCAGCGTAGTCGAACCGCGCTTAGAACGCAAGCCCCCCGGGGGCAAGAAAACCACGCCGTCCCCACTGCCGTGCAACCCACCTGAACAACTCAGTTCAAATCAAGCAGCCTTGCCGGAGGGACACGATCCAGCGCCGTAGGCCGTTAACGTCGAATCGCGCATGCGCCGCCCACGACTCGAATCAGCTCGCTGAACTGCACCCCTTGGGCTATGGCAGCCTCAGACTTGGATTGCGTTGAAGTGTTGGACGGCCGCTTCCAGGCAGCGAATCCGATCTTCCCAATGTCAGGACCTGGCCGGGACCGCCGGCAACGACCGTCAGCTCGTGGGCTGTTCGGCGTCAACAAAGGCCCGAACCCAGCTCTGTCGGTCCGCGCACGATCCGCCTGCCGACATTGCGACACCAGGGACGCAGCGCGCCCGTTCTTCGGCCCACGCTCGCCGACGACGGTCGCAGCGCACAACGCAGAGCCGCATCATCGCCGCTGAGCCTGAAGGTGTAGGGGTGCCCTGCGCACGAAACGACGGTGTTGATGGCGCGACGCCCGCGGACCAAACCCGGCGCCGCGCGAGTGTGGGCTGGAGAACCTGCCCCGAGCCACCCGACCTGCTGCGCCACACCTGCACACGGCCCGCGGCGCCCAGCCCTCACCCAGCCGAATTGCGCGCCCGGTACAACATGTCCAGCGTGATGTGCCGCACCTCCAACTTGCTTTGCTCGATGTGCGCGCGCAGCAGGCGCTGCGCTTCGTCGCTTCGGCGCTGGGTGATGGCGCGCAGGATCTTGGCGTGCTCCTGGTAGGTCAGGTCCACACGGCGCGGTTGGGTGAAGTCGAGCCGGCGGATGATGCGGATGCGCTCGGTCAGGTCGCGGTGCGCCTTGAGCATTTCGCGGTTGCCACTGGCGTGCACGAGCTCGGAGTGAAAGCTCTCGTCGAGCTGGCCCACGCGCTGACCGTCGGGTTCGCGCTCGCTGGCCGGGATCAGCCAGATGGTGGCAAGCTCCTTCAAGCCGGGCCGGTCTTCGGCCTCGCACAGGTGGCGCACCGCGAAGCATTCGATCAGCACCCGGAAGTCGTACAGCTCGTCGAACTGGTCGAAGTCGAGCGGCGATACGAGCCAGCCGCTTTTCGGGAACACCTGCATGAAGCCCTCGCGCTGCAGGCGCTGCAGCGCCTGGCGCAAGGGCGTGCGGCTGACCTGCACCTGCTGGGCCAGCTCCAGCTCGGAGAAGCGGTCGCCCGGCATCAGCTCGAAGTTGAAGATGCGCTGCTTGATCAGCGTGTAGGCGTGCTCGGCCAACGTGGCCGACGGCGCTTGCGGCTCGACGACGGGCTTGCGCTGCGCGTCGGCATTGCCGCGCGCCGGGCGGCTCTTGAGTAGATCCGGCTCTGCCGGGCTGCTCAGTCCCCCTCGGGGGGCGGACGACGTAGTCGTCGGCCTGGGGGCTCTCAGTACCTTGGGCAGGGACAACATCGCTGGGGCGCGTGGGTTCGGGGTGGCGGATGTCCGTCAGTGGTCGCGGCAGCTCACGGCACCATGCTCACATGGGCGGCGACGATTTTCCACCCATCTTGGATCCGCACCCAGGTCTGGCTTTGCCGGCCGCGCAGCGGCGTGTCGCTGCGCACGAACTCGGTGAACGCAAAGGCGGTGTCGTTGCCGAAGGTGCTGATGCGCACGTTGTGCAGCGTGCGCGTGAAGTTGGGCGCCGCAGACGCGGCCCGGAACGCCACGAGTTCGGTGTGCCCCATCTGCAGGTCGGCAATGCCGTAGCGCGTGAGTGCCGGGTCGTTCCAGAAGTAGTTGTTGAGCGCTTGCACGTCATTGCGCATGAACGCCGCCTCGTAGGCGTGGAACAGCGCGGTGACTTCGGCAAGTACGTCGGGGCGGTTAACGGTATCCGTCATGTTGCTCTCAGGTTGCGGCCGAAGCCAAGGAATACGTGTAGTCGCGCCAGCCACCATGTGCGCTGATGTCGGTCGCATCAGTCAGCGCCCAGGGCTCGCAGATGAAGCCCTTGACCCAGCTGCCGTCGTGCAGCTCCACCGAGCCCAGGCCGAGCGGCGGCGCAATCTGCGCCAGGAACGAGCCGACGTGGCGCAGCGGCAGCTCGTACACCTCGACCTCGATGGCGTAGCCGACGCCCGCCTGCCGCGCCAGCCCCGGCTTGGGCGGTGCTTGGCCCACCAGCGCGTGCAGCCGGTAGCGCGCCGAGGTGCGCGTGCGCTGCACCAGGCGCGCGCCGCGCTCCACCAGTTGGGCGTGCAGCGGCATGCCTTGCAGATGCGCGCCCACAACGGCGAGCAGCATCGTGGGCTCCGCCCGCGGCGTCGGCTGATGCGTCGCCGCTTCCCCGGCGCTGCCCGGTGTGGGCTGGGCCTGCCCCAAGCGACACCCGAGCGACAGGTTCAGGTCACGTTGCCAAGCCGCCGCCCAGTGCAGCAAGGCCGCGTCGCTGCCGCCGCGCGCCACGAACGTCACGCCGAACGGCAGCCCCTGCGGCGTGAAGCCTGCCGGCACCGCCACCGCCGCCAGCCCCAGCAGATTGACGAAGTTGGTGTACAGGCCGAGCTCGCTGTTGCGCAGCACCGGCTCCGCGGCCACCGCCGCCCGCGTGGGCAGCGTGGGTGCGGTGGGCAGCATCAGCATGTCGAAGCGCTGCCACACGTCGTGCGTCAACACCTCCAGCTCGCGCAGCCGGTATTCGGCGCGGAACGCATCGGTGGCGCTGAAGCGTGTGGCGGCGCTGACGACGCGGCGAACCGTCGGGTCCAGCACATCGGGGTCTTGTGCCAGCAGGGCTTCAAGCACAGTGTGGCGCTCGGCCACCCACGGGCCTTCATAGAGCAGGCGGCCGATGTCAAGGAACGGCGTCATGTCGACCATGCCGGCCTCGGCACCCTGGGCGCGCAGCTGCGTTTGGGCGGCGTCGAAGGCGGTGGCATAGGCCGCGTTGCCGAAGAACTCCGGCCGCGCCGGGACGCCGATCCGCGGCGCGGCGCCGAACCGCGCCGGGCCGGGCGGGCAGCCGCGAAACACGGGTTGCTGCTGCGCTTCGCCGGCCCTGTTTTCCATCACCGCCAGCACCTCGGCGGCGTCGTCGGCGAGCAAGGCAAAGATCGACAGGCAATCGAGCGTGCGGCACGCCGGCAGCACGCCATGGATGCTGATGCGCCCGGGCGTCGGCTTCATGCCCACGAGGTTGTTGAAGCCCGCAGGCACGCGGCCCGAGCCTGCGGTGTCGGTGCCCAGCGCAAATGCCACCAGACCACGCGCCACGACGGACGCCGAACCCGAACTCGACCCGCCGCTGACGTAACTCGGGTCGAAGGTGTTGGGCACCGCGCCATACGGTGAGCGCGTGCCCACCAGCCCGGTGGCGAACTGGTCGAGATTCGTCTTGCCGACCAGTAGCGCGCCCGCGTCCATCAACTTCTGCACGGCACGCGCGGTGATCGTGGCGGTGCGGGCGTAGGCCGGGCAGGCGGCGGTGGTGACCCAGCCGGCCACGTCGACGTTGTCTTTCACGGCGAACGGCAGGCCGCGCAACGGCAGTTGCTCGGCCGGCAGGCTGTCGATGCGGGCCAGTTGTGCTTCGATCTGGGCAGGCGTGGCCACGCAGATCCATGCCGGGTCCTGGGCGTGCTCGCCCAGCTGCGCCAACACTCGCGCCACCGCGGTGCGGGGCCGCAGCGAACGCCAGCCGGCAAAGGTGGGTGTAGGCAGCGCCACCATCACAGCGTCGCCAGCAACATGGCGCTGGGCGCCGTCCAGCCGACGATGGCGCCCTGCGCGCGGATCATCTCGAGCGTGGCCTGTTTGAACTGGGGGAAGTAGCTCTCGGTGCCGTCTTCGACCAGCAGGCAGTCGTAGCCGCGGTCGTTGGCTTCGCGCAGCGTGGTCTGCACGCAGACCTCGGTGGTCACGCCCATCACGATCAGATGGGTGATGGCGTGGCCCGCCAACACGCGCTGCAGCGGCGTGGCGTGGAACGCGCCTTTGCCGGGTTTGTCGATCACGATTTCGCCGTCCACCGGCGCCAGCGCGTCAATGATCTGGTTGCCCGGCTCGCCCTGCACGAGGATGCGGCCCATCGCGCCCATGTCGCCGATGCGCAGCGCTGGCGCGCCGCGCAGCCGCTTCGCGGGCGGGCAGTCGGACAGATCCGGACGGTGCGATTCGCGGGTGTGCACGACCAGGCCGCCCGCGCGGCGCCAGGCCTCGAGCACACGCATCACGGTGGGCACGATGGCGGCGAGCAAAGCGACGTTGTTGCCCAGCGTTTCGCCAAAACCACCGGGCTCGATGAAGTCGCGCTGCATGTCGATGATGAGCACGGCCGTGTGCGCGACGTCGAACGTGTAGTCGAAGGGATTGGCTTTGAGCGTGATCATGCCGCGAGTGCCCTCGCAGGCCCGGGCGGCGCATGGTGGGCGCCGCCCATGTGCGCGCCAAGCACCTTGCGGTCGGCATCGGCGGCGCGCGTTTCATGCACGATGCGCCCTTCGCTCATCACCAGCACGCGGTCCGACAGCGCCAGCAACTCGTCCAGGTCTTCGCTGATCAGCAGCACCGCGCCGCCGCGGTTGCGCACGTCCATCAGGCGCTGATGAATCTCCGCGACGGCCGCAAAGTCCAGCCCGAACACCGGGTTGGCGACGATCAGCACATCAGCCTCTTCGCTGAGTTCGCGGGCCAGCACCGCGCGCTGCACGTTGCCGCCGGAGAGCGAGCGGATCGGCGCCAGTTCGCCGCGCGTCTTCACGCCGAACTGCTCGATCAGCGAGCGCGCGCGTTCGCGCAACTGCCCGGCGTGCATCCAACCCAGGCGCGAGACGGGGGCGCGGTCGAAGCGCCGCATGCCCATGTTGTCGGCCACGCTCAACTCGCCGACGCAGGCGTTGCGCAGCGGCTCTTCGGGCAGGCTGCGCACCTTCAGGCGAAAGTTCTGCGCGCGCGTGGCGTGGAAGCGTTCATTGCCAATGTGCACCTCGCCCTGCGCGATGCGGCGCTGGCCGACCAGCGCTTCAAGCAGCTCGCGCTGGCCGTTGCCCGCCACACCCGCCACGCCGACGATCTCGCCGCCCTGCACCTCCAGGTTCAGGTCATCGACGGCCGTCTGCCCGCGGTCGCCGTCCACGGTGAGGCGGCTCACGCGCAGGCGCTGCGGCCCGACCTTGCGCGCCGCGCGTTCGGGCGTGCGGAACTCGCGCCTGGCGTCTTCCGCGCCGCCCACCATGTCGGTGGCGAGTTGCGCCGGCTGCGTCTCGGCCACGCGACGCGCCGCCACCAGCCGGCCGCGGCGCAGCACGCTCACGTCGTCGGCATAGGCGATGACTTCGCGGAACTTGTGGGTGATCAACACGATGCTGCATTCGCCCGCATGCGCACGGTCGCGCAACAGGCCCAGCACCTCGTCGGCCTCTTGCGGCGTGAGCACCGAGGTCGGTTCATCCAGGATCAGCAGACGCGGCTTGAGCAGCAACTGCTTGAGGATTTCGAGCTTCTGCTTCTGGCCAGCCGACAATTGCTGCGGCGTGGCATCCAGGTCGAGTTTGAACGGCGTGGTGTCGAGAAACGCCGCCAGCTCGCGCCGCACCCGCGGCCAGTCGACCACCGCCGGAATGTGGCCACGCGCGAGCAACAGGTTCTCAGCCACTGTCATGCCCGGTACCAGCGTGAAGTGCTGGTAGACCATGCCGATCCCGAGATCACGCGCGACCAGCGGCGTGGCGATGTCGCGCTCGCGCCCGTCAATGAGTACGCTGCCTTCTTCGGCGCGCTGGTAGCCGACGACGCATTTCACCAGTGTGCTCTTGCCCGCGCCGTTTTCACCGAGCAGCGCGTGTACCGTGCCGGGCGCGACCTTCAACGACACATGGTCCAGCGCGGTGAAGGCGCCGAAGCGTTTTGTCAGCTCCAGCGTGTCGAGCGCGATCGCGCCGCTGCGTTTGGCGGGCGGCTCCAGCGGCGCGGTCATGGCCTCGTTGACATGAAAGTTAGCGCCTCCATCAGCGCCGCGGAATTCGACACCGCGCCGAACACGCCCCCTTGCATCGTCACCATCTTCAGCGCGGCCAGGTGGTTGCCGTGGTCGGTGGCGCCGGTGCAGTCGGACAGGATCAGGCACTCGAAGCCGCGGTCGTTGGCGTCGCGCATCGTGGTGTGCACGCACACGTCAGTGGTGATGCCCGTGAGCACGAGGTTGCGAACGCCACGGGTGTGCAGCACCAGCTCCAGGTCGGTGGCGTAGAACGAGCCTTTCCCGGGTTTGTCGATCACCACTTCGCCTGGCAGGGGCTTGAGCTCATCGATAATTTCCCAGCCCGGTTCGCCGCGCACCAGGATGCGCCCGCACGGGCCGGCATCGCCGATGCCCACACCGCCTGTGCCGATCTGGCGCGAGCGCCAGCGTTTGTTGGCGGCCAGGTCCGAGAGGTCGCTCCGGTGGCCTTCGCGCGTGTGGATGATGGTGCAGCCTGCGGCGCGCATCGCGGCCAGCAGTTTCTTGATCGGCTCGATCGGCGCGCGGGTGTGGGAGATATCGTACCCCATCTTGTCGACGTAGCCACCGACACCGCAGAAGTCAATCTGCATGTCGATCACGATCAGCGCGGTGTTCGCGGCGCGCAGGTCGCCGTCGTAAGGCCAGCGGTAGGGCTCGGCCGCGGCGTAACGCGCGGGGGTGGTCGCCAGGGTGGTCGCCAGGGTGGTCGCCATGGTCAGGCCACTTTCTTCAACGTAGAGCTGGGCGTCGCCGGAACATTGCTGGGCGCGGCGTCAGGCACAGAGTCAGGCACGAGCGGGTGCGCTTCGGCGCCGATGTAGCGGCGCGCTGGCACAGCGAAGCCGCAGGACGTGCCGTCGGTCACCTGCACCTGGTCGTTCCACGGCAGCTTGTAGCGGCTGGCGGCCATGTCGGTCATGTAGGTGTAGGGGCAGTCCATCGCGCCGCCTTTCACCGCCACGTAGCCGCGGTGGTAGAGCTGATAGAGGTTGTTCTCCACGCCCCAACCCACGCGCGCTTCGCGCACCAGATCGGGCCGCAGCTCGCAGGTGATGATTTCGTCGGGCCGGCCGCTGCCCTCCACCATCACCGTGCCGTCGAAGTTGCAGAACATGCCTTCGCCCATCGAGTCGAACGAGCCGTCGCTGCCGCACATGCACACGCTGGCGGTCTGTGCGAGGTTGCAGAAGGCGTTGCTCTGATTCGTGATGCGCCAGGCGTGGCGGATCGGCGCGGTATAGCCCGCCGTGCGGATGATGATTTCCGCGCCCTTGTAAGCGGCCTCGCGCGCCATCTCCGGGAACATGCCGTCGTGGCAGATGATCAGTGCCAGCTTCGCGCCGCGCGGCCCGTCGCACACCGGAATGCCCAGGTTGCCGGGCTCCCATGCTTCGACCGGCACCCAGGGGTGGAGCTTGCGGTAGTAGAGCTTGATGACACCTTGGTCGTCGATGATCAGCCCGCTGTTGTACGGGTTGCCGGCGGGGTTGAACTCCATGATGGAGAAGCAGCCCCAGATCTTGTGGGCAACGCAGGCTTGGCGGAACGCGGCCACCTCGGGGCCGTCGAGCCGGCACATGATCTGGGCGGACGTGTCCATGCTCAGGCCGTGCAGCGAATACTCGGGGAACACCACCAGGTCCATCGCTGCGTTGTTGCGCCGCGCCTTGGCGACCATGTCGCAAATGCGCACGGTCTGCGCCGCCAAGTCCCGCGGCGTCTTGACGACGGGCAGTTGCAACTGCACCAGGCCCAGCACGACACCGTGTGGGGATTTGTTCAGGCCGCCGAGTCCGCTCATGTGTTGCTCCTTGTCGTGGTTCGTTTCATCGAGACACTCCCAACTCCACCGGCGCGCCTTGCAAGCCGCGGCGCGGCGAGCAGGTCCAGATCAGAATCGCCAGCGTCAGCACGTAGGGCACCGCGTTGAACAGGTAGTAGCCCCAGCTGATGCCCACCGATTGCAACGCCGGCCCGAGCGCACCCGCACCGCCGAACAGCAACGCCGCCCACAAGCAGCGCATGGGGTTCCAGCGCGCAAAGATCACCAGCGCCACCGCGATCAACCCTTGCCCGCTGGACAGCCCTTCATTCCAGCTGCCGGGGTAGTACAGCGACAGCGACGCGCCGCCCAGCCCGGCGATGAACCCGCCCACAGTGGTGGCCACGATGCGAATGCCGTTCACCGAGTAGCCGAGCGCGCGCGCCGCGTCGCTCGAATCGCCCGCCATGCGCAGCAGCAGGCCCCAGCGGGTCGACTTGAAGCCCCAGGCCAGCAGCGCGGCGAGCAGCACACCCAGCGGGAACAGCAGGTTGATCTGCAGGGCCGACTTGATCTGCGCCGAACTGCTCCAGTCGCCCAGCGACAGCGAAGGAATCTGCGGCGCCTGCGGCTGGATCAGCCCTTTGCCCAGATAGAACGCCAAGCCACTGCCGAGCAACATCAGCGCAATGCCGGCTGCTATGTCGTTGACTCGCGGCAACGAGCACACCAGCCCGTGCAGCAACGCCAGCAGGGCACCGGACAGGCTGGCGACGAACACACCGACCCAGGGCGAGCCGCTGAGGTAGGCGCCACCAAACCCGGCCATCGCCGAGAACACCAGCACGCCCTCCAGGCCGAGGTTGATGCGGCCCGATTTTTCGGTGATGCATTCGGCCAAGCTGACCATCAGGAACGGCGTGCCCACCCGAATCGCCCCGCCCAGCACGGCGACGAGCAGGTTCAACGCCAGCGTCAGACCGTCCATTTCGGTGGTCATGGCGCGGCGCTCGCCTTGATGACGGTCGGCAAATGCATGGCCGGCGTCAACGCCACGGGCGCCCGCGGCATGAACAGCCTGCCGCGCAAGGCCTCGCTCGCCAGGATCAGCAGGAACGCAAACCCTTGCAGCACCAGCACCGAGGCGTCTGGCACGTCCATGCGCCGCTGCAACAAGCTGCCGGCCGAGCCGAAGCCGCCGAACAGCACGGCCACCGGGATGATGACCCATGGGTTCTGGCGCGCAACGAACGCCACAAGAATGCCGGCATAACCCAGGCCCGCGATCAGCGACGCATTCGCCGAGGTGTGCACCGCCGCCACTTCAATGCCACCCGCCAGGCCGGCGCACGCACCGCCGATCGCGCATGCGGTGACGATGATGCGCGCGCTGGGCAGCCCGACCAGCCGCGCCGCGCGCGCATTGCCACCGACCACCCGGGTGGCGAAGCCGCTGGTGGAAAAGAACAGCCACAGCCCCAGCAGCACGCAGGCCACCAGGCCGTAGACCAGGCCCCAGTGAATGTCGGTGCCGAACAGCCCGCCGATGCGCAGCGCTTCGTCGATCGGCCGGGTGGAAGGTTTGTTCAAGCTTGCCGGGTCGCGCATCGGCCCTTCGACAAAGTGCTTGAACAGCGCGATGGCGGTGTAGGCCAGCAACAGGCTGCTGATGGTTTCGTTCACGCCACGGTACTGGCGCAGCGCGCCGGCCAGCGCGATCCACAGCGCACCGGCCAGCGCCGCGGCGAGCAGCAGCATCGCCGAGCCGACCCAGTTGCCGGGCGGCGCGAAGAGATAAGGCAAGCCCGCGCAGGCCAGCGCGCCCAGCACCAGCGCGCCTTCGCCGCCGATGATGGTCAGCCCGGCGCGCGCGGGGATGGCCACGCACAAGGCCGTCAGCATCAACGGCGCGGCGCGCTGCAGCGTGTTTTGCCACGAAAACCAGTCGCCGAACGCGCCCTTGAACAGCAGCATCCACGCCGTCAAAGGGTCTTTGCCACCGGCCCAGATGAAGACGCCGAAGAGCAACAGCGCGCCGGCCATGGCCAGCAACGGCAGGGCCACGGATTCGATGGCGTCGCGGGCGGGTTCCGACAGCGTCATGGCCGCGCCGTGGCGAGCAGGTGAAGTTGCTGCGGCGCGATCAGGCTTTGCCGATCACTCCTTCCACCAGGTAGTTCATGCCTTCGAGCTCGGGGTCGGTCTGCTTGAATGACTTGCCCGCCGGGATCACGACCTTGCCGGTGTTGTCTTTCAAGCCAGCCGTGCCGCCCTTGAAGATGTCAAATTTGCCGGCGATCATCGCGGCCTTCATTTCGTCGGCCTTCTTGCGCGCGCCCTCGGGCACCATCGCGCCGTAGGCCGATGCCTTGACGAAGCCTTCCTTCAAGCCACCGCGCACGAAGTTCGGGTGCGGCTTGCCGCCGCGGGCGGCGTCGATGATCTGTTTGTAGGCGGTGATCCAGTTCCACTCCGCGCCAGTCAGATAGGCATTGGGGGCGAGCTTGGCCTGGCTGGCGTGGTAGCCGCAGACGAACTTGCCGCGTTTGGCTGCGGTCTCCACCACCACCTTGGGGCCGTCCACATGCATCGTGAACACATCGGCGCCCTGGTCGGCCAGGCTGTTCGTGGCCTCGGCTTCTTTCACCGCCATCGACCAATCGCCGGTGAAGATCACCGTGGTCGTGATCGTCGGGTCCACCGAGCGCGCGCCGAGCGTGAACGCATTGATGTTGCGCAGCACCTGCGGGATCGGCTTGGCGGCCACGAAGCCGAGCTTCTTGCTCTTGCTCATGTGGCCGGCGATCACGCCATTGAGGTACTGGCCTTCGTCGATGTAGCCGAAGAAGCTGCCGGTGTTCTTCGGGTGTTTGCCATCGGTCCACATGCCGCCGCAGTGGGCAAAGCGCACGTTCGGGTTCTTGCCCGCCACGGCCAGCATGTGCGGGTCGAAGTAGCCGAACGAGGTGGGGAACAGCAGCGTGGCGCCGTCTTGCGCGATCATGCCCTGCATCGTCTTTTGCACGCCCGCCGTTTCGGGCACGTTCTCTTCTTCCACCGCCTTGATGCCGGCGATCTTCTTGATCTCGGCCACCGATTCGGCCTGCGCCTGGTTGTAGCCGAAGTCGTCCTTGGGGCCGACATAGATGAAGCCCACCGTGATCGGCGCCTGCGCCGCGGCCAGGCCCGACCAGCTTGCCGCGCCCGCGGCAAGGCCCGCGGCGCCAAGTTGCTTCAGAACATCGCGACGACTGAAATCTGTGTATGCCATGGGTTCTCCTGGTGGGCCGGGGATGTAGGGGTGAGGCGCCGAAACGGCACTCGGTTTGATGTACCGACTGGTATACCAGCAAGCGATGTGCCAAGGTTTTGCGCGTAAATCCTGGCCCGCGCGCACCAAGCTCGCAGGCTGTCGCACCGGAAGCGATCGTTGCCGGACACGCTCAATCCAAGATGGTGCGTGGGCGGGGCATGCGGGCGGTCGGTGGCGTAGCGCGGCGGGCGGCACCCGCCGGAGGCGACTTCTGGGGCTTTGATCCGCGCAGGCCTGGGGTCGGCGCGCGCCAGCGCGCATCCAAAACTGACTCGCCGCGTCTGTTTGAGCGTAGTGAGCGCAGCGAACGAAGCGAGTTCAGCGGCGCGACCCCAGGCCTGCGCCGGAAATCGGCGAGGTTGGACGTGGCATCGCCGTAGTGGGGGCCGAAGCCCGACCGATCGATGTCGCCGATCAGCGGCGCCAATGCGCGCGCCGCTGCGTTCGTCGGCGTGCCGGCGCTGCGCACCACCTTGATCGTGGCACTGTAGTCGGGCGCACTCGCGGGCCTGGCCGGCGCGGTGGAAGTAGCCGGGCGCACCGGCTATGTGACGCTCAACATGTCCCCCGGCTACGGCTACAGCGGCATCGTGATCGCGATGCTCGCGGCGCTGAACCCACTGGGCGTGCTCGCCGCGGCGATCTTCATCGCCGGAATTCTGGTGGGCGCCGACAGCATGAGCCGGGCGATCGGCGTGCCGACGTACCTCGCCGATGTGATCGTTGCGACGTCGTTGATCGCGGTGCTGGTGGCGACCTTGTTTGCGCGGTATCGGGTGAGATGGGTGGTTAGGACGCTTGAACCTATTTTCCTCAGTTGACCGGCTGCGACTTGGCGCAAACGTAGACTTGGCGCGGGTTTGATCTCGACACGAGGAGGCACCCGATGGGTGAGCACAAATTGGCGCCGGTCAAGGCGGTGAACGTGGTGGCTGCGGCC
>JANOLJ010000068.1:0-37721 GCA_031419715.1 Burkholderiales bacterium | reverse complement strand
CACCAGGTCCAGCGCCGCCTGGTAGGCCAGGCTGGTGCTGAAGTGGCCGGCCATGGGCTGGTAGCGCGCGTCGCCGGCGTTTTGCCCGTCCACCACCGCAGCCATGCGCTGGAAGGTGGCGTGGACCTGGTCGGCGCTGACCACGCCGTGCAGCAGCCAGTTGGCGATGTGCTGGCTGCTGATGCGCAGCGTGGCGCGGTCTTCCATCAAGCCGACGTTGTGGATGTCGGGCACCTTGGAGCAGCCCACGCCCTGATCGACCCAGCGCACCACATAGCCCAGGATGCCCTGCACGTTGTTGTCGAGTTCCTGTTGGCGCTCGGCGGCGCTCCAGGTCACTTCCTTGACGACGGGAATCGTCAGCATGTCATTCAGCAATGCGTCGGCTTGCCCGCCCAGGTCGGCCTTCTCCAACGCTTCCTGCACCGCCACGACGTCAACCTCGTGATAGTGCAGCGCATGCAGTGTTGCCGCGGTCGGCGAGGGCACCCAGGCGGTGTTCGCGCCGGCTTTGGGGTGTGCGATTTTTTGTTGCAGCATCGCCGCCATCAGGTCGGGCATGGCCCACATGCCTTTGCCGATCTGTGCCTTGCCGCGCAGGCCCATGCCCAGGCCGACCTGCACATTGCTGCGCTCATAGGCCTGCAGCCAGGCGCTGCTCTTCATGTCGCCCTTGCGCTGCATCGGCCCGGCGACCATGCTGCTGTGCATTTCATCGCCGGTGCGGTCGAGAAAACCGGTGTTGATGAAGGCCACGCGCGCCGGCGCCGCGGCAATGCAGGCTTGCAGGTTGACGCTGGTGCGGCGCTCTTCGTCCATGATGCCCAGCTTCACCGTGTTCTGCGCCAGGCCCAGCAGCGTCTCGATGCGCGAGAACAGTTCACCCGCAAATGCGACTTCGGCCGGGCCGTGCATCTTCGGCTTGACGATGTAGACGGAACCGGTGCGCGAGTTGACGAGGCCGGCCGCGCCCTTGCGCTGCAGGTCGACCCGCGCGATCGCCGTCGTGACCACGGCGTCGAGAATGCCTTCGGGAATCTCCTTCGCGCCGCCATACAGGATCGCCGGGTTCGTCATCAGATGCCCGACGTTGCGCACGAACAGCAGCGAGCGGCCGTGCAGGCTCAGCTCGCCACCCGTCGGCGTGGTGTAGCGGCGATCCGGGTTGAGACGCCGCACGATGCTTTTGCTGCCCTTGACAAGGGTCTCGGTGAGCGTGCCCTGCAAGATGCCCAGCCAGTTGCGGTAGCCGAGCACCTTGTCGTGCGCGTCCACCGCGGCGACGGAGTCTTCCAGGTCGAGGATCGTCGACAGCGCGGCTTCCATCACGACATCGCTGACTCCCGCCGCGTCACTCGCGCCGATCGGCGTGCCGCGGTCGATGCGAATGTCAACGTGCAAGCCGTGGTTGCGCAGCAGCACCGCGCTCGGCGCGTCGGCGCTGCCTTGGTAGCCGACAAACTTGCCGGGCTCTTTCAGGCCAGACACCGCGCCACCGCGCAAGGTCACGCTGAGCTTGCCGTCGCGGCACGTGTAGCGCGTTGCATCGCGGTGTAACGCGCCTGCGGCGAGCGGCGCGCACTTGTCGAGGAAGTCGCGGGCGTAGGCGATCACGGCGGCACCGCGCTTCGCGTTGTAGGCGCCGGCCCGGCTCGCGCCATCGGTCTCGGGCAATGCATCGGTGCCGTACAGCGCGTCGTAGAGCGACCCCCAGCGCGCGTTCGCCGCGTTCAGCGCGTAGCGTGCGTTGAGCAGCGGAACCACCAGTTGCGGGCCTGCCTGGATCGCGAGCTCGGCGTCGACATTCGTCGTCGTCGTGCGCGCGCCATGCGGCACCGGCTGCAGGTAACCGACCCCTTCGAGAAAGCGCCGGTACGCCGGCATGTCGGCAATCGGCCCCGGGTGGGCACGGTGCCAGTCGTCCAGCGCCGCTTGCAGTCGGTCGCGCTCGGCGAGCAGTGCGATGTTTTTCGGCGCCAGGTCATGCACGATGGCGTCCACGCTGCGCCAGAAGGGCTCGCTGGCCAGGCCGATCGCCGGCAGCACCTCGTCTTCGATGAAGCGCAGCAGCGGGTCGGCAACAAGCAGGCGGTGACGGGGAGTGCGCGGAGTCATGCGGGGTCCTTGGGGGTGGGTTCGATCCGAAGGCGGTCAGGTCGGGAAAAAGTCGAGCACGTCGCGCAGGCTGGAGCCGGTTCGCGACGGCTCGGTGCCGAGCTGTTCGAGCGGCAAACCGCCGCGGTTCACCCACAGCGTGGTGTAGCCGAACCAGGTGGCGCCGATCGCGTCCCAGCCGTTGCTCGACACGAAGAGGATATCCCCTGCATGCAAAGCGAGCGCTGTCGTGCCCATTGCGTAAGTGGCGGGGTCGGTCTTGAAGCGCCCGGTCGCCTGCACGCTCAGCACCGGGTCGAGCCAGGCCGAGAAACCGGCGTGCGCGACCGCCGCTTGGAGCATGTCGGGGTCGCCATTGCTCAGGATGCCACTGCGTACGCCGCGCTGCGCCAGGGCCGCGAGCACCTCGCGGTTTTCCGGGAACGGGTCGAGATGGCGGTACTGGTCCATCAATTGCCGCTCGCGCTCGGCGTCCAGGCTCAGGCCCAGGCGGGCGCAAGCGAAACGCAGCGCGTCGCGTGTGATCTCCCAGAACGGCTGGTAGCGCGCGCTCATCGAGCGCAACCGGCTGTACTCGATCTGCTTGTCGCGCCAGAGCAGGCTCAGGCGTTCGCCGAAACCCGGGAACAGCTGTTCGGCGAGTGCCCCGACGCTGTACACGTCGAACAGCGTGCCGTAGGCGTCAAACAGTACGGCTTGGGGTCGCCCCGATGACGGTGGTTTCATGGCCTGCAATTTATTCGATTTGCGCGGCTCGATTGCCCAGCCAGATGCATGAGGACTCGTGACGGCCGCGAGGCAATCGGCCCAGCACCGGCCTTGGCGCGACCCATCCGACCATAATTCGCGCCCATGGACCGGCTCGCCCAGATTGAATCCTTCGTCGCGGTGGCGAACAAGGGCAGCCTGACGGCGGTGGGCCAGGCGCTGGGCGTGGCGCCTGCGGCAATCGGGCGCCACATCGACGCGCTGGAGGCGCGCCTGGGCGTCAAGCTGCTGCTGCGCACGACGCGGCGCATCAGCCTGACGCCCGAGGGCAGCGCCTTTCTCGACGACTGCCAGCGCCTGCTGGGCGAAATCGCGGCGTCCGAGGCGCGCATCAGCCAGGGCAGCGTCAAGGCGAGTGGTCACTTGCGGCTCACCGCGCCGGCCGGCTTTGGGCGGCGTCATGTGGCGCCACTGCTGCCGAAGTTTCTTGAGCTGCATCCCGACCTGGAGATTTCATTGAACCTGAGCGATCGGGTGGTCGACATCGTCAACGAAGGCGTCGACTGCGCGGTGCGCGTCGGCGACCTGCCCGACAGCAGCCTGATCAGCGTGCGCCTGGCCGACAACCGGCGCCTGTGCGTGGCCGCCCCGACCTACCTGAGCCGGGCCGGCGTGCCCAAGCACCCAAGCGAACTGGCGCGCCATGAATGCCTGGTGCTGAGCAGCGATGCGAGCCAGACGCGCGGCTGGGCGTTCAACATCGATGGTGTCGTCACCCATCTGCGCCCGAGCGGGCGCCTGAACTGCACCGACGGCCAGGTGCTGCACGACTGGTGTGTCGCCGGTTTGGGCGTGGCCTGGCGCTCCACCTGGGAAGTCGAGCACGAGGTGCAAAGCGGCAAGCTGCACACCGTGCTCGACGCCTTCATCGCGCCGCCCAATGGCATCTACGCGGTGTTCGCACATGCCCAGCATTTGCCGCTGCGGGTGCGGCTGTGGATCGACTTTCTGAAAGCCGCTTACGGCGACCCGGCATACTGGGTCAAGGTCGCGCAACCTTGAGGCCCGCGTGAGACTGAGACGGGAAAAGGGGCGCCGAGCCGCGCCCTGAGATCGGTCCTGTGGCGTGCCCTCAGGCCTTCGGCTTCGCGTCCGCCATGCACTTCTTGATGTGGCTCGACTTGGCCGCGCCGGCAAGCTTCTTGTCGGCCGCGGACTTTTCGCATTCCGGGCTGGCGGCAGCGGCAGCGGCCGGTTTCGCATCGGCCTGGCACTTCTTCATGAAGCTGTTCTTCGCGGCGCCGACCAGCTTCTTCTCGGTCGCCTGGTCTTCGCAGGCCTTGGCGGCGTCAGCAGCGAACGAAGGTGTTGCCAACATCGCCAGCGCAAAGGCCAGCACGGTCATCAGTCGTTTCATCGGGTCTCCTGATAGGTTGCGGCGTGAATCGCCGGGCGGGATTGGAACATGAGCGCAGCGGCGCGCTGGCCACCAGGCCTGCCGCGCGGGACCGAACAGCTAGAGAACGCGCCGCGGGTGCGCCAAGGCCTCGTGCGCGGCGTGCAGACGGCGCACCAGCACGCGAATGAAGGCCTGGTCGAACGCGTGGCGCGTGGTGGGGCTCAGGCGAGCCAGCATCTCGGGCGCGAACGACACGCTGGCGGTGGGCTGGGACACTACGACATCGGCGCTGCGCCTGCTCAGTTTCTCGCTGGGTGCGAGGTAGGCCATTTCGCCCACCGAGGCCCCGGCACCGAGTTGCGCGACGCGCTCGCCGTTGCGAAAGACTTCGACTTCGCCCTGGGCAATGATGTGAAAGTCGTGGCCTTCGTCGCCCTTCAGATAAAGCGATCGGCCGACGTTGAAGCGCTCCCAACGGGCGCGATGCACGACTTCCCAGAGATCGACATCGCCGAACCCGGCGAAAAACTCAAGCTGTCGCAGCAAGGTGAAGCGTTCCGAATCGAGTACGCTTTGGTCGTCGCCGCGCGGCACGAGCTGGTTCGACACGAGCGCCGCGAGCGCCCGCGCGAAAACGTCCCAATCGGGGTAGCGGTCTTGCGCGCGTTTGGCCAGCGCGCACTGAATCACGGCGTCGAGCGCCGGGTCCACGCCCGCGCGCAACGGCCCGAGCGGCTCCGGGCGCTGATGGAAGATCTGCTGCATCATCGCCGCAGGCGAGGCGGCGTCCAGCGGCGGACGGCCGGCGATCAAGTGGTAGAGCACCGCGCCCAGCGAGTACATGTCGGAGCGGCTGTCCAGGCGCTGTCCATCGAGCTGCTCGGGCGACACATAGGCGAGCGAACCGACGCGGTCGATGTGCGTCAGGTCCGAGCCGAGGTTCAAGGCACTGCCGAAGTCGGTGATCTTGACGCCGGTGATCGCGCCCTGGGTCATCTGCAACAACAGGTTGGCCGGCTTCACATCGCGGTGCACCACGCCTTGGCGCGCCAGGTAACCGAGCGCCATGGCGCACTTGAAGGCCAGCTCGACGATCAGCTCCAGCGGCAGCAACTGGTCCGGGCTGCAAAAGGGGCGCAGCGTGCTGCCCGGCACATATTCCATCACCAGGTAGGGCTGGATCGGGTCCGCCACGGCGTCAAGGAGTTGCACGACGTTGGGGTGCTGCAAACGCCCCACCAGAGCCGCTTCGGCGGCGAAAAAGCGCCCGATAGAGCGGCTGTCCAGGCTGTCACCGAGCGCTGCGGCACGCACCAGCTTCACCGCAACGTCACGGCCGGCGAAGTCGTCACGGCACAGGAAGACCTCGCTGGTCGCGCCCTCGCCCAGTTTGCCCAGCACCCGGTACTTGCCGATCTGCCGTGGCTCGGACAGGTGCTCAGCGGCAGGGGGTCGGGGCAGGGGTTCGGTCAGCATCTCAGGCAAGCCCGTTGGGGGCGAAAAAGCGGGCTCGATGATTGCACGCAGAAATTGCCCCTCGGCCGAGCGGGTGCGCACAAATCGACACAAACCGTGCTCGTGCGCTGCGTTCGCGTCAGTGCGAAATGCGAAACGTAGAATCTCGCCATGATCCAAGCCAAACAGGAGCTGCTCGCGGCGCTGCACGAGGCGATCCGCGAAGTCAGCCCCGGCACCGGGGTCATTGCGGCTTTCGAGTCACCCAAGCTCGCCGCCCATGGCGACCTCGCGTGCACAGCCGCGCTGCAGTTGGCCAAGGCCATGGGCACGCCGCCGCGCGAAGTGGCCCAGGCGTTGATCGCTGCGTTGCAGCGGCAAAGCGCGGTGCAGCGCTTCGTCGCCGCGCTTGAGGTCGCCGGCCCAGGCTTCATCAACCTGCGCCTGACGCCCGCCGCGCGCCAAGCCGTGGTGTCCGAGGTGCTGGCGCGCGGCGCCGAGTTCGGCCGCTTGGCACCCACCGAGCGCCAGGTGCTGGTGGAGTTTGTGTCGGCCAATCCGACCGGCCCGCTGCATGTGGGGCATACCCGCCAGGCGGCGCTGGGCGACGCCATTTGCAACCTGTTCGAAACCCAGGGCTGGCGCGTCACGCGTGAGTTCTATTACAACGATGCCGGTGTGCAGATCGAAAACCTGGCGCGCTCGGTGCAGGCGCGCCTGCACGGCCTGAGCCCGGGCGACGCGGCCTGGCCCAGCGACGCCTACAACGGCGACTACATCAGCGACGTCGCGGCCGAGTTCCGCCTGCGCAAGACGGTGCATGCCGACGACCGGGAGTTCACCGCATCGGGCGACATTGAAGACTTCGACGGCATTCGCCAGTTCGCCGTGGCCTACCTGCGCCATGAGCAAGACCTGGACCTGCGCGCCTTCGGCGTGCGCTTCGACAACTACTACCTGGAGTCGAGCCTGTATTCGTCGGGCCGGGTCGATGCCATCGTGCAGCGCCTCATCGCCTCGGGCAAGACGTTCGAGGATGGCGGCGCGCTGTGGCTGCGCAGCACCGACTTCGGCGACGACAAAGACCGGGTGATGCGCAAGTCCATCCCCGCCGGCACGGCGCACGCCGCTGCCGCACCCGCGCAGTACACCTACTTCGTTCCCGACGTGGCGTACCACGTGAACAAGTTGGAGCGCGGGTTCGCCAAGGCGATCAACATCCAGGGCAGCGACCACCACGGCACGATTGCGCGCGTGCGCGCCGGAATTCGCGCCGCGAACCCGAGCGCGCCGCCCGACTTCCCCGACTACCTGCTGCACAAGATGGTGACGGTGATGCGCGGCGGCGCGGAGGTGAAGATCTCCAAGCGCACCGGCGGCTACGTGACGCTGCGCGAACTGATCGAGTGGACAAGCAAGGACGCGGTGCGCTTCTTCATGATCAGCCGCAAGGCCGACACCGAGTTCGTGTTCGACATCGACCTGGCGCTCAAGCAAAACGACGAGAACCCGGTGTTCTATGTGCAGTACGCGCACGCGCGCATCTGTTCGGTATTGCAGCAGTACCTCGAGCGCGGCGGCACGCGCGAAAGCCTCGCCCACCCCGATTTGGCCTTGCTCGTGGCACCCAGCGAAACCGCGCTGATGCTCAAACTCGCCGAATACCCCGACATGTTGGCGAACGCCGCCGACGGCCTGGCGCCACATGATGTGGCTTTTTATTTGCGCGGGCTGTCGGGCGCATTTCACAGCTACTACGCCGCCGAGCGCTTTGTCATCGACGATTCGCGCTTGAGCGCGGCGCGTTTGGGCCTGCTGATGGCCACGCGCCAGGTGATCGCCAACGCCCTGGGGTTGCTCGGCGTGGCCGCACCTGAACGCATGGCAAGCTCGGCGCGAAAAACGGAGAACGCATGAAACTGCAAGGCAGCGGTTTTCTCATGGGGCTGGTCGTGGGCCTGCTGGTGGGCCTGTCGCTCGCGCTGGGGGTGGCCATCTACGTGAATAAGGTGCCCATACCCTTCCTGAACAAGGTACCGCAGCGCACCGCCGACCAAGACGCCGCGGAAGCCGAGAAGAACAAGAACTGGGACCCGAACAGCGCGCTGCGCAGCAAGGCCATCGTGCCGCAGAGCAGCGCGGCCAGCGCGCCGGGCGCGGCAACCGCCCCAGTGACAACCGCGCCCCCCGCGACGACGGGAGCGGCCCCGCCGCCACCCGCAGGCACGGCAACCCGATCGCTGACCGACGCGCCGGCCGTGCGCGGCGGTCCGCCTGCGGGCGCCCGCGACCCGGCGGCAATCTTCGGTGACGCTGCCGCCGCACCAGCGTCCGCCGTTGCCACGGTTCGGCCGGCGCCAGCGCCGGTCAACCGCACGGGCCCCGATCCGTTCACTTACTTTGTGCAGGCCGGCGCGTTTTCTCAGACCGAAGAAGCCGAACAACAGCGCGCCAAGCTGGCCATGCTCGGCTTCGAAGCGCGCCTGAGCGAGCGCGAGCAGAGCGGGCGCACCATGTATCGGGTTCGGGTCGGCCCGTACGACAAGAAGGATGACGCTGACGCGGCCAAGGAAAAATTGACCGGCGCGGGCGTCGAGGCAAGCTTGGTGCGCGTACAACGGTAGTGCGTGTGCGCGAATCGACGAGTTCTGCACCCGCAATCCCTTTCTTCTGGCGCTAAGCTGCCGCCCCAACTTTTGATCAATTTCTGAACCCACGAGGACTGCACCCATGAAACGTCGCAATTTTTCCGCCAGCCTGCTGGGCGCTTCACTTGGCACCTCGGGTTTGCTGGCGTCCGGCGCGGCCGGCGCCCAGGGTGGGCCGGTCGAAGGCACACACTACGTGCGCCTGAGCCAACCGATGCCCGCGCCCGCGCACGGCAAGCTGGAGGTGGTCGAGTTCTTCTGGTACGGTTGCCCGCATTGCCATGAGTTCGAGCCCGCGCTGGAGGCCTGGACCAAAACCTTGCCGGCTGATGTCTTGTTCCGGCGCGCACCCGTGGCGTTTCGCCCGGAGCCGCATGGAACCCATCAGCGCCTGTATTTCGCAATCGAGGCGATGGGCCTGATTCCCACACTGCACCGCAAGGTGTTCTACGCCGTGCACAACGAGCGCCAGATGCTCGACAAGCCGGCCGACATTGGGGCGTTTGTCAGCAAGAACGGCGTGGATGGCGCGAAATTCCTGGACGTGTTCAATTCCTTTTCGGTGCAGACGAAAGCGCGCCAGGCCCATCAACTGTCCGAGGCTTACAAGATCGATGGCGTTCCGGCGCTCGGCGTGCAGGGGCGCTTTTACACCTCAGGCAGCCTGGCCGGCTCGAATGATCGTGCATTGGCCGTCGTGGACCACCTCCTGAAGCGGCTGCGCACCGGCTCCTGACTGTTGCTGTGACACAAGCCGCAAGCGCGCGGCTTGCTTGACGCACGGCGAAATCACCTGCTACTGGCGCGAAATCAGCGGGCTAGAATGGCCTGCAAGTTTCGTGCCCTATGCATTTCCCCCTTCTCCCTGCTTCTTTCAGCCGCGTCGCGCGTCAGTGTCGCGCCCTCGCCGGCACTGCGCTGTGTGCGTGGCTCGCGGCATTCCCCTGCGGGGCTGCGGCGGAACGCGCCGACCGGCTGAAGCCACTGCAAGTCGAGTCTGACCAGCCTGGGAAGATCGACCTGCTGAACCAGTTCGTCGTTTTCAACGGCAACGTGGTGGTCACCAAGGGCACGATGCTGATCCGCGCGGCGCGCATCGAAGTGCGCGAGACGCCCGAGGGCTACCACTCGGCGCAGGCCACCGGCGCGGCGGGCAAGCCGGCGACGTTTCGCCAAAAGCGCGACGGCGTGGATGAAACCATCGAAGGCGAAGCCGACCGCATTGAAGTGGATGCCAAGGCCAACCTCATCAAGTTCATGGGCAACGCCTCGGTGCGGCGCCTGCGCGGCGCGCAGGTGGCCGACGAGATCGCTGGCCAGTTGGTGAGCTACGACAACCTGAACGAGGTTTTCAATGTGTCGGGCGGCGCCTCCGCCACGCCCACCAACCCAGGCGGGCGCGTGCGTGCGGTGCTGACCCCGCGCGACGCGCCGCGTGCTGCGCTAGCAGCGGCTTCGGCTCCGGGCTCGGCGGCTTCCGCCACTGAGCCGCAGCTCAAACTGAGTCCGGCGCTCGGCGGAGCGCCGCGTTGAGCGATGCCGAGCCTCGTGCGCCCGAGATTCGGGCGGCGTCGGCGCACCGGCTCGAAGCCGTGGGGTTGGAGAAGTCTTACGGCGCGCGCAAGGTCGTGAAAGATGTGCACCTGGGCGTGGACAGCGGCGTGGTGGTCGGGCTGCTGGGGCCGAACGGCGCGGGCAAGACGACGAGCTTCTACATGATCGTCGGCCTGGTGCGCGCCGACGCCGGGGAAATCAGCATCGAGGGCCAGCGCATCGAGCGCTTGCCGATCCACCAGCGCTCGCGCCTGGGCCTGAGCTACCTGCCGCAAGAGGCGTCGATCTTTCGCAAGCTCAATGTCGAGGAAAACATTCGCGCCGTGCTTGAGCTGCAGCGCGGCGCCGACGGAAAACCACTGCGCCCCGCGGTGATCGAGCCGCTGCTCGACGGCCTGCTGCGCGACCTGAGCATCGAAAAGCTGCGCGGCTCGCCGGCACCGGCGCTGTCGGGCGGCGAGCGGCGCCGCGTCGAGATCGCGCGCGCCTTGGCGACGCAGCCGCGGTTCATCCTGCTCGACGAGCCATTCGCGGGCGTGGACCCGATCGCCGTGATCGAGATCCAGCGCATCATCGGTTTTCTCAAGCGCCGCGGCATCGGCGTGCTCATCACCGACCACAACGTGCGCGAGACGCTGGGCATCTGTGATCGCGCCTACATCATCAGCGAGGGGCGCGTGCTGGCCGAAGGCACGCCGTCCGAGATCGTCGACAACGCCGACGTGCGCAAGGTCTACCTCGGCGAACACTTCCGGATGTAGGGCCGGCGATGAAGCAGTCATTGCAAGTCCGCCTGTCGCAGCACCTGGCGCTGACGCCGCAGTTGCAGCAGTCGATCCGCCTGCTGCAACTCTCGACGCTGGAGCTGCACCAGGAAGTCGAGCAGATGCTCGAGCAGAATCCTTTCCTCGAAGTCGACGACGAGGCCGCCGGCCCCGCCGAGCCGATGGTCGAACGCAGCACGCCCGCCGAACGCGCGGGTGAGCGCGAGACCGAACGCGCCAGTGACGGCAACGACAGCGGGGAGGAATTGCGAGAGATCGACGCAGGCCAGGCGGGCGCGACGGAGCGCGACGACTGGGAAAACGGCACGGAAAGCGAAGACTTCGACGGCATTCGCGAAACCCCGGGCAAGGCGACAGCCAGCAACGATGGTGATGAATTCGAAACGCAGGAGCGCGACCGCTCCGCGCTGAGTCTGCAGGAGCACTTGCGCGAACAACTGCGCGGCATGCGCCTGAATGCCCAGGACGGGGCCGCTGTGTTGATGCTGATCGAGTCGCTCAACGATGACGGCTATCTGGCAGACCCGATTGAGGAGATCGCGGCGCAACTCGCCGGGCATGACACCGACCACCCGGCCGACCCGGAGCAGCTTGAAGACCTGACGGCGCGCCTGCAGTGCGCGCTGCGCTGGGTTCAAAGCATGGAGCCCTGCGGCGTGGGCGCGCGCGACCTCGTCGAGTGCCTGACGCTGCAATTGCGCCAGTTGCCGCGCAGCGAAGTGCAGGCCATCGCCATCATCATCTGCAAGCAACACCTTGAGTTGATGGCGCGGCGCGACACGAAGAAGCTGCTCGCCGCGACCGGCGCCGATGAAGAACTACTGAAGCAGGCGCAGGCACTCATCAAGACGCTGGAGCCCAAGCCCGGGCGCCAGTTCGCCGATGCCGAAAGCCTGGTGATCGTGCCCGACGTGTTTGTGCAGAAGTCAGGCCGCGGCTGGAAAGTGCTGCTCAACGGCGACGTGATGCCGCGCCTGCGCATCAATGACATGTACGCCAACGCGATTCGCCAACCGCGCGCCGTGCGCGGCGCGCCCGCGCCCAACGCCGCGCTGAATGGCGCGGGCGCGGGCCTGAACTCGCGGCTGCAGGAAGCGCGCTGGTTCATGAAGAACATCATGCAGCGCTTCGACACGATCCGGCGCGTATCGCAGGCGATCGTCGAACGCCAGAAGGGATTTCTCGCGCATGGCGCGATCGCGATGAAGCCGCTCGTGCTGCGCGAGATCGCCGACGAACTTGGCCTGCACGAGTCGACGATTTCGCGCGTGACGACGGCCAAATACATGTCCACGCCATTCGGCACGTTCGAGCTCAAATACTTCTTCGGCTCGTCGCTGAACACGGAGGCGGGTGGCAATGCGTCGAGCACCGCCGTGCGCGCGCTCATCAAACAGATCGTCGGCGCCGAAGATCCGGTCAAGCCGTTGTCGGACAGCCAGATCGCGCAGATGCTTGAGGAACAGGGCATTCAAGTCGCGCGCCGCACCGTCGCCAAGTACCGCGAGGCCCTGCGCATCGCCCCGGCGAATTTGCGCCGCGCGCTGTAGCCCAACGCCGACCCGACCCAAGGCCCGACAGGCTCCCAGCCACGAGACACCACGCTGCGATGCGTTCCGCGACCCAGCCCCTGTTTCTGCCTTGCGCTGCTGGCGTTGAGGGCCTGCTCGCGGCCGAAGTGCAGCGGCTGTTGCCGAACACGCCCGTGCGCGGCCAGCGCGGGGGCGTGGCGCTGGCAGGCTCGGTCGGCGATGTGATGGCGCTGAACCTCGGCAGCCGTCTGGCCCAGCGCGTGCTGATACAGGTGGCGTTAGGTCCATATCGCGAGGAGAGTGACCTCTACAACCTGGCACTCGGCGTGGACTGGGCCAGCTGGATCACGCCGCGCCACACCTTGCGTGTGGACACCACGGCGCACCGCTGCCCGCTGAAGAGCCTGAACTTCGCCGCGCTGCGCATCAAGGACGCCGTGTGCGACCAGTTGCGCGAGATCACGGGCGAGCGGCCGAACGTCGACACCTCGCGGCCCGACCTGCCGTTGTTGCTGCACCTGGACGAGCACGACGCCACGCTCTATGTCGACAGCTCCGGCGAGCCGCTGTTCAAGCGCGGCTGGCGCGAAGACGTGGGCGACGCGCCGCTCAAGGAGACTCTGGCCGCCGCGATGCTCGCTGCCGCCGGCTGGCGCGGCACGTTGCAAGACGGCGGCGCGCTGCACGACCCGTGCTGCGGCTCGGGCACGATCGCCATCGAAGCGGCGCAAATCGCCTGCGGCATCGCGCCGGGCCTGAAGCGGCGCTTCGCGTTTCAGCAGCAACTGCCGTTTTGCACGCCGGAACACCGCGCCGACTGGCAGCGCCGCCAGAGCCTGGCGCAGGCGGCGGTTCACGCGAGCGCGGTGCCGATCTTCGCCAGCGACGTGTCGTTCCGCATGGTCGACTTCGCGCGGCGCAACGCAAGGCGCGCGGGTGTCGAAGCGGCGATTCAGTTCAATGGCGGCGACGCGCTCGAACGCCCGGCTCCCGAGCTGCCACCGGCCATGCCGGGCACGATGATGCTCAACCCGCCGTATGGTGAGCGCATCGAGGCGCTCGGCAAGTCGGCGCGGGGCCATGCGTCAACCGCATCGGGTGCATCCACCGCGGCGTCGCCCAGTCCCACATCAAGCGCACCGCCCGCCGACGACAACCGCAGCGCGCCGTCGGACTTCTTCGCCCGTCTGGCCAGCCACTGGAAGCGCGCCTACACCACCCACCCCGCCGGCTGGACCGCGTACGTGCTCAGCCCCGACATGAAGCTGCCCGGCGCGATGCGGCTGAAAGAATCTCGCCGCGTCCCGATGTGGAACGGCCCGATCGAATGCCGCTTGTTCCGCTTCGATCTGGTGGCGGGATCGGCACGCGTCGTGCGGGCGAGCGCGCAACCGTAGCCCCTCCCGGAACCTGCAATGCCCATGACCCGACCCCTGATCGCCCTGGACGCAGACGGCGTCTTGCTCGACTTCCACCTCGCCTACGCGAGCGCTTGGCAGCGCGCGTTCGGCGCCTACCCACGCGAGCGCGACCCGCAAGCCTACTGGCCGATCGACCGCTGGGACGTGGAGCGCCTGGATGCAACGCGGCGCGCCCAGTTTCGCGACCAGTTCGATGAGCATTTCTGGGCCACCTGCCCGGCGCTGCCCGGCGCGGTTGACGCCTGTCATCGCTTGGTCGCGGCCGGCTTCGAGCTGGTCTGCGTTTCCGCGCTGGAGCTTGAACATGGCCCGGCGCGCCTACGCAATCTGCGCGCGCTGGACTTCCCGATCGAACGCGTCATCGCCACCGGCAACGCCGAGGGCGAGCGCAGCCCAAAAGCCGAGGCGATCGAGGAATTGCAGCCCCTGGCCTTTGTCGACGACTACCTGCCTTACTTGCGCGGCATCCCCGCACAGGTGCACACCGCCCTGGTGCTGCGCGCGCCCAACGGCAGCCCGAACACCGGCACCGAAATGCGGCTCGCGAAATCGGTGCACCAGGATCTGGCGGAGTTCACGACGCACTGGCTGGGCGCGCTGCCGCCCGCCTGACCGGGCCCGCTACATCGCCTTGAACAGGTGGGCGTAGAGGCGGCTCACGCTGAGTTTTTCGGCGCGCCCGCGCAGGCTGAGCAACACCCGGCCCGACTCCTCACGCGTGGCGCTTGCGATGCACCGCGCCTGCACGACCAGCCCACGATGCACCTGCCAGAAGCGCTCGGCGTCGAGTCGAGGCAGCAGTTCGCGCAGCGACAGGCGCACCAGATGTTCGCGCTCGGCGGTGATGACGCGCAGGTACTTGTCCGCGGCTTCGAAGTAGATGACTTCATCCACCGGCACCAGGTAAACCGTCGCGCCGACGCCGCCCTGGAGCACATCGAGCCTTGGCAACTCGGCTTGCCGCGCACTCCCCGCCGGCCCGAGCAGCGCGCGCAATTGCTCGACCGCCTGGTTCAATGCCGTCGGCGCGCCGTCGTTGTCACGTTGCGACAAGCGCTGGCGCAGCCGCTCGCAGCACAGCGCCAGACGCTCGGCCTGCACGGGCTTGAGCAGGTAGTCCACCGCCTGCGCTTCGAACGCCTGCACGGCATATTGGTCGTAAGCGGTGATGAAGACGAGCAGCGGAAAGTCCGCAGCCCCTTGCGCACTCGCGCCTGGCCAGTCCTCGGCCAAGGCCTGCGCGACTTCGAGGCCGGTCAGCGCGGGCATGCGGATGTCGAGGAAACACAGCGAGGGTTGTAGCGCCAGGGCTTGCTGCAACGCCTGGGCGCCATCACCGACGTTCGCAACGATGCGCAACTCCGGCCAAAGCCGCGCCAGTTCAGTCCGCAGCCCTTGCGCCAGCAGGGGTTCGTCTTCGGCGATGAGGGCCGTGGGTGTCATGGCGGCGGCGGCGCGTCCAGCGGCAGCGTGATGCGCGCCAACACACCGCCTTCGGCGTCGGCTGCGGCGTGCAGCGTGAGGGTCGCTCGATCGCCATACAGCACCTGCAGGCGCTCGCGCACCTGGCTCAGACCGAACGTCGTGGGCGGCACTGCGGCAGCCTCGCCGCCGATCGCGGGCGCCGCCGACCCGAGGCCGACACCGGTGTCGCGCACCGTCAAGTGCAGCCACGGCCCGTCGCGCACGGCGCTCACGTCGATGCGCCCGCCCTCGACCTTGGGTTCCAGGCCATGCTTCACGGCGTTTTCGACGAGCGGCTGGAGCAGCAGCGGCGGCACGGGCAAGTCGCGCAGCGCCTGCGGCAGGTCGAGCCGGCTGCACAGCCGATCGCCCATGCGAACCCCCATTAGCGACAGGAAGTCGTCAACGCGCTCGAACTCCGCCGCCAGCGCGTGGGCCTGGCTGCGCGACGCGCTGAGCGTGGCGCGCAGGTAGGCGATGAGCCGGTCGAGCATCGCCTGCGCGCGCGTCGGGTCCACGGCGATGAGCACGCGCAAATTGGCCAGCGTATTGAACAGCATGTGCGGCTCGAGTTGCGATTGCAGCAGGGTCAGCTTGGCCAGCGTGGCGTCGCGTTCGCTCGCGGCGAGTTGGGCGCGCTGATGGACGTCGCGGCCGCGGCTGTGGAAAAAGTAGGTCGCAATGCTCGCGACGAACAGCGTGCCGGCCAGCGTCGCCGCAAGGCGACGCGGCGAGTGCGCCCATAGCTCCCAGGTGGAGACGCCGGCATAGGCATCGCCAATCAAGGTGCCTATCGTGTAGCCGCCCAGGATGCCCACGACCAGCAAGAGCGCGGCGCGCAGCGGCGTCGGCCAGCCGCGGTCCGAATCGGCGCATAAGGCGAGCCGCCCGAAATCGATGATCGCCCAGATGCTCAGACCGATGGCTTGCGAGTAGACGAACTTGATACTCCAGGGACCGGGAATGGCGATGACTTGTAGCGCCGCGAGCACGCTGTTGAACGCAAAGACCTGCAAGAAGTGCAGACCGATCATGCGCGCGAGGCTGGTGGCGTTGTCTGTGGGCAAGCGGGACGGCACGGCGCTGGGCCAGCGCGGGGCCGGTGGCAAGGAGCGGTTCGACATTGTGCGACAGGCGTTCGTCGGCAACGTAGCGCGCCGCCTCAAAACGCCCAGGCGGCGGCAAGCACCGCGGCGCTGCGTTGCGGAAGCATCGCGAACAGCGCGTCGGCCGGGCCGCCGTAGACCCGCCACGCCGCATTGACACGAAGCCGCTCGCCTTGCCATTGCGCCGCGGCCGTGATCACATGCCCGCGATCGCTGGGAGTGAGCAGCGCGTCGAGCGACACGACCCATCCCGCCGGCTGCCACGCCAGGCGCATGAAGACATTGTTGCGGCGCAGGTTGTCGGCCGCGAAGGGCGTGGCCTGCCACGCCAGGTTGCCGGCGCCGGCCTCGATCAAGTTCCGCGGCAGGCCGCTTTGGCTGGCGAACGCGACGAGCCCGCGGTTGCGCGCCTCCCAGGCACCCCACTCACGGTCCGCCAAGGCGGTACCGTCGTACCACCATTCGGCCAGCAGGCTGATTTGCCCTGCGCCGGTCCAACTCCCGCCGAGCAGACCTTGGGCACTGCGGCCCAGCGTCGCCTGCTGCCATGGATTGGCCGCGACCGGCGCGGTGCCCGCCTGAGGGTCGATCCGCCATCCGGTGTGGCGTTGCAGGATCCGCGTCGAGGCATGCAACTCCAACTCCTCGGTGGCGACCCACGCCAGCGCGGCGCCGACGCTGGCGCGCGTATCGCGCCCCCAGCGACCGAAGGCGTGCCAGTCGGCGCCAACGTCACGCAGATAGCCACGCACCGCCAGGGCGCTTTCGGCCGCGCCGCGCTGCGCGTCGGGCGCGGCGTTGGCGTGGTGCGGGTTCACCCACACCAGCGCGGCAGCGCTCTGCTGGGCATAGTGCTCAAGCTCGATCAGCGGCCGGCCCTCTTGCGCCAGCGCGAGCAGCGTGCGCCGCGGTTCCTGTTGCACCAGGTCGTTGGGGCGAAAGCCGTGGCCGATGTCCCAGGCCACGATCTTCTTGCCGGCGCTGGCTTGCCAGGCTCCGAAGTCGCCCGCGACAAAACCTTCGTTCAGGCGTGCGCTGCTGTGCGTCGTATGGGCGCCGCCTTGTTCGCGACGCTCGGTTTCCAGCCAGGCGGCGCCAGTGAGCGATGTGCGTGTTCGCGCAACTGCCGGCGCGTGCCAGGTACCGCGCAATTCAGCCTCGGCCACGCTGGCGCTGCGCGGCACCGGTGCGATGCCGGGGCTGAGCGAGGTCGCGGCGGCAAGCGGCCCGGCGTGTCGCGTTGCTCGGGAGTCGTGGCGCAGGCGGACCTCGCCGCGCAGCGCGTCGGAATTCGCGTCGGCATCCACGGTGGCGTTCGCGGCGGCAGCCGGATCCTCGGTCGCGCCGACCGGATGTGCCGCAAGGGCCGCAAGGGCCGCACACAGCGCGAACGACCAAGCCAAGATGGGCGCACAACCTGCCCTCATCGGTGACAGCGCCCGCTTCATTCCAACGCCGGGTTGCGGGCCAGGAACATCGGGTTCAGCCACGCCTCGGGTACGACCCTGGCCTGGCGCGACACATAGCGCACGCGGGTCTCCTTGTGGCTGCTCAGTCGGTCTTGCAACACCATCTCCGTGACCATGGTGGGCGCGTCGGGCTTGTCGAACACGAAGCGCGCCTGTTTGGCGAGCTTGTCCGACTGCACATACAAGTCGGCGGCGAGAGGCTCGCCGCGTGGCTTGCCGATCCACAATTCGATGCGCTGGTAACTTGACCCCTTGTGTGCCGCCTGCAAGCTCAGGTGCCAGCAGGGTTGGGCGCCACACTGCTCTTCGCCGACGAAGGTGCCGCTGTAGTCCGCGGCCCAGCTCAGCGTGGCGATGTCACCTGTGGATGCATCGCCGAGCAGCTTTTGCGACGCCGTGATGCGCAGCGCGCGCTGGCTGCCCGGCAGCAGCAACCAGAAGTCGTCGCCGAGCATCAGCACCTTCTGGCCCTGCTCGGCGGGTGAGCGCATCAGCACGAGCGACTTGCGTTGTGCCTGCGCGAACACGGTGTAGCGGCGCTCCTTGTCGGGCGAGCCGTCACGGTTCAACACTTTGACCTCGGTCTCGACCTGCAGATTCGCCTGGCCGCTGCGGTAGCGGTCGGCGGCGACGAGCAGTGCCGTCACGTCGGGCGCCGCGTCGGCGACGCTGGCGCCGAGCACGGCAATGAGCAGGGTGGCGCTGTACAGTGCGATCGAAATGCGGCGTTTCATGGCAGTTCCTTTGGCAATGCTCATTGCGCGTCAGGTGTGGGCGAGTGCGTCAACGATCGGCCGGGCGACGCTGCGCCGCGCGACGAGCGCCGAGGCGATCAGCGCGAGCAGCAGCATCGCCAGGAGCGTGCCGCCGTAGAGCGACGGATCGATCGCGATTTGCAGCGGGTAACCGGTGCTGCGCCCGGGCGGCGGCGGCATTTCCACCGGGAAGATCAGCAGCGCCACGGATACGCCGAGCGCGATCAGGCTGCCGAGCACCGCGCCCACGCCGCCGAGCAACAGCCCTTCCAGGGCAAACGTGCTGGTCAACTGCGAGGGCAGGGTACCGAGCGCGCGCAGCGTGCCGATTTCGCGGGTGCGTTCCACAATCGCCATCGCCATCGCATTGGCCACGACGAAGATCACGATCACGCCGATGATCAGGCCGAGCGCGCCGAAGATCCGGTTGTAGAGCTGCTTGACGCTCTTGTAGAAGAACGCCTGCTCGACCCAGGTCTGCACCGCCAGACTCGGCAGCGCCGCGGCGATGCGCGCGCGCGCCGCATCAGTGTTCTCCATCCGGTTCAGGAACACGCCCAGGCTGGTGACGCGCTGCGTCACGAGCAGTTTTTGCGCGGTCTCCAAGTCGGTGTAGACGAGGCGTTTGTCGACATCGGGGATGCCGGTCGCAAACACGCCTTTCACCGTCACGTCGAGCGCGTTCAGCGCGCCTTCCGTCGTGCTCGTCAGCAGGGTCAGACCCGCCCCCGGCTCGGCCTTGAGGCTGCGCGCCAGAGCCGCGCCCAGCATGACCTGATTGCGCTCGCCCGAAGCCAGCATGGCGCCGGCCTTGACGGTCAGGAATGGCCCTTTGACAGCGAACTCGGCGTCGGGGTCGATGCCGGCGACCATCATCACGGTGGACTTGTCGCCGTTGCTGATCAGGCCGGTGAACTCCACGCGCGGCAGCACTTGCCGCACGGCGGGGTCGGCAAGCAACTGCTGGCGCAATGCGGCCACGCCGTCCAGGCCGTTTTGCAATGGCATGTCTTCGTCGCGCGCAAACTGGGCCGGCGTGGCGACGATCAAGTGGCCGGTGGTGCGCGCCGAGATCTGCGCCAGACCCTGGTAGGTGAACAAGGCAAAACCGCCTGCGAGCAGAATCGCCGCCGTGCCGAGCGCGGCAATCGCCACCGTCACGGCCGAGCGCCGCCGATTGCGCAGGGTATTGAGCCAGGCGAACTTGAGCCATCGGATGTTCATGCGGCAACCCTTTGCGCCGCGCCGACGATGCTGCCGTCAAGCAGGGCGATGACACGATCGCAACGCCGCACCAGGCGCGGGTCGTGGCTCGCGATGAGGAACGCCGCACCCTGGGCGTGACCGCATTCGCGCATCACATCGAGCACTTGGTCGGCGGTGTGCGAATCCAGGCTCGCCGTGGGTTCGTCCGCGATCACCAGGCTCGGGCCCTTGATCAGTGCGCGGGCGATCGCGACGCGCTGACGTTGCCCGCCCGAGAGCGCGTCGGGCCGGTGCCGCGCGTGTTCTTCCAGGCCGACCGCGCGCAGCATGTCGGCGACCCGCCGACGCCGCTCCTGAGCGCGGATGCCCGTCAGGAACAGCGGGTAGTCGATGTTGTCCGCCACCGTCATCACCGGCACCAGGTTGAAGCCCTGGAACACGAACCCGATGGTGTCGCGCCGAAGATGCGTCGCCTCGGTCTCACCGAGCGCTGTCACATTCTTGCCAAGCAGCCGGATTTCGCCTGCGTCGGGCCGGTCGATCAGCCCGGCCAGATTCAGCAAGGTACTCTTGCCGCTGCCCGACGGACCGGTGAGCGCGAGCATTTCGCCCGGCTGCACGAGCAGATCGACGCCGCGCAGCGCCGGCACCACATGCTGGCCGAGGCGATAGGTCTTGCTGATACCTCGCAATTCGAGAACCGGCACGTTGGGGTTCGCCGGCCTCACGATGCGAGCTCCTTCAGCTTGGCCTGGGCCTGTTCCGCTTGCGGTGCGCCGCTGTTCAGCACTTGCTGCAACAGACGCCGAGCGTCCTCAGTGCGCTTGTCGGCACTTGCCTCAACACCGGCACGCAGCCACACCGCACCGCGAAACGGCAGCGGGGCGGAGCTGAGCATCGGACTGGCCAGAACTTCGTCGAGCAGCTTGGCGCCGCGCGCATGCCGGTTGAACATTCCCGGCAGCGCCAAGAACACGCTCGCCGCGGTGAAACGAGTCTCCAGGCTGGCTGGAGTGTCGCGGTACAGCGGTGCGTCGTGCGCAGCGTTCAGCAGCGCGAGCGCCTTGTCGATCTGCGCCAGGCCGTCCTCGGCAAAGCTCATCTTCTTCCATGGCAGCATCGTGGTGCGCGCGCGCAGCGCCGTGGCCGCGCCGCTGTAGGCCAGCACCACGGGATCGCCGGGAGTCGCCGACGCCAACGCGCCGAAGCGTTCGGCGGCGCTCTCGACGGCGCTCTCGATGCCGCTGTTGGCGCGCTGGGACTCGACGATCGCGGCGTTGAACGCCGCAGCGTCGGCCGAGCGCGCCGGGCCGGCGAAAGGCGCCGCGAGACTGGCGATCAGCGCGGCCGCGGCGAACAGGCGCAGCCGCGCGCCGCGGGTCGATTGCGGCGCTGCGCAACGGGAAAGTGCTCGATGGTTCATGAATGCACCTCGGGTGGAAAGGTGCATGCAGTCTGCGCGGGCCGGACGCGGCGCGCCACGGCAATGCGACGAAGTGGCGCGGTGCGGCGTGAAATGCCGTGGCGCCGCCGTCGGCGTCGCTGAGATCAGTCGTCTCGTTTGGCCATCATGCCTTCGATATGGGCCTTGACGCCGAGCGCACCGCGTGCCACGAATTCCGGGTCGAGCTGCGCTTGCGGCGCCACCACGCGCGCGACTTCTTCAAGTGTGTCGGGGTCGGTCATGAGCGCATTGGCCAGAGCGGACAGGAGACAAATGTCGCGCCCGGCAATTTGCTGCGGCAACTGGCGTGTGGCGTTGACGATCACGTGGTAGCGCACGCAGTTCACCGCCGCAGCGGCCAGGCCCCAGGTTTCGCACAGCGCCGCGCCCAAGGCGTCGTGGCCGACGCCGAATTCCTGTTGTTCAAGCAGCAACAACTCTTCGTCATCTTTCGCCGTCTTCAGCAGCGCCCGATACTTGCCGCTCGCATGTCGGAACAGTACCGCCTTGCCGCACTCCTCGAACAAACCGGCCGAATGCGCCGCCCAGTGATCGACCCGGATGGCCTGGCCGATGCGGCCCATCAACATCGCGCGCACGCTCGCTCGCTCCCACAGCGGTTCGAGTTCCGGCGCATGCGGAAACACCGCGCGCAGGCCCATCGCAAAGGTGACCGAACTGATTTCGCGCGTGCCCAGGTAAGTGACAGCCTGCTGCACCGTGCGCACCCGGCCGGCCAAGCCATAGAGCGCGGAATTGACTGTCTTGAGCACCGCCGAGGCCAGCGCCATGTCGCCAGCGATCAAGGCACCCACTGCGTGCAGATTGACGTTCTCGTCGCTCATCATCAGCGACAGTTTGACCAGCACGTCAGGCTGGGCTGGAATGTCGATCTTCAGCGAGCGAAGTTGCGGGTCGATGGGCATGGAACTGCGTACGCGGCAATGCAAAGCCCATATTAGGGCCGCGCGCGCGGCCGGGCAATCAACCCGGCGGGCCCAAGCGGACTATTTCAACGCATACAACCCAGAGCGTGCAAGCCGCGCGTCTGACTCCGGTGACGAGCGCGGCAACTCGGCAGACGAACTCCGCGACTCGCAATATCCTCTGCTCGGTCTGGGTGGCGGGGCACGTTGATCCGTGCAGACCGGCGGGGCGCCGCCGCTGCGGCGCCCCTGGCCATGCTCAATCAGATGCTTCTTGTCGTCGTCGGGCGCGAACGGTTCGCTGCCCGGCGCTGCTGACATGTCTCCTCAGCCCCCGCCGCTTTAGGCACCGTGTCGATGCCTCGCGCGAGTGACCAAACTCTAGGTGCCGCCGTTTGACGCTGGCACTGGGGCTTACCCCGGAGCGAGCCCGGCGTGGTGGGAATCGGACACTGGCGGGTCACTGGCGGGTCACTGGCAGGGAACTCGCCGATGGTGGCCGGCCACCCAAGCGCGAATGAATCAAGCCGCCGCGTGGGCAATCCATTCGGCGGCACGCTCGGCGATCATCAGCACCGGCGCGTTCGTGTTGCCGCTCGTGATGCGCGGCATGACGCTGGCATCGACGACGCGCAAGCCCTGCACGCCATGCACGCGAAGTTGCGCATCGACGACGGCCCTCGGGTCACTCGCCGGGCCCATCTTCGCGGTGCCGACCGGGTGAAAGATGGTGGTGCCGATGTCGCCGGCGAGCTTGGCGAGTTCCGCGTCGCTTTGGAACTCAACACCGGGGCGCACTTCGCGCGGGCGAAACGGCGCCAGCGCCGGCATCGCGACGATGCGCCGCGTCAGGCGCAGGCTCTCGGCGGCAATACGCCGGTCCTGCATGGTGCTCAGATCGTTCGGCGCGATGCGCGGGGCATCCAGCGCGCGGGGCGAGGCAATACGCACTTGGCCGCAGCTCGTCGGATTCAGGTTGCACACGCTGGCGGTGAAGGCGTTGAAGGCGTGCAGCGGCTCGCCGAAAGCGTCGAGCGAGAGCGGTTGCACATGGTATCAAGGTCGGCGTGGGCCTGCTGCGGTGAGCTGCGCGTGAACGCCCCGAGTTGCGACGGCGCCATGCTCATCGGCCCGCTGCGGTGCAGCGCGTATTCAAGGGCGATCGCCGCCTTGCCTCGAAGCGTGCGCACCATGGTGTTGAGCGTCTTCACGCCTTCGACCTGGTAGGACCGCGCGGATCTGCAGGCGGTCTTGCAGGTTTTCGCCCACGCCGAGCAGCGGCTGCACGATGCAGATGCCATGCGCATGCAGCAGGCTCGGCTCGCCGATCCCCGAGAGCTGCAGCAGTTGCGGCGTCCCCACGGCACCGGCACACAGCACGACCTCGCAACGCGCCAGCGCTGTTGTCGACGCGCGGTTGCCGGCTCGCCCCGTGTGGAACGCAACCCCCGTGGCGCGCGGATTGCCGATGCAAAAGAGGTAGCCCACGGGAATGTGGATCCATGGGTAGCGGTCGTTGCCGCCGGCCTCCAGCAGCAAGACGTGTTTTCGCGGATCGGCGCTGAGCCGGTTCGCCAGCAGGCAACCGGCACTGCCGGCGCCGCAGACGATGTAGTCGTAGTGAGGTGGGATCATCGTGACTGCATTTTTTGGCGGCTTATCGGGTGCCAGGGCAGGCGCACCGACGGCGCCGAGCCAGCCAGGCGTCGCCTGCGCGCGTCGGCTTGAACTGCCCGAAAACAACACTTTGTGCGCAGTTGCGGCGGCGGCGTGGGCTCAATTCCCGTATATTCGCGACTCTGTGTATGGACGCCGCGCCTTCGCTTGAATGGTTCACGATGGGTAGAAGCTCCACATCGTTTATGAGAATCTGAAAGGGCCTCTCCCCATGGGCAACAAACTCTACGTCGGCAACCTCGCGTACAGCATTCGCGACGAGGATCTGCAGCAGGCGTTTGCGCAGTACGGCACCGTGACCTCGGCAAAGGTCATGATGGATCGCGACACCGGCCGCTCCAAAGGCTTCGGTTTCGTCGAAATGGCCAGCGATGCAGAGGCGCAAGCCGGCATCAATGGCATGAACGGTCAGGCGCTCGAAGGCCGTGCGATCGTTGTCAACGAGGCGCGGCCGCGCGAAGAGCGCCCGGGTAGCTTCGGCGGCGGTGGTGGTGGCCGCTCCGGCGGCGGTGGTGGCGGCTACGGCGGTGGTGGCGGTGGTGGCCGCTCCGGCGGTGGCGGCGGCGGCTACGGAGGTGGCGGCGGTGGTGGTGGCTACGGCGGCGGTGGCGGTGGCCGCTCCGGTGGCGGCGGTGGCTATGGCGGCAGCGGCGGTGGCGGTGGCCGCTCCGGTGGCAGCGGCGGCGGTGGTGGTGGCCGCGGCGGCTACTGAGCCTGTCACACCGAGCATTTGATGCGGGCTGCTTCGGCAGCCCGTTTGCATTTGGCGACGCCGGGGCGCTACATCGAGCGCCGAACCCCATGAAACCCGGCCGTGCGCGCCGGCAACGCTTCAGGTGCCGCGGCGTTCACGCTGCCTGCGCCGCAGCCACCTCCATCCGGCAAACGCGGCAAACCCGATCAGCGCCCACGGCAGGAGAAGCACTGCCAGGGCGATGATGTTCGCCATGCTGTTCGAGAACCCATGGCCGGCGTTCAGCACCGCATCGCGCACCGGTGCCCAGATGCCGGTTTGGAGCACGCCGGGAAACGTCTCGAAAGTCATCGAGACGTGCACCCAGTCGGTCTGCTGCGCCAGGGCCTTGCGCCGGTTGGTCAGGCTGTCGATCTCGCTTTGCACCCTCACGAGTTCGCGCTCGACCTCGATCACATCCTTCAGCCGCGCGCCCGGCGCACCCAGGAGTGTGCGCAATCGATCGCGGAACGCCGTCAGGTTCGTCAGGCGCGCTTCGGTGTCGATCACTTCATCTGTCTTGTCGTCGGCGTTGCGCGAGTGCTGGCCTATGCTGCCCAAGGTCGCGACACGCGCCAGAAAAGCCTCTACTGCCTGGGGCGGAATGCGCGCCTGAAGCGAGGCCTGGGACGGCCTGCGTTGTTCGTCGCGCGTCACGCTTGCGGCCAGGATCTCACAGCCCGCTGCCGCACACGCTTCCTGGGCCTGCTGCCATGCCGGCTCAACGGCTTCGGCGGCGCTGAACAGGCTGATGTCATGGCGCACGGCGACGTAGCGGCGCTGCGATGTGTCTTGTTCTGTGCTCGGCGAGGCCTGCGCAATGCCCAGGTGCTCCGCGCGGCCACGGCCCGCGGCAGCCATCTTCGCGGGCGCGGCGGCGCTTTCGCTGGGTTGACCGGGCTCGCGTTCACTGCACGCGGCGAGCCACAGCAGCGCGATCGCCACGGCGACGGTTCTGCCGGCCTTGCTTCGTTGTTGCATCGGTGTTCTCGGTGGCTGGGTTGCGTTTGATACGCGCGGCGCGCCGAACCGGGGTGACGCGGTCATTCACCCTGCCGGTGTTTGCGCGGTCGGCCAGCGAGCAGTTTGTCGAAAAGTGGATTCGGCATGGCACGCAGCAGCTTGGCCACGAGCCCCATTTGCCACGGGATCACGCGATAGCTTGCCGCGCTGTCAATAGTGCGATAGGCCTGCTCCGCAAACTCCGCAGCCGGCATGAGGAAGGGCATGCGGTAGCGGTTTTTGCGCGTCAACGGCGTGTCGATGTACCCGGGCACCAGGGTCACGACCTTGACGCCGCTGCCGCGCAATTCGCCACGCAGGCTCTCACAGTAGGCGATGGCGGCCGACTTGCTTGAACAGTAGGCGGCGTGTCCCGGCAGCCCGCGAATGCCCGCCACGCTGGCCACGCCCACGAGCCTGCCCGAGCCGCGCGCCTGCATCGGCGCGATGAAGCGCTGGAATGTCGCCGCCATTCCCAGGACGTTGGTTTCGAGCGTGGCGCGCATCACCTCCAGATCGTCGAACTGGGAGCTGTCCATGCCCACGCTGATGCCCGCGTTGGCGATCACGACGTCGGGGACGCCTTGCTCATCCACGCAGCGTTGCGCGGCCTGGGCGAGCGCGCCCAGGTCGCAAACATCGGCCGCGTAGGCTGCGCTGCCGCTCACTGGCATTGCCTGAGCCTTCAACCAGTGCTCGATGGGGGTGGTGCGGCGTGCCACGAGGGCCAATCTGTAGCCCGCACCCAGATAGCGCGCCGCGAGCGCCTGGCCGATGCCGCTCGATGCGCCGGTAATGAAGGCCAAAGGCGCGGGCATGCGTTGCGCTCAGCGCGGCGAGTTGCGCGAGGCCTCGGGCAACGACGCGAACACCGCGCGTACGCGACCCTTGAGTTCGATCACTTGCGTCAGGTTGTCGTATTCCACGGCGTCCGCCCGGAACTCGCTCGCGCCTCGCGTGACCGTGACCGGCAGATGCGTGAGCACGCGTTCGCTGGCCTGAAAGAAGTGCAAGAACTCGGATCGGAACTCGGTCTGCGCCTCGCGCCCGCCGGCTTCCCGAACCACATGCGCCTTGCCGAGCAACTGCACTTCACTGGCGTCGCCGTTGGCGAGCGCGCGGTCCGCGCTGGCTGAAGTGATGCGTCCGTCGCGACCCACGGCCTGGATGCGCGCGCCATCGATCTCAAGCGTATTCGTGATCGGGTAGTGGTGCATGCGGCGACCTTCAATGCGGATGCGCATCTTGCCATCCGCGCCAAAGCGCTGGACGACGAAGTCGCTCATTTCATAGTCCGGCTCTTGCGACGCTGGGGCGCCCGCGCGAGCGATGTCGGGCACCGGCGTGTTCTTCACCAGCCACCATGTTCCGAGGGCCAGTAGCCCCATCAGCAACAGGGGCAGGTAGGTGGAGATGGCATCGAACACGCGCACGCGCCACGGCACGGCGATCGCCCGACCCTGGGGCGGTGGGGCAAGCGCTAGATTCATGCCGCTGATGTCTGTCATGGCCGCGCGGTGGCTAAGGCATCGAGGGTGTGCAGCGGCGCACCCAGCAGTTCGACATAGCGGCCGCTGGCCATGAGCAGCAGATCGCAGCACTCGCGCGCCGCGCCGAAGCCGGCTGGCGCGCGCGTGACATACGCGCAAGCTGCCTTCACTTCAGCGTGCGCCCCCGGTGGCGCGCAGGACAACGCGGCGCGGCGCAGCAGCGGAAGATCAGGCCAGTCGTCGCCCATCGCCGCCACTTGCGGCCACGCCAGCTTCAAGGGTGCGAGCAGGTTTTCGGCAGCGGCCAGCTTGTCCGCCGCGCCGTAGCTCGCGTGCGTGATGCCCAAGTCCGCGACGCGCTTGCGCAGCGCCGGGCTGTCCCGGCCGCTGATGATGATGGGTTCGATGCCGGCCCGGGCGAGCAATTTCAAGCCGTGGCCGTCGAGCGTCGAGAACGCCTTGAATTCTTCGCCGCGCTCGCTGACGTAAATCCGCCCGTCGGTGAACACGCCGTCGACGTCAAAGATCGCGGCGCGCACTGACTGCGCGAGCAACAGCAATTCTGGTGCGAACGTGAGCGCTGGCATGGCCATCAGATGACCTTGGCACGCATCAAGTCGTTGGAGTTGAGCGCGCCCACGAGCAGCCCGTCGGCATCGATCACCAGCACGCTCGTGATCCGGTGTTGTTCCATGACGGCGGCGGCCTCGACGGCAAGGGCATCGGCGCGCACCAACCGCGGATGGGGATGCATGACCTGGTGCGCGTGCAGCGGGCGCAGGTCGGCACCGCGTTCGATCAGGCGACGCAAGTCGCCGTCGGTGAAGATGCCGATGACCCGCTGGGTTGCGTCGACGATCGCAGTGAAACCCAGGCCTTTGCCGGTCATCTCCCGCAGCATCGCTGTGAACGTGGCTTCGGGCTGGACCCGCGGCACGTCGGTGCCGCTGCGCATCAGGTCGCGCACATGCATCAGCAACTTGCGCCCAAGGGCGCCACCGGGGTGCGAACGCGCAAAGTCGTCTTCGCGAAAGCCGCGCGCGTCAAGCACCGCCACCGCGAGCGCATCGCCCAATGCCATCTGGGCTGTCGTGCTTGCCGTGGGTGCGAGGTTCATCGGGCAAGCTTCCTGATCGACCGCACTCGATATCACGAGGTCTGCATGCTGGGCAAGTTGACTCTGGCTGCGCCCCGTCATCAGGACGAGCATGACGCCCAGGCGCTTGAGCGCCGGAACGAGCGCCGCCAGCTCGTCGCTCTCGCCCGAGTTCGAAATCGCGAGCACGACATCGCCGCTTGTCACCATGCCCAGATCGCCGTGGCTCGCTTCGGCAGGATGCACGAACATGGCTGGCGTGCCGGTCGAGGCGAGCGTGGCGGCAATCTTGCGGCCGACATGCCCGCTCTTGCCCATGCCCATCACGACGACGCGGCCGCGGCACTCCAGCATGGCCTGCGCGGCGCGTGCGAAACTTTCGCCTTGCCGCGCCTTCAAGCCGAGCAGGGCGTTGGCCTCGATGTCGAAGGTGTCACGCGCAAGTTGCAACGCGCGCTGCGCGTCAAAGGCGGTTTTCGATTCAGGTTGAGCAACCACCGGGTGCGCCCGCGCGCACGAGCGTCCATTACGATGGGGCGATTCTAGGCGGTCAATGTCGGCGTCTTCGCCGTGGGCCGCTCGTCGCCGAGCAACCGAGCCCCGATGGCCAGCACACTTGAACTGATTCTGTTGTACTTGGTCGCCGCAGTGGCCGGCGTGGTGGTGTGCCGCCTGGCGCGACTACCACCGATGCTGGGCTATCTGGTCGTGGGTGTGGTCATCGGCCCGAATGCGCTGGCACTGGCCAAGGACTCCGCGGGCGTGCACACCCTCGCCGAGTTCGGTGTCGTGCTGCTCATGTTCGTCATCGGCCTGGAGTTCAACCTGCCCAAGCTGAAGAGCATGCGCGGCTTGGTGTTCGGTCTGGGTTTGGCGCAGGTGGCCTTTACCGTGATCGGTACCGTGGCCGGGCATTTTTTGCTCAGTTGGGCGTTCTCGTTCACCGATCGCCCCTGGCAGCTTTCGTGGCAGGGGTCGTTCGTCCTCGCCGGCGCGATGGCGATGTCGAGCACCGCGATCGTTGGCAAGCTGATGGCCGAGCGGCAGGAGCTTGAGAGCGAGCATGGCCGCCGTGTCATGGGCACCTTGCTGTTCCAGGACCTTGCTGTCGTGCCGCTTCTGGTGCTCATTCCGGCCCTGAATTCGAGCGCGGCCGATCTGGCCACGGCGTTGTCCTGGGCGACGCTGAAGGCTGCCGTCTTGCTCACCTTGCTGCTGGTCGGCGGTCAGCGCGTGATGCGCTGGTGGCTCACGCTGGTGGCGCGGCTCAAGAGCGAAGAGTTGTTCATCTTGAACGTGCTGCTGGTCACGCTGGGTCTGGCCTGGCTGACTGAACACGCAGGGCTCTCGCTTGCCCTGGGCGCGTTCTTGGCGGGCATGTTGATCGCCGAGACGGAGTACAAGCACCAGGTCGAGACCGACATTCGGCCCTTCCACGACGTGTTGCTGGGGTTGTTCTTCATCACGATCGGCATGAAGCTGGACTGGCACGCCGTGCTGAACCAATGGCTCCTGGTGCTGCTGCTGACGCTGGCGCCGGTGCTGGCGAAGTTCGTTCTTGTGGCGTTGCTGGCGCGCCTGTTCGGTGCCCCACCAGGTGTCGCGCTGCGCACCGGTTTGTACTTGGCCCAGGCCGGCGAGTTCGGCTTCGTGCTGCTGACTCTCGGCGCCGAGCAGCGGCTCATTGATCCCGTCTGGCTCAGCCCGGTCTTGGCGAGCATGGTCTTGAGCATGCTCGCGACGCCGTTGTTGATTCTCTACAGCAATCGCATCGTGATGCGCCTGAGCTCAAGCGACTGGATGCTGCAGTCGGTGGCGATGACGACGATCGCCAAACGCTCCATCAATACCGAGGCGCACGTGATCATCGCCGGCTATGGCCGCAGTGGCCAGAATCTGGCGCGCCTGCTGGAGGGTGAGGGCATCGCCTACATGGCGCTGGACCTTGACCCTGATCGTGTCCGGCAGGCGGCCGCTGCCGGACAAAGCGTCGTCTTCGGTGACGCGGCGCGCCTGCAAAGCCTGATGGCCGCCGGCCTGGCACGCGCCAGCGCCGTCGTTGTCAGTTACCACGATACGCTGTCAGCCCTGAAGATTTTGCGCCTGGTGCAGGACCACGCACCCAAGGTGCCCGTCATCGTGCGCACCATCGACGACAGCGACATGGAACGCCTGCGCGCGGCCGGTGCCACGGAAGTCGTTCCGGAGGCGATCGAAGGCTCGTTGATGCTCGCCAGCCACGCGCTGGCATTGGTCGGCGTTCCGATGCGGCGCGTGCTGCATGTGGTGCAAGCGCAGCGGGATGCGCGTTACGGCCTGCTGCGCGGCTACTTTCACGGTGCCGATGACGACACCGTCGACGAATTGCGCCATGCGCGGTTGCTCTCCGTCACGTTGCCCGCCGCAGCGGGCTGCGTCGGCCGGCCCCTGGCGGACTTGGCGTTGCACGCGGTCGGGGTGAGCGCGGTGTCGCTGCGCCGCGCAAGCGGCTCTGCGTTCAAGCCCGACGACGCTACCATGCTGTCGGCGGGTGACACATTGGTCTTGTCCGGTCTTCCTGAGTCCTTGGCGCTGGCTGAAGCCAAGTTGCTCGGTCGGTCCTGACGAACCGGCCCCGCGCCGGGACGGGACGGGACGGCGTTCCGCTCAGGCGAACGACGTCTTTTGCGCCTGATTCGCCCGCACGCGGGTCAACATCACCGCACCGGCGGCTCGGATCATTTCCAGCGCCAGCGCTGGCGCACGCTGCACCAGTTCCTCCAGGCGCGGCCCACGCAAGGCCCAGACGGTGCAGGGCGTCATGGCCTCGACGCTGGCCATGCGCGGAAATTCGCCGAACAGTCCGGTCTCGCCTACAACCGCACCGGCGCGCAGGATCGCGACCTTGTTCGCTCCCGGCGCCGCCCCGCTGACAAACACTTGCAGCGAACCTTGTCCAAGGAAGTACATCGTGTGATCCGTATCGCCCTGCTTAATCAGCAGGTCGCCGGTGCGGATGTCGTGAGGCGCCAGGAACGGCGTGACCGAGCGCCACTGTTCAACCGTCAGGCGCGGCCGAAACGCGTCTTCCGTATTCAACGACTGAATCGCCTTCACCAGTGCATTGACATCCATCATCGTTCGCTCTCACTCCGAAACACGGGGACGGTGCATTATCGGGCGGCGACCTGGGGGCGCTCGCCGATGTCAAGGTCACGCGACCGCGCCGCGCGCCGCCGGGCGGGAAAACGTCACGATGGCATCGATATCGCTCACTTGCCGATGCAGAACCTGCCGAATATCTGCCCGAGCAGGTCTTCGGAAGTGAATGCGCCGGTGATCTCTTCCAAGGCCCGATGGCCGAGGCGCAATTCCTCGGCAAGCAACTCAATTGCCGCATTGGCGCGGCTCGCGTGTTGCAACGCGCGGGCGACATGGTCGGCGGCAGACCGCAGCGCATGCACATGGCGCGCGCGCGCAAGGAAAACGCCTTCCATGGGTTGCTGCCAACCAACCGAATTGAGAATCTCGCGGCGCAGCGCCGGCAAACCTGCCCCGTTGAGCGCCGAAATCGCCGTTCCTTGCACCTCGGGTGGTCCTGCTGTCGCGTCGATCTTGTTGTGCGCATGGATGATGCGCGCACCGCGGGCAAGTGCGCCGAACAACTGCTCGGCGAGCCGTGCTTCGGCCGCTTGATACTCGGGCTGCGACGCTCGCGTGACGTCGTGCAGGAACAGCACGATGTCGGCGCTGGCGATTTCGCCCCACGATCTTTCGATGCCGATGCGCTCCACTTCGTCGTTCGATTCGCGCAATCCGGCGGTGTCGACCACATGTATCGGTACGCCCTCGATCTGAATGGTCTCACCGACCTTGTCGCGTGTCGTTCCGGGCACGGGCGTCACGATCGCCAGCTCCGCGCCGGCCAATGCATTCAACAGCGAACTCTTTCCCACGTTGGGCTGACCAGCCAACACGACCTTGATGCCGTCACGCAGCAGCACGCCCTGGCGGGCGCGCAGCAAGGCATCGTCCAGCGCCGCGGCGATGCGGGCGAGTCGTCCGTGCGCGTCGGCCTTGTCCAGAAAGTCGATCTCTTCATCGGGAAAATCGAGCGTGGCCTCGACCAACGCGCGCAGTTCCACGAGCTGCTCGGCCAGCGCGTTGATTTGCGCCGAGAAGCCGCCAGCGAGTGACTGTGCCGCGGATCGTGCCGCAGCTTCCGTGCCCGCTTCGATCAGATCGCTGACGGCCTCGGCCTGGGCGAGGTCCAGCTTGCCATTGAGAAAAGCACGTTGCGTAAATTCGCCCGGCTGCGCAACTCGGGCGCCGACCTCGGCACCTGCCTCAAGGCACCGCGCCAGAAGCAACTGCAGTACCACCGGCCCGCCGTGCGCCTGAAGCTCCAGCACGTCCTCCCCCGTGTAGGAATGGGGCGCGGGAAAGTAGATGGCCAAGCCTCTGTCTATCGCTTGCCCGTCGGCACCGAGCAACGGCAGATAGTGTGCGCGCCGCGCTTGGAGTGGGCCACCACAAATGGCCAACATGAGCGCCTCGAGCCGCGGACCAGATGCACGCACGATGCCGATCGCGCCTCGTCCAGAGGCTGTGGCCACTGCCACTATCGTGTCGTGCAACCGAAACACCATCGCGGCAGCGTCGGTGGGGGAATGCAGTCGCCGCGAGCCGCCGCTTGGCGTGACCGGGCTATTTGCCCAACACGCCCAACTGCTTGTTGATCATGTACTGCTGGGCGATCGACAGGATGTTGTTGGTGAGCCAGTACAAGACCAACCCAGCCGGAAAGACAAAGAACATGACTGAAAACACCAGCGGCATGATCCACATCAGTTTCGCCTGCATGGGGTCGGGCGGGGTCGGGTTCAGCCAAGTCTGGAACATCGTCGTAGCGGTCATCAACAGCGGCAGGATGAAGTACGGATCCTTCGCGGAGAGGTCGGTGATCCAACCAATCCACGGCGCGTTGCGCATCTCCACGCTGGAGAGCAAAACCCAGTACAGCGCGATGAAAAATGGCATCTGCACGAAGATTGGCAGGCAACCACCCAAGGGATTGACCTTTTCTTCGCGATAGATTCGCATCATCTCCTGCTGCATTTCTTGCGGCTTTTCTTTGAGCCTTTCGCGCAATGCCATGACTTTCGGGTTGATCGCCTTCATTTTGGCCATGGAGCGATAGGCGGTGGCGTTGAGCCAATAGAAAGCGATCTTTAGCAGCACCACCAGGCCGACGATTGCCCATCCCCAGTTGCCAATGAATTTGTGCAGCTGCGTCAGCAACCAAAACAAGGGCTTGGCAAGTATCGTGAACCAGCCGTAATCTTTGACAAGTTCCAGGCCTGGCGCGAGCGCGGCGAGCTTGTCTTCTTCTTGGGGTCCGACAAGAAGTCGCGCCTCGAAGGTCTTGCTCGCCCCTACCGCGATTTCACCCACCGGGGCGATCATGCCAACAGAATAGGTGTTGGCTGCCACCTTACCGGTATAGAACTCGCGCGGCAGTCTTGCGTTGTCCGCTTTGTCGATCAACCAGGCGCTGGCGAAATAGTGCTGCACCATCGCTATCCAGCCGTTGTCAGCGTCGAGTGGGTGCTCCGCCTTCTCGCCCGGCTTGCGCTTCTCGATGTCTTTGAATTCGACCTTTGTGAATTTGGCGGCATCGGTGTACATCGCCGGCCCCGTGAACGTGAAGTAAAAGCTGGACTCGCCAGCTGGGGCGTTGCCGTCGCGAACCAATTGAAGGTACAGGCGCGGGGCGATTGGCAATGGAGTCGGATTGACGATTTCGTGGGCGACGCGGATCACGTAGTTCGCCCGCTCGAACGTGTACGTCTTGGCCAGTTTGACGCCACCGACTTCATCCGACTCAAACCTGATCTGAATCTCGTTGCTACCCGGCTTGAGGTTCCGTTCGCCGGGGACGAGTTTCATCACGGAGTGATGATTGGGCAGGCCGGCACCGCCGGTAGGCGGCACGAGCCCCGTCTGTGCGACATACAGGCGCTCCGCGGATTGGTCGAACAAGACCATGTTCTTGGTCCGATCAAGTGGGTCCACCTGGCCGAGCAATTCGACGCGAACCAACGAACCGCCGCGCGTGTCCAGCGTGGCCTTGAAGACGTCTGTTGTGACGTCGACGCGCTCGCCGGTTGATGTGGATGTGGCAGCGGCAACCGCGGGTATACCGACGGATGCCGTGCTTGCCGAGACCGGGGGCAGTGCGCTTGCCGCTGGCGAAGCGCCCGCGGCGGCGGAAGCGGGTTTCGCCGCTGGTGGGGGTGTGAAGATGGACGGTTGCCCGGTGTGACGGTTCCAGGCATCCCAGATCAGGAACAGCGACATCGAGAACACCACCCAAAGGATGGTGCGGCGCATATCGTTCATGGGTTCAGATTCCTTCGTTCGGTGGGGGCACGCTCACCGTGCGCGGGTGAGGATGCGCTGGAGGCGCGACTGAACCAGCCTGGCGCGTTCTGAGGAACCGGATCGATACCGCCTGCGCACCAGGGGTGGCACCGCACAAGTCGCGACGCGGTGAGATAGACCCCCGGCAACGCGCCGTGAAGTTGAAGCGCGTGCATCGAGTACTCTGAACATGTGGGGCTGAATCGACATGAACTCCCCAACCATGCACTAAAGAACAGGCGATACCCCCTGACCATGGCGATCAGCAGCCGCGCGGACCATGTTGACCTGTCCCTCATGTCTGCGTTGATCGGTTGGCCCGACTCCCGAGATTTGACTTCGCCAGGAGCGACAACAGGTGGTTGATTTCCCTCAGGATGACCACGCGCAACGGCTCAGAAGCCGCTGAAGTGAACAATGAGGGCGTGATTGCGGTTCGCAGACGAACGACCCACATCCCCGCAGGCAGGGACGCCATGTGCTTGCCCAGGTTGGCTCGGATCTGCCGCTTCAGCAAAGATCGCGTTACGGCACGGCGTGCGTGTCGTTTGGGCACGACGATACCCAGCCAAACGCCCTCAATGGGCAGCGCTGGTTGGCCCCGATCCAGCTTGTTATCCACAGAAACTTCCCTAATTGGTTCGTCGCCTGTTGATAAGTCGGTTCGCTCGGGTTTGTGCTGGGAGCTGGGTCGCCTTTGCGGCGCAGCTTCAATCCCATGCAAAGCGAAATATCGATTGACGGCAGCTGCGGGTTGCGCCAGAACGCGTTCAAAGTCAACCGACTCCCGCAACCGCGTGACCCGGATGCTGCTCACAGCCGGGACGGGGATCGTGCTTAGCCGGAAGACTGCGGTCAGACCGCCAGGCGCTTGCGGCCCTTGGCACGGCGCGCGTTGATGACCGCGCGCCCACCACGAGTCTTCATGCGTGCACGAAAGCCATGAACGCGTGCGCGGCGGATTTTGGAAGCTTGATAGGTACGTTTCATGATGGAGTACGGCGCCGCTGTCTGCGCGATCGGTTCGGATTTTCCTTGCAGAGGAAAACAACTGACGGTACGCATCCATGTCGAGCGACGCGTACGCGGAAAAGCCAAGGATTACAGCAGAATCGCGCCCTTGGGTCAACGAAATGCGGTCTGCGCGGCCGAAAGCCTTCATTCCAACTATTCTGCTCGAACTGTGGATAACCTCGCGGTTCATGCCTTGCCGACGTACAATCCGCGCTCCCAACGGATACGTTCTCCACAACATGGTGGCTGACCTCTGGCAGCGTGTTTGCGAGCGACTCGCATTGGAGCTGCCCGAACAACAATTCAATACGTGGATCCGGCCGCTACCCGCGGCGGATTTCACCGAGCATGCCGACACAGGCGCGGCCATGACGCTACGCGTGGCCAATCGGTTCAAGTTGGACTGGATTCGCAATCAGTACGGTGGCCGCATTGAATCCGTGCTCAGCGAGTTGGCGGGTCGTCCCGTTCGACTCAACATGACGCTGGCTCAGCGCGACGTATCGGGAATCTCGACTTCGACCCACGACCCGATTGGCGGTGCCAATCGAGCGACGCGTGAGAACATACCGGGCGATGTGGCACTATCAGTTGGTCGGCGTCCGCCTGCGGCCTCGGTGGACAGCGGCTCCGCGTCAGCGGAGTACAACAGGACGAGACTCAACTCCAGCTTGACTTTTGAGACGCTTGTGCCCGGCAGAGCGAATCAGATGGCCCGAACCGCGGCGCTGCATGTCGCTGGGGCGCCCGGTGTGATGTACAACCCCTTGTTTGTTTACGGTGGTGTCGGCCTGGGCAAGACCCACCTCGTCCACGCTGTGGGGAACGCGCTCCTGGCGAACCGTCCAGACGCGCGCGTTCTGTACCTGCACGCGGAGCAATTCATCACGGACGTGGTGAAGAACTATCAACGCAAGACTTTTGATGAACTCAAAGCGAAGTACCACTCGTTGGACCTACTCTTGATCGACGACGTGCAGTTCTTCGCGGGCAAGGAGCGTACCCAGGAGGAGTTCTTCAATGCCTTCGAAGCCTTGCTGGCGAAACGTGCGCACATCATCATGACCAGCGACACCTACCCGAAAGGCTTGGTCGACATTGACGAAAGACTGACCTCTCGCTTTGATGCGGGCTTGACCGTGGCGATTGAACCGCCGGAGTTGGAGATGCGTGTCGCAATCCTGATGCGAAAGGCGGAACTCGAATCTACCGCCATGCCGGAGGACGTTGCATTCTTTGTCGCGAAGAATGTGCGCGCGAACGTTCGCGAACTTGAAGGAGCGCTGCGCAAGATTCTGGCGTATTCGCGTTTCAGCCTAAAGGAAGTCAACATTCAACTGGCGCGCGAGGCACTCAAGGATCTGCTATCGATTCAGAACAGGCAGATTGGTCTGGAGAACATTCAAAAAACCGTGGCTGACTTCTACAAGATACGCATTGCCGACATGTACAGCAAGAAGCGCCCAGCAAGTATTGCTCGACCCCGTCAAATCGCGATGTATCTGGCCAAAGAAATGACGCAGAAGAGTTTGCCCGAGATCGGCGATTCGTTCGGTGGCAGGGATCACACTACGGTTCTGCATGCCGTGCGAAAGATATCCGCCGAGCGGCAAAAGAATGCTGAGTTGAATCAGCAGATCCATGTGCTTGAGCAGACCCTGAAGGGGTGACCCGTGGTCTACGAGTTTCTTATCACCTGCCTGGGGACAACTTTCGGACAAGCCGGCCAAAGATCTCGCCAACCGCAGAGAATCAGAAGTTGTTCATGTCAGAGAGACTGCTTTGCGTACCTCCAACCACACCGTTCACACGCATCTAAGTGCTTGATACAACGATACAAAAGCAGCTTGTCCACTGTTTGATGGCTGCTCTACGACTACGACCACTCTAAGAGGTTGACATGATTGTTATAAAAGCAGCACAGGAGAAAGTTCTGCGGGCCCTGCAAGCTGTTGCTGGGATTGTCGAACGCCGACATACGCTTCCGGTACTGGCGAACGTACTCATCCGGAAGGTCGGCGATCGGGTTGAGTTCACGGCTAGCGACCTTGAAGTACAGATTCGCACCACGGAAATCCTGGATGGTGATTCGGGAAACTTCGCGACCACGGTCGGGGCGCGAAAGCTCATTGACATTCTGCGTTCGCTGCCCGTTGAGCAAGTCGTCAGCGTGTCGAGTTCGCAAAGCAAACTCACTGTGCACGGTGGAAAGAGCCGATTTACGTTGCAGACGCTGCCAAGTGACGACTTCCCTCTGGTGCAGGAAGCACCCGACTTTGGCCCCACATTCAGCGTACCGCAGGCAACCCTCAAAAGCCTT